>NZ_JVRR01000078.1 GCF_001070715.1 Streptococcus pseudopneumoniae
AAAGCCAGCGTCTTTAGGCGCTGGCTGGTAATTTGGGCTTATAGCCCTGGGACAAACCACCCGTTTGACGGGTGGTTATGATTGTGGGGAGATTTACTTCATTTTCTCTTGAAGTCGACTTTTTGCCCAACATCGTTTGGTCCTACTATTTGAGTTGTTCTACTTGACTCCAAGTAAAAAAGGAGTATAATGTTGTAATAAATAAGGTTACAACAAAAAGAACAAAGGAGAAATAGATGACCTACGCATACAATAGTAAGATTTATTTGGCAGAAGCCGTTTTAAATGTAAAGGATTTGGCAAGTCAAACAGCCTTCTATCATCAGATTCTAGGCTTGGAGATTCTTTCTCAGACAGAATCTGAAAGTATCTTAGGAGCTGGTGGAAAGGCTTTGGTTCATTTACTGAAAACAGACAGGCTAGAGGAGGTGCAAGACCACTATGGTCTCTACCACCTAGCTATCCTTTTACCAAGTCGTGAGGATTTGGCAAATCTGTTTAAGCATATAGCAGAGCTGCAAATTCAGCTAGTCGGCGGGGCGGATCATGGCTACAGTGAAGCAATCTATCTGGAAGATTTAGAAGGGAACGGGATTGAAATTTATCGTGATAAGCCTGTAGAGGACTGGGATATTCGTGAGGATGGGCGCATTGTCGGAGTGACCGAAGCCCTATCTGCTCAAGAAATATATGAGATGGGACGTAAAGTAGAACCTTTTGAGATAGTCTCTACTACGCGCATGGGGCATATCCATCTTTCTGTCAAGGATAGTCAAGTAGCAAGCCAGTTTTATCAAAAGGTTTTAGGACTAGAGGATAAATTCAGTGTGCCTAGCGCTAGTTGGATTGCGTCTGGGGATTATCATCATCATTTAGCAGTCAACGAGTGGGGAGGAAAAAGGCTAGCCAGACGTGAACAAGGATTACCCGGCTTAGCCTACTATGTCATTGAAGTCGCAAGCAAAGAAGAACTTCTAGCAATTGCCGAAAGAGGACAAGAAGTTGAGGCGCCTATCAAGTGGCTGACATCAACTCAGTTAGAAGTGATAGACCCAGATGGAATCGTGACGCGTATTCGCTTAGCTAGATAGGATGTGAGAAAGACCAGAGCATCAATTGTAGAAAGTGCTCCTTATCCTAGTCAGATATGTAAATATTTTGATACAATGGTGGGAAATAAGGAGAAGAATACAATGACTAGTGAATACCAGAAAATGATAGCAGGAGAGGTTTACCGTCCATCGGATCCAGAACTGCGGGCCTTGGCTCAGGCTTCTCGCCAAAAGCAGGCTGCCTTTAACCGAGAAGAAAATCCCTTAAAGGGAGCGGAGATCATTAAGGATTGGTTTGGCTCGACTGGGCAAAATCTTTATGTCAATCCACGTCTGGTGGTCGATTATGGAGTCAATATCCATCTAGGGGAAAATTTTTATTCTAATTGGAACTTGACCATGCTGGATGTTTGTCCGATTCGTATTGGAGACAATGCCATGATTGGTCCCAACTGTCAGTTCTTGACCCCCCTCCATCCGCTGGATCCACATGAGCGCAATTCAGGTATTGAGTACGGTAAGCCTATCACAATCGGAGACAATTTCTGGGCTGGTGGTGGCGTCATTGTCCTGCCTGGAGTCACACTTGGAAATAATGTCGTCGCAGGAGCAGGGGCCGTGATTACCAAGTCCTTTGGGGACAATGTTGTATTAGGTGGCAACCCTGCGCGCGTGATTAAGGAAATACCTGTGAAATAGAAGTAAAAAGGAACAGCGGGTGCTGTTTCTTTTCTGTTATTCCCTTGTTCTTCAATAATGGAGAAAAAGGGAGTGGAGATAAAAACTTCTTCTACATTTTTACCCAGTTCACATTCACCTACTCTATATCTTAGCAAGTCTGCTTCATTGATCAATTTTAAATCATCTCGTAACTGGGATGTTTTTTGATACAAGAAGTATTAGTGTAGGAGAGAGTTTTTGTGGATGACTCGATGATGTCAATGATTTTTTCTATTTATTTTCAGTCAAAGATGATACAATAGTAAGGTCGCAAACACTAGACTGCGCAGGCAGGAGGTGATCTTATGTGCGTTTTCATCGAACTTGTCTTGCTACCTATTCTTGCTGGTACACTAGCGAATGTCTTATCGGAGTGGCTTATCCGATTTGTAGCAAGCAAATGCGACAAGAAAAAGAAATAGCCTGAGCGCCTTGAGCAAGCGCAAAAAAACACCACTGGCGGCAACCGGTGGTGTTTTCTTATGTGCTTATTTCATCGAACTTTTAAGCAAGTCCATTTTACCATTAAAAAGAGTCTCTGTCAAAAATATTGTTATTGTATTGTTTTTATTCTCAGTGTATCAGCTCCCTCCTTGACACTCCGTCAATTTTTGATACAATAGTACAAAATTAGAGGAGGTAGGTTATGATTCAGAAGCATGCGATTCCTATTTTAGAGTTTGATGACAATCCTCAGGCAGTCATCATGCCCAATCACGAGGGGCTGGACTTGCACTTGCCCAAGAAGTGTGTCTATGCATTTTTAGGTGAAGAGATTGACCGCTATGCGAGGGAAGTCGGGGCGAACTGTGTCGGCGAATTCGTTTCTGCCACCAAGACCTATCCAATCTATGTCATGAGCTACAAAGGCGAGGAGGTCTGTCTGGCTCAGGCTCCTGTTGGTTCAGCTCCAGCAGCCCAGTTTATGGATTGGTTGATTGGCTATGGTGTGGAGCAGATTATTTCCACAGGTACCTGTGGTGTGCTAGCCGATATAGAGGAAAATGCCTTTCTAGTCCCTGTTCGCGCTCTGCGAGATGAAGGAGCCAGTTACCACTATGTGGCACCTTCTCGTTATATGGAAATGCAGCCAGAGGCTATTGCTGCTATTGAGCGAGTGTTGGAAGCCAGAGGGATTTCCTATGAAGAAGTCATGACCTGGACGACAGACGGTTTTTACCGAGAAACGGCTGAAAAGGTGGCTTATCGCAAGGAGGAAGGCTGTGCTGTTGTGGAGATGGAGTGTGCTGCGCTTGCGGCAGTAGCTCAATTGCGTGGGGTTCTCTGGGGTGAATTGTTGTTCACAGCAGATTCCCTAGCTGACTTGGACCAGTACGATAGTCGTGACTGGGGTTCGGAAGCTTTTGATAAGGCGCTAGAACTCTGCCTTGAAATAGCCTTTCAGATCTAACTCCTCTCCTACTTTTTATGGTACAATGGATGTATGTTATTTAAATTATCTAAGGAAAAAATAGAGCTAGGCTTATCTCGTTTATCGCCAGCCCGTCGTATTTTTTTGAGTTTTGCCTTGGCCATTTTACTAGGCTCTCTTCTTTTGAGCTTGCCTTTTGTCCAAGTTGAAAGCTCTCGAGCGACTTATTTTGACCATCTCTTTACAACTGTATCCATGGTCTGTGTGACAGGTCTTTTTACCCAGCCTGTCGCTGCCACCTACAATATTTGGGGTCAGCTCATTTGTATGTTCTTGATTCAGATTGGTGGTCTGGGGCTCATGACCTTTATTGGGGTTTTCTATATCCAGAGCAAGCAAAAGCTTAGTCTTCGTAGCCGTGCAACTATTCAAGATAGTTTTAGTTATGGAGAGACTCGATCTTTGAGAAAGTTTGTCTATTCTATTTTTCTCACGACTTTTTTGGTTGAGGGTTTGGGAGCTCTATTCCTCAGTTTTCGTTTTGTTCCTCAACTTGGCTGGGGGCGCGGTCTCTTTAGTGCTATTTTTCTAGCTATATCCGCCTTCTGTAATGCAGGTTTTGATAATTTTGGAAGTACGAGCTTGATTGCTTTTCAGACTGATCTCTTGGTCAATCTGGTCATCGCAGGCTTGATTATCACAGGTGGTCTTGGATTTATGGTCTGGTTTGACCTTGCTACGCATATAGGGAAAAAGAAAAAAGGGCGCCTGCATTTTCACACCAAACTGGTTTTATTACTGACGGTGGGGCTCCTAGCTTTTGGGACGGTGACCAGTCTGGCTCTTGAATGGAACAATGCAGGTACGATTGGCAATCTCCCTGTTGCAGATAAGGTCTTGGTCAGCTTTTTCCAAACTGTCAGCATGAGAACGGCTGGTTTTGGGACAATTGATTACAGCATGGCTCGTCCTGTTACCTTATTGATTTATATCTTGCAGATGTTTTTAGGTGGGGCTCCAGGAGGAACAGCTGGGGGGCTCAAGATTACCACATTTTTTGTCCTCTTGGTCTTTGCACGAAGTGAGCTTCTAGGCTTACCTCATGCCAATGTCGCTCGACGGACGATTGCGCCACGAACCGTTCAAAAATCCTTTAGTGTCTTTATTATCTTTTTGATGACCTTCTTGCTGGGCTTGATTTTACTAGGGATCACAGCCAAGGGAAATCCTCCCTTTATCCACCTCATATTTGAAACCATTTCTGCTCTTGGGACAGTCGGAGTGACGGCAAATTTAACTCCAGATTTAGGGAAATTAGCTCTAAGTGTGATTATGGTTCTCATGTTTATCGGACGAATTGGTCCCTTGACCCTGCTGGTCAGTCTAGCAGATTACCATCCAGAAAAGAAAGATATGATTCACTATATGAAAGCAGATATTAGTATTGGTTAAGAAAGGAAAGAGCATGTCAGATCGTACGATTGGAATTTTAGGCTTGGGAATTTTTGGGAGTAGTGTCCTAGCTGCCCTAGCCAAGCAGGATATGAATATTATCGCTATTGATGACCACGCAGAGCGCATCAATCAGTTTGAGCCAGTTTTGGCGCGTGGAGTGATTGGTGACATCACAGATGAAGAATTATTGAGATCAGCAGGGATTGATACCTGCGATACCGTTGTAGTCGCGACAGGTGAAAATCTGGAGTCGAGTGTGCTTGCAGTTATGCACTGTAAGAGTTTGGGGGTACCGACTGTTATTGCTAAGGTCAAAAGCCATACAGCTAAGAAAGTGCTAGAAAAGATTGGAGCTGATTCGGTTATCTCGCCAGAGTATGAAATGGGGCAGTCCCTAGCACAGACCATTCTTTTCCATAATAGTGTTGATGTCTTTCAGTTGGATAAAAATGTCTCTATTGTGGAGATGAAAATCCCTCAGTCTTGGGCAGGTCAAAGTCTGAATAAATTAGACCTTCGTGGCAAATACAATCTGAATATTTTGGGCTTCCGAGAGCAGGAAAATTCCCCATTGGATGTTGAATTTGGACCAGATGACCTTTTGAAGGTAGATACCTATATTTTGGCAGTCATCAACAACCAGTATTTGGATACCCTAGCAGCATTGAATTCGTAAAAGAGGGAGCTTCCCTCTTTTTTGATGCTCAAGATAGCAAAGAGAGACAGCCCCCTTGTATTCTAGTAAAAGTTCTTCAAAGGCTGGACTTTATGGTAAAATAGAAAGAAGTGACAAGAGAGAGTAATACTCAATGAAAATCAAAGATCAAACTAGGAAACTAGCCGCAGGCTGCTCAAAACACTGTTTTGAGGTTGTAGATAAGACTGACGAAGTCAGCTCAAAACACCGTTTTGAGGTTGTGGATAGAACCGACGAAGTCAGCTCAAAACACTGTTTTGAGGTTGCAGATAGAACTGACGA
>NZ_JVRR01000079.1 GCF_001070715.1 Streptococcus pseudopneumoniae
AAGCACTGCTTTGAGGTTGTAGATAAGACTGACGAAGTCAGCTCAAAACATGTTTTTGAGGTTGCGGATAAAACTGACGAAGTCAGTAACTATATCTACGGCAAGGCGAAGCTGACGCGGTTTGAATTAGTATAAAATAACAGTATAGGAGAGGTAGAAAATGGAACGATTAGAAGATTACATTGCTTTTGACTTAGAATTTAATCAGCACGAAGGACAAACACACTTGATTCAAGTATCGGCAGTGCGTTTTAGAGATGGTCAGGAAATCGATGCCTATGATTCCTATGTCCATACCAGTATCCCTCTAAAAAGTTTTATCAATGGATTGACGGGAATTACAGCTGAAACTTTAAAAGATGCTCCACTAGTTGAGAAAGTCTTAGAAGAATTCCAAACTTTTGTGGGTTCTTTACCCATGGTGGGGTACAATGCTGCTAAAAGTGATTTGCCTATTCTAGCAGAGCATGGTTTAGACTATAGCCAGCAGTACAAGGTGGATCTGTATGATGAAGCTTTTGAACGTCGGAGCTCGGATTTACATGGTATTGCCAATCTCAAGTTGCAAACTGTTGCCTCATTTCTTGGATTTCAAGGTCAGTCTCATAATAGCTTAGAGGATGCTCGGATGACGGCGCGTGTTTACGAGTCCTTCCTAGAGTCGGATCAAGCTAGAGAATTGTTAGAGACAGAAAGTAGCCTATCAAACAATCCTTTTGGTGGCTTGGACTTGTCTCAATTATTTGACTAGGAGTGCCTATGAAACCTGAAAAACCTAAAAATCTAGGTTTTAAGCAGATATACTTTAATCTAGATAAAATTCTCTTTCTCTTTTTCTTGATATTCATGATGATTGAGTTTGTCTGGTTACCACTTAATTCTTGGATTGCTGGACTTTTACTCCGTCAGACAGGCTATCTCTTTCTTTCCTACAACAATATTTTTGCCATTATAAAGGGTTCTCCCTTTGTTAGTCTTGCTTTATTTATTCTGGTGATTGTTAATTTATTGGTCGCCTATTACCAGATAGGACTTCTCTTTATCGGAGCTCGCCATCTCCTCTATCATGAAAGGAGAACTCTGCTGGAGTACAGTCGCAAGGTCTTTCGTCAAAGTTTCTTGTTTATGAAGCAAGTGACGATTTCAAAAATGGCCTTTATTTTCTTTTATGTCATGATGCTCTTTCCATTGATTCGAAAGATTTTAAAGATTTATTACCTCAATAAAATCGTCATTCCGGAATTCATAGTAGCCTATGTAGAAGATAAGTACTGGTTGGTCGGTTTGGTAATCACTGTTCTAGCCTTGCTGCTGTTTTACATTTCAATACGTTTGATGTTTGCCCTACCTCAGCTTTTATTTGAGAAAAAAACAGTCAAAGAAGCAGTCAGATACAGTCTAGAGAAGACAAGAAAGCACTCATGGTTTTATATTTGGAACTTGCTTTGGATTATCGTCAAAACGTATCTATTTTTCATTCTTCTCTTGATCCCAATCTTAGTAAGTCAGGTACTGATGGATGGTCTGACCCATAAGGAATCTCTTGTATTAGGAATCATTAATTTTGTCTTGATTAAGAATTTCCACTATATGGCCTTGACTTACTTTCTCATTAAGTTTGTTTCCTTTTTGACAGGGGAGGAATTAGAAATCACACCAAGGAGAAAGAAAGACCACTGGATGAGATGGGGAGTGATGGGCTGTGCTTGTATCTTTTTCGCTCTTGAGGGTTATGTTTATTTAGAAGCTCCAGTTGCCAATAAACCTTTGATTATCTCTCACAGGGGAGTATCCAATAAGAATGGTGTCCAAAATACAGTCCAATCTTTAGAAAAGACGGCTCAGTTATCTCCAGATTTCGTTGAGACAGATGTTCAGGAAACGAAAGATGGCCAGTTTGTCATGATGCATGATGCCAATATCAAGAATTTGACAGGAGTTAATGCCAATCCTCAGGATTTAACCTTGGAAGAATTAACCAAACTCGATATTTCTGAAAATAGCTATCATGCCAAGGTGTCTAGTTTTGATGACTATCTCAATAAAGCCAATGAATTACATCAAAAACTCCTCATTGAAATTAAAACCAGTCGAAAAGATAGCCCAGATATGATGAAACGTTTTATGGAAAAATATGGAACGATTCTTAAGCAGAATGGTCACCAAATGCAATCCTTGGACTACCATGTGATTGACCAGGTGTTGGCCTATGACTCACAAATTCCAGTTTATTTCATCCTACCTTATAATAGTATTTTTCCAAGAACCAAGGCCACAGGTTACACCATGGAGTATTCAACTTTGGATGAAAATTTTGTCAACAAGCTTTGGAATACGGATCAGAAATTGTACGTTTGGACCATCAATAGTTCAGAGTCCTTTGATAAATCCGTTCATTTGGGAGCTGATGGTATGATAACAGATGACTTGGAAATGATTCAAGACCAGGTTACCATTGCCCAAGAAGACCCAGAGTATACTGAATTGCTTTTCAAACAGGCCATGGAATTCTTTAATTTTTAGTAAGCAAAAAGAGGAACAGTTGTTCCTCCCACGATAGGCAAGTATTCTCTTGAATGCTTGTTTTTCTTATGCTTAGAATGGCAATTTCCCAGCGAAAGCACCCAGTTTTTTCTTGGTAGTTTCATCGATTTGTTCAAGAGCAGAGTTGATGGCTTGAACGGTCATATCAGAAAGAGTTTCAAGGTCCTCTGGGTCAACGACAGCTGGATTGAAATCAATGCTGACAACTTTCTTACCTCCAGTTAAGGTCGCTTGAACAAGGTCTTGAGCAGATTTGCCAACAAATTGCATAGCAGCAAGTTCAGCTTGGCTTTGTTCCATTTGTTTTTGAAGTTTTTGTGCTTGACGCATCATGTTTTGCATGTTCATCATAAGATTTTTAAGATTCCTTTCGTATCAAGGCTTTGAGCCTTTTTTAATAAATTTTTTGCCATTTTTTGCCCTAAAAGTTGTCAAAAGCATTGGCGACTTCTTTTTGTTGAGTTGGGAATAGGTGAGAGTAGATGTTGATTGTTGTATTAATACTACTGTGTCCCAGTCGTTTCATAAGTGTAAAAAATATATAATCTTTTCCTTCACCATTTCTGAGTCCTTTTGAAACTAGAAACGCTGCATGTGAGTGTCGGAAATCGTGATTACGAATCATTTTTAATGATGCAGGCATTCTTTTTTTCAATTTAATCTTTTGATTAGAAACCATTGGAGCAGTTAGTTGTAAAGGACTGTCTTGAAAGATTTGTAAGTCTTCTGTATTGTCCGTAAACTCTACTAATAGGTGAGCTTGTTTTTCTTTCCATTCCGTTAGTTCTTGAACGAATGCTTTATGAATATAAATTCGACGATTGGATTGAGTAGTTTTTACCGTTCCGATATGGACCTTGTTATTACGAAAGTAAGCAGAATACTTAATATCGATATAACCCTCTGATAAATTAATCTGTTTCCAAGTTAAGGCCAATGCTTCGCCAACACGAACGCCTGTAAACATCAGCACTCGATAAAATAGCTGAAACATATATTCATCTTCTGTGAACAGAGAATCAAATAGCTTGAATTCTTCAGGAGTGAAATAAGACATCTCCTTGTGTTTATCAGGCAGTTTTCTTAGTCCATTGCATGGATTATCTTGTCTAAGACGATTAGCGACAGCAACATCAAACATTTTATGTAGAAAAATCATTAGCTGATTAACGGTCGTGCTTGATAGTGTTCCTCCTTTGACACTTGGTTGTTTGACCAACCAATCTCTAAATTTTTTTACTTCATGGATAGTAATGGCAGACATATCTGCATGCTCAAAAAACTTAGAGACATATTGGTTATAATAGGATATCTGTGTATCAATGGTACCACGTTTATTCCCACGGAGTTCATCTTCTTGTTGAACTAAAGAGTAAAGGTGAGAAACAGATATTTTATCTTTAATATGAACTTGGTGAAGTTTGTTTAATCGATAATCTGCTTCATATTGAACAGCTTCTTTACGAGTGGTAAATCCTGACTTTCTATGCCGTTTGATTTCACCAGTCAATGGGTCTATGCCATCGGTAATATCTACTTTCCATTTTCCCTTGTATCCTTTGATAACTGACATATTATTTTCCTCTTTCTATGTCAGTAGCGAAGAGTACAGTATCTATTATATCATTTTTTGAGATGATTTTGAATCCAAGAATTTCTTCGGCAATAGTTTTTGGTATTCTTCCAATCCTTTTGTTTTTATAAAGTTGAAAACCTCTTTCGACAAGTAATTTTTTACCCTCTCGTATAACACGTCTAGCTGTGCCTTCTGGATATCCTTGATTTGCGATATCTATGTAGGTAACTGTTTGAATTTCTTGCATTTATTCATTCCTTTCCTTTTTCTTATTCAATTCTAAAAATAACTGGTACGATTTATCTTGAATAGTTTCTTCTCTATCAGTCTGATTTTTAAAGGGGTTTGGTAATTTATTGCCATGGTCTATATAAAACATCTGGTCTAATGGAGAATACTTATAGAACTGTAGATATTCTTTTGAGATTTCTATGACTAGTGTTAGTCTTCTCATTAATTGTCCCCAAGAATCAATGTGGCTTGTTTGTTTCTTCTTTGTTAATTCTAAGAAAAAATTATATGGGGAGTATGGGCTTGTAATGATGTATACATTAGCTAAAAGAGGTTTGTCAAAATAACGACTGCTAGCCATTGCTCTGTCATTGTATGGGTCAAACATTTTGAGTAAGTCGGAATAATCGAATTGATGAGGTCTCAACTCATCTAATATAACTACATGTTCTAGATTATACTGTTGGAAAGGGTCTCGTATAGAACCTGTTATAAAATAATTTGGGTCAAATTGTTCTGCATATTGTCGAGCTAACCGAGTTTTTCCTGTTCCAGCTTTTCCAAAAAGCCAAATAATAGTCACGATAGCATTTTTATTTTTCATCTCGTGTCTCCATGATTCAGCTTGAATTTCTAATCTTTTTAAGTGAACTGTATCTATTTTATGCTTAGCTTTAGCATATTGTGAACCAGTAAGTCGTTGTTCAATTTCTGATTTTGTGATATTACCAGTATAAAGTAGATCCAGTAGATTATCTATAATCATAGTGTCATTTATTTCATATCGTTTGGTTACATTTCTTTCGATAGTGTCTAATAGGAGTAAATAGTCAAAATTCGCAATAACTTCTTTGGGAGAATATTGGTATTTATCTTGATTAGACTCCGTGTGATGAACGAGATATGAATAAGCATTGTTAACTGAACCCCTCCACTGCTCAAAACACTGTATTGGTTGTTTAGTCAACTTAGCAAGATTATTTAAACTTCTAGCACTTTCAAACTGTAAAACAAGGTGTATATGTGGTGCGACAAGGTTTCCATCTTGCCCAATATCCTTATCATGCAATATTCCCGCAAAACGAAGCGGTTTTAGAATGTTCGTCATATACTCGATGATATCTTGTAAATTTGAAGATTGGAAATACTCAATCTGTTGAACAAACATAACATTGCGTGCTTTTACCATTTAAAACTCCTTTCGTTTTGGAACAATGGAACAACATTATACTACTTCAATAACAAGCCCAGAAGTAGTATAGTTATGTCCTGACTAAATTGGAACATAAAACCAGCTCGGAGCTCTTGCCTTACGGCAAGCTCCGCTGGTATACAAATCAATTATGCTTTCTCGTCCCTTGTATTATATGATTAAGTGAAGTACTATCTGTGGGAGAGAATATATATATTTTACGATAGACTCTTATCAGATAGTCGTACAAAAAAGGTAATTTTTTTTGTAAAATTGTATCAACATCTGAATTTTTTGCCTGTAGTATTATAACAAGGATATAGTCACTAGTTATGATACATCTGATAGATTTAACAATAGATTTGTACTCTTTTACAACCTCACTATCGCTTTCACTGGCTTTCGTTTTCATCTGTTTTCGAATTATCCTTAATAGATTTATTGTACGGATAAAGTTCAGAAACTTATCTTCTTTTATCCATACGATACAAAGAATGGTATGAGCTAAAAGATAGATAATCATGACGATAGTGATTGTTTGAAATAGCAAAGATTGCCCTATTTGAAAATTATTCCGAATTTGTCCCCAAGCGTCCCAAGAGATAATAGTACTAACTTGGTTAATAAACCATATACCTGCTAGAAATAACCCCCATAGAAAGCCTAAAAATAATTCTAAAGGCAGTAAGTAATAGAGTTTATCGGTAATGACGGTGCTATTTCTCATAATTAGATTGTTTATGTTTTTCATATATTGTCTCCTTTTATAGTTGGTACTAGCAATGGCATAACATTAGGTGCTGTTATACCGTCAATAACTTGAACAATACCAGTTCCTTTTCCGTTAGGAATGACAATTCCTGTCTCTGAATCTAAGTCTGGGAATAAAAACGTTGTCGTTTTTCTGTTGATTAAACCAAGTTGTATCAAGAAATTACACTGTTCTCTAACGGCAATAGGTAAAGCGTTTGTATCCATCCGCTGACTCACTAGGATTAAATGGACAGATGTTGCTCGTCCAAGTAATGCAATATTGGATAATAGTGCAAAAAAGGTATCTTTAACATTTTTAGAAGTCAAAGATGTTAAAGCAAGCAATTCATCAATCACCAGACAACGATGTTGAAATTTTTTAGAAGGATTTTCAAGAAGCTCCGATTGTCTTTGATAGATAGTATCTAGTTCCACTTTTAGCAAGCTGTTTACCTTGGAAACAAATTCATCAGATGAGAAGTCTTTCTCTTGGTAAAGAACAGGTATGTTCTGTTTTAAGCAGTAGCGAGAGATAGAATCACATTTAGGGTCTACAACTGTTATATGAGCAAATTGATTAATAACAGAGATTAGATAGGTCAAAGCGTAGCTCTTTCCAGAACCAGAAGAACCAGCAATCAAACAATGAACAATTCGATTGAAATCGATACGATAGTTTTTCATGAGTTCAAAACTTTCGTTTTGAACGCTGACATCAGATAGTTTTTGATACGTCAATCTTTCAGGTATTCCCCTAAAGAATGGAAACCGAAAAGCACGACTAGTGTTAATGCTTACGCCATCACCATCACGTTTGACAATATAGGCCGATGGCTGTTTAAGAAATGTCAACATAGGGTAGGCACTTGTAGACAAAATTTGAAAAATCTGTTGGTATAGATTGTTATCCAAAATGTACGCACATGGATAGCGCGGGACAAAGTCTAAATAATTGTCGCCATAGATAAACTGGAATGAATTTGTAGTTGAAGAAATAGAGCTGTTCCCCAACCCTATTTCTAAACACTGAACTAGATATTCAGTATCCACTACAAACTCCCGTTTATTTTCTGGTTGAATAAACGGAAATACCATTGATTACTTACCTCCTTCTTTAATAATTTTTACCGATTCGGCTTTAAAATAAACATTGTTTTTCACTTTGCAAGCAACAGGATTGACTAACTCAACTTCTGCGAATTGTTCAATTTCTTGAGAAGTGGGGAATTTGACAAGAAAAGGATTCTGACCAGGAATAATGAAATATCGGCTATATCCATCTACTTCGTCAGTCCGCTTATCATCTTTATAGACCCACTTAATTTCTTCTTCAGCGGACAATGAACTAAAGACAGGGTTTTCTCCAAATATTTCATGGAAAAGGGCTACGTTATATCCATAAACTGGATTCTTGTATTTGAATGCACTCATGTGCTATTCCTCCATAATCAGCATACCTAGGATTTGCTGACTTCTAATAAAAAATTTTTATGTAATGAACTAGGCACCTTTGTTGTCCGTTACATTATCTATTATATTTTGATTTACCAACGACTTTGTATACACTAGAATGAAATTTAGAGATAAATTTGTATACATTATAAGAAAGCATATATGGTACGGCACAAAAAAAGCCTCACTATTTTAGTAGCAAGGCCTGTAATTTTGACTAATAGTCTTGATTATCTATAAAATCATTTATGTAGAGAGTTAGATGTTTATCTTTTGTTTTTTCATAAAATTTGATAATTTTAGTTAAGTCAGAATAGAGTTTAAATGCATCATAGTTCTCACTAGTATCCTCATATTTATTATGTATTTTTTCCAAGAATAAATTTTGATACTGGAGTAACTGTAAAAATTGAATATGAAAGAGACTATTAGTTTTATCGATTTGTTCTTTTTTCAGCTCATTTACTAAAAGATAGTATATATCATTTCCCAATAGAATATTTAGAAGAGAATCCGAACTTAAATAGTCTATTATTTTGCTAGGAGTATTATTTTTACCTCTGGTATTCAAGCTATTGTTAAATGTTTCTAAAAATTTATCAAAAATTAAATCAATTATTTTATATATAGTATGTTCGAACGCTTCGAATATATAGATGATATTTTCAGGTTTACGAAGTAGAACAGAAGTAATATTCCCTAAATCAGTAGTGTACCACGTTTGAAGTTGGGAACTGACTTTTTCCAAGTCACTAGCATATTTAGTTTTTAATTTATGGTTAGAAGAATCACTGTATTGTTCATCTTTTGATTTATAAGGAATATACTTATCAGGATAGCTATCAGAATAATAAAAGACGGAATTTATGAAGTGCTTTTGGAAAGCAGGATAGGTTAGTAGAAATTTTAATATTATATTCCCTAAGCGTTCAGTTTCTTTATTAGGTTTGATATCGAGAGATTGAGATTTGTGATATAAATCTCGCCATTTTTCAGATGAAACGGAGTTAATCTGAACATCTATATTATTTAGCAGACATCCTAAGAGTAAAATTTTTACGATTTCTTGTTTCTGTTCTTTATTTCCTAAAAGTAATTCATCTTGATTACATTCAAGAGTAGCAGTCAATGCTTTAATTTGATTATCCGATAAAAAACTCCTAGTGTAATCATAAATCTTACCTGTTTCTATTTGACTAATATTCCCTCTTGTTATTCCAGTCTTTGGATTAGTTTTTGTATCTCCTGTTTCTTTAACACTTTTATCAAAAGCACATCGAGAGATGTGACTAGAATAATTTGACAAATTCAAATTTTTTCTTTGTCTGTCTAGTCTAACACGTTCTCCGATATTTTTATACAAATATTCTGTAAAATCCATGATTTCCTCCTCGTCAAAGGGAACCGAAAATATTCGATTCTGTGATTAGTTTAATTATTTTACTTTATAGAAAAATCCCTCCGTACTGCCATTGATGAGTTGGTGTCCAAACCATAAGCGGTCTTGTGTAATATCAGACGAGTCAGTATAGCCATTATCTGAAGAAGAGGTGACAGACATGGTTATAGGGATTCCTGCTGGTAAAAAGGCAATAGCTGCACCAGCACCTCCATCTTTAGAAACAGAACTTGCCTTGAGATAGTGGTCAATTTCTTTAGCATGTTCAATTGAAACTTTGGAATGATCACTTACCAAGCCATTTTTATCGAAAGTAAATTCAATACCTGTACCATTCCTCCAAGTTCCTGCGACACTAGAAAAATCTCCATTTTGAATTGCAGAAATATCCATTCCTTTACTTTCTGACGGAAGGGTTATTTCTCCATTTATGAGACTTGTCACAGATTTCCAAGAGAAAGATCTTATGTCAAGGGAAGGTGGTTTTGTCCCCAGTCCCTCTTCTGTATCTGATTCGCTAACTAACTCTAACCGTGTTCCATCCTGATTCAACTTGTATAGTTTAAGTTGGATTTGATTAATAGATACTCGGGTAGATAATTGAAAGTAACCATTTTCTAAAGGATTAAAATGTACTCGCTCTCCAATAAAGTCCAGATTATTTTCTGCATTGGTCAGTCGAATAACTTCCCCATTTTTTAGAGTTCGAATATCTAATAAATCGTAATAGTTAGAATCCATTTTTAGGGCAATCAAAAGTTCGTCCGTACCGTCTTGGTCTAAATCATACAAGCTATACTGTAATCCAGAATATTCGTTAGGATAAGTATTTTTTAAGTTTGCTTTTGAATTGATCTCTGTATGTGAAGTTGGTAAATTATCTAATACCTTTGCATATTCTTTAAGGACAGGATTGTATAGTGTGTAATCTGTTTTCTTCTCTTCAGATGTAGAAGAAGTTGAACTAGTACTTGAAGCAATTGCTTCAGAACTTGCTGAAGAAGTGTTTTCACTCTGATGTTGGCAAGCCGTTAAAATAGAGATAGTTAAAATACTAATACTGAATAGAAATAATTTTTTCATATGTTTAATCTTGCAATTCTAAACCTTGAGCATCTTGGTGCCATTTGCTACCAGTTTTAGATGTTAAAACTTGAATAGTAATCATAATATTCCAAATAGCATTTGCCAGTAAAACAAATGGCATTAAAATAGGAATGATAACTAGCAGAGTTAGAACGATACGCTTGTATCCTTGTTTAGTATTTCCAATGTAAAAATCGTAGGCACCAAACGCTCCTAAAAATAGGGCAAATAATGCTGCGGCCAGTTTAGATTTATCACTTACTCCATTTGAATGTTGACTAGAGGCGGCTGGAGATGTGTTATCTATTTTTGAAACAATATAGTCGTCACCATTTTGATAAAATTCTACGTAATCACCTACTTGTGGTTCAAAACCAAAACTTTTTCTTGAAATTGCAGTAAATTGACCATTATTACCTTTTCCAACATAAACTGTTTCATCTTCAATTTTTATAACTTTGTTCATATAATTGTCTCCTTAATTTATTCCTATTGTATGTTAAACCCACTCACCGTTGTAATTTACACGGTAACCGTCTGGTGTAGTTGTATTGATTGCGAGTGCACCAGAGCTATAGGCATAGTACCATTTGCCAGATACCTTCATCCAGCCAGTTTGCATTGCACCTGAGTCTTGAAGATAGTACCAGCTACCATTATCTTTGACCCAACCTGTCTTCATAGCACCTGAACCGTCGAGATAGTACCAACTACCGTCTTTTACCCAGCCAGTTTGCATCCAACCAGAGTTATCAAAACGATACCAAACACCATTGATTTTTTCCCAGCCATTAGATGTGTAAGAACCATCGGCGTGTTTATACCACCAACGTCCGTTTGATTGAATCCAACTACCTGAGATATTAGAATTCGAACCTGATTGAGTTGAGGTGTTAGTATTTGAATTTGTTGAAGGATTTCCGATAGTCACCTCTTTTCTAACTTTAAAGACACGTTTTCTATTATCAACTGAGTGATCGTGCGGAGAGCCAGCTTCTCCAGACATCTCCAAGATGTATGTTCCGGCAGGAAACTGTCTGATATCGAAAACATCCCCTTTAAATTTATTACTATAAATTAAAGGTAAAAGAAATTGGTCGTTGACGTCATTAGTTAGACCACTAAAGATGACATCATTATTATGTTGGTACACAATCTTTCCGCTAGCCTTATCAATTAGAGTAACATTTCCTCTAGCTGCATTATCTCCTCCGTGTTGTAGTGGCTCTGAGAGTACACCTTCAAAATTAAATCCAAAATGATGAATTTCAACCTTTGTAATTGTTGCTTCTATTTGTTTTTCAGTACTCGTATTCGAGATAGCATTTGCTTGATTAGTTGATAAGACTTCTAGTTTGGTTACATAAGTGTAAAAAGGACCTCCTTTACCTAGATTTTCTCTAACGTCAGCAGTTAACTTATAGCGAGTACCATTTAATTCAAACTTCATGGTATAGATACCATATTCTGTTGCTTTAAAGGCAATCATTTTACCACTGAATTTAACGATACCATTGGATTCAAAACTTGCAAATTGCTTAGAAAATTCCTTTTGATAAGCAGAGTCTACATAATCAACTGTTACAAAATTGGTTTTTGAAGCAGATAAAACATCTGTTAATTTTTCTTTACCTTTTACTTCTTTTTTCTCTACAAGAGTCACATCTGTTGCAATAATACTATCTGACTGAGTGTTTGTTTGAGGTGCTGGACCACTTGAGGCGTTGACACTTGAAATTGTAGCTCCTGTTGCTAGGAGTGATAAAACTGCTGTAGTAGTTAAAACGATTTTTTTCATAATTTTTGTATTCCTTTTCTTTTTATCTATTTTTTATAA
>NZ_JVRR01000080.1 GCF_001070715.1 Streptococcus pseudopneumoniae
CCCGCCATAATATTAATGGTCGAATTGATTTCATAATTCTTACTACTAATTATAACATTTTTTATATCAGTTCACTAACATTACAAAAAAAAGAAGAGTCTGGGACAAAAGTCTAACCTTAAATATAAAAAGCGAATAAAACAAGTTATCTGACACTCAAAATTCTGTTTTGTTCGCTTTTTTTGTCTAATCTATCGATTTTAAAAACTTATAATAAAGAATTCCCAAAATCAAAATCTTTTTGTCCCAGACTCTTACTTAGATATATTTTTCAACAAAATGAATCAAACAGATAAATTATACCTCGTCTTCATTTTCATCGTGACGGCGTTTAGCTAGTAAACCTAATCCAGTTACACCTGCCAAAGCACCCAGGACAATAGATAATTTAGAAGCTTCTGTACCAGTATTCGGTAATTTATTACTTGAATTTCCTGTTACTTCTGATGTTGATTCAGAATGCAATCTATCTGCTGATATTGATTCAGAGACTGATGTACTTGCTAATGCTGATATTGATTCTGATTCTGAGGTACTTTCACTTGCTGAGGCGCTCTTAGAAGCCGACTCACTTACTGAGGTACTTTCTGATTCTGAGGTACTTTCACTTGCTGAGGC
>NZ_JVRR01000081.1 GCF_001070715.1 Streptococcus pseudopneumoniae
TAACGTTTTGAGAATTGTGATGCTTTACGAGCTTTCTTAAGACCTGGTTTGGCTAACTGAAAAATTAAATTAATTCAAATACCTTTGTTTAAGCAATATCTATCTGCAAAATATTAAGTTGATTTTTATCTACTTTCAAATAATTTTATCTAAATAGGGCAAATTATTCTACAAAATAAACAAATATGAGTCAGGTATATCAACAATTTGGCCTATAGCACAAAAAATCAATGACTAAATCAATAAACCAAGCGTACCATCTCTACTTTCAAAAAAGTAAAGATGGTACATTTTATATAAGTAATAAATTAAACACCAAAATGCTAACCACCTTCTACTACATTGTTGGAATAGAAAGATCAAAATATTCCTTTTATTTTCCCAAATAATTAAGGTTGACAAATATCTAGTTTTTTTATAAAATTGAATTACAAAATGTATTTTTGGATTACATATGTATCATTACCTAACAAATCATTATTTACTTAAGAAGTTCGTGTTTATTATGCCTCCTTAACACATTCAACTATTGAAAAAGCTAAAATTAAAAAGGAAATCAGAATATGAAAATACTAAACATTAATATTAATGACTTTGGTGGCCCCGAAAACCATCGTGAAGATTTTAAAAACAAACTTGGAAATGGCAAATATATTCAAGAATGGGACAAGCTGGATAAAAAGGAAACAATAAATTCTTTTATCAGTAAAATTGATGAATACAAACCTGATATTATTATCATACAAGAATATGATATAAATTCTACAGAATGTCAATATATTTTTGTACCCCTGATGCGTAAGAAAGGTTATATTCTAAAATCAGTACTACCAACACCACGTGCATCTATGACAGTTTTCTTTGTTAAAAATGGTCTAAGATATAAACCTATTTTAACAGAGCATCGGCGTAATGGCAGAGCATATGCAATACAAGTAAATGATTTAGTAATTTACGGTACACATGTTCCACCAAGTGGCAATGTTGAGAGTTTCTGGAAGGAAATCAATAATTTTGTACAAAGATTCAAGAACAACAAGTTGTTGCTCATTGGAGATTTTAATACCGTGAACTTCAAGAATAATAAAGCACTAGATAATTTATTAGAAAATCCTATCCATAAAATCCATAAAATTTGGTCTCATGAAGGATGTAATATTCCAGGAGATTATGTATTGGCTAATTTTGATATCAATCAAGATAGGATTGATTATTTTCCTACTAAAACCATTACTGACCATGAATTCGGTGTGGTTATTACAACAGACTAGACTAACTTCTCATTAAAGTTGAGTAAATAAACTGAATGACATTCTAGAATTAAAAGGAGAACTTATGGCATCAATATTCTTTTTTAACGCCCCTAATGTTTTAGTCTACCAAATTCAAAAAGAAAAGGTAGTGGCGAGAAATATAACTTTAGATTATTCAAATTCCGATTTTGTCTTCCCAGTAATAGATGCTTATATTGATTCAGGAAATAGTTTTGATTTTATTTTTAGCAACAATGTTTTAGTTATACCTGATCCTCGCCCAAAACAAAGCATTAAGACATATTCTCTCTATTTTAACAGTGATATGATTCCAATTTCTACACAAGGAGAATGGATAGCTTGTTTTGGCATTATAAAAAAAGAAAATGACATGATTGTTGCTGGAAATATTCAACTCGATCAAACGTTACATTTAATAAAACATTTTACAATAACAGATTCTAACAATAATCGTTTACCTATACAATACACATAGAGAAAAGTGAAAGTTAGCCACATTACTTGAGGTTCTTGATAAACATTTAACTTCCTTAGGTACTTATAGTGGAATAAAATAAAATTTGAACAAATCGGTTGAGAAGGCCAAGTTGATTTCTAGCGATATTTTAGAAGTCGCAATGTACTATTACTATAGAAACTGAATTGTTTATTGATAACATGCATTATCTTTTGTACTTTTCCCTAAAACAAATCCATTTTTAATTATAATAAACTACACAATTACTATAAAGGAGAATTTATAAGTGGAATTTCAAGTTAGAGTATCAAGTGAAGCTATTTTTTATTTTGAAAAATTGAAAAAAATGTATTCAAATAATTCTAAAATTGAACTCACGCGTAGTCAAATACTCACTAGAGCTTTCAAAGAAACTAAAGTTATTAGCAATTGGACATCTATCATTAATGATACAGAAACAATATCATTAGAATATTTAGAATATCAAAAAGGCTACGGAACTAATGTAAAAGTACAAATAAGTGATGAGGTTGAAAAGGGCATTAGGGAGTTAAAAATACTATTACCAAATTTTACAACTACTAGAAGTGTAACCATCGGAGTTGCTGTTAAATTTATGTTAAAAGGAGCTATTATATTAAATAAAACAGGAAAGATAAATACAGATAAAAATTTATCTACCATGGAAGCAATAGAGGAATTAAAACAAAATTTGCACGATATAGTTGCTCCCATAAATTATAATATACTAGAAAACATATTGAATAATTTTAAAGATAGCATCTCATTGATAAAATAAAGTCTGAGTAAAAAGTCTTTAAAATTAAAAAATACATAATATCAGGTGTTGAAAAACCTTGATACTATGCATTTTATTGTAGGAAGATTTGCTCCATTTTCTACTAAAATTGAGTTTTTGACCAACTTACTTTATTATTTTATAAGTGATATCACTTATAAAAAGAATTTTCTAAAAAAAACTACAAAAATCCTTGACATTATTTTTAGATAGGATTATAATAAAAGTATAGTCGTAGTTAGACAAAATATTTTTACGGAGGCTCTTTATGGAAATTTACACTTATTCCGATTTTCTTCAAGAGAAAACTGCTTTGACTTTTGAAGATGCACATAAAATCTATAATGAACTAATTAGTTCATTTGACATAAAAGATCCAATTTTCCTCGATGACTGGACAATGTTGATTGAGTTAGCTGCAGAGTATACTGAAATTCGTGTCAAATCTGCAACAGTATCAAAAGAAAGACAAGACAAGCATGGGGATTTTAGAACTTCTGCTCATACTGCTTTCATCATACAATTGAATGCACTAAAAAGCGAAATCGAAGCTAAAGGTGGAGATACTAGTTGGTTTAATAAAATCACGAAGGATCGACAACGTCAAGGAGATTTTGCAAATTATTTAGCATACATTTATGCTGTAAGTACTAGATCATCATAAAATCAAAAAGATTTTCAAAATTTCATTTATGATTATCAAAAGTAAACTTCATTATAAAGAAAGGAACATATAATGAAACATCAAGAAGTTATTGATTGGTTGAAATATTGTGACGAAAATAGCATCAAACCATGGGATTGGGATTTTAAAAACTACTCACTTTCTCCACTACCCAATGATAGTATTACTGCTTTTTTAAAATACAAACAACTCCCTAACAATGTGGGTATAGATTGTGATAAAGCTGCATTATATCTATATAAACTTTTGGGATGGCAAGAGTCACAGGATAGTATCATTAGAGGAGAAACAATGAACTCCTTTATTACCACTTTTATAGAAGCAATTAAAAATAGTTCAAACTTTGATGAAGTTTCAGCAAAAATCGGCATAACAAAGAAGAAAATCTCAGTTTCTGTTCTTTGTGAACATCAGAATTATTTAAAATTTGAAACTATTCAAAATAATTTAGAGAACTTTAAATCATTTGCAAGAAACACTCATACAATCGGAAATTTTACAGTATTTCCTAATTGGATGAATTGTGGTAGAGGTCTTTGTTTAGGTGATTACTGGGATATCACTTTAATATCACTTCAAGAATTTTTAAACATTTTATCTCCTGAAGCATGGGAAAACTTTATAAAAATGTACCACCTGCAACCATATGTTAATTTTGATTATAGTGTAGAGTTATTTTGGGATAATCATGATAATAATGCCATCAAGCCCACAAAAGAAGAGAATTTCCAAATTTTTCTCAAAAAAGTCAATGAACGAATTGAAGAACGTGGAAAATTTATCATAAAACAAATCTGTGATCAATTAGATCAAAAAGATTTTCATTTCTACAAGGAAATTGAAAATATGGATACAATAAAATTTTCTAATGAATTTTAAACAGGAGGATATGTGGTCAGAGTATATAAAAGTGTTCGTCTTGCATATGAAGCCAAAGTATGGATAGATGAGCTTATTCAAAATAAAGAACGTAAAATTAAAGAACTAAGTCAGAATAATTTTCTAAGTACATTAGAACAAACACTTCTATCAAATCATTACGATGAATTAAATGGTGTTTCTTTCAATATCGTTTTAAAAGCTTCTATCGGAAGTGTCATTGAAGAATCATATAGAAATACAAAACATTACTCCACTGATAAATGGCAAAAACTACGTCAAGAAATGGAAAAAGATATCAAAAATGTCAATCCTAGTCTAGAAACATCCGTAACTCCTAGACTCTATTTAGATGAAAATGTTCTAAATGGTCTTGATGAATTTCGATATCATTTAATGAAAGAAGATGGTGCTACTAGATTACCAAGGCTTAGTTACATCATTAAACTTGTTGTATATTCCTATTGGAAGACACAACAATAACCTAAGCAGGGTTTGCTTAGGTTCTCTATACAAATAATTGTATAGTTGTTTTACTACTTAAAAAGGTGGTTGTTTATGTTTAAACTAAAAAAAGAAGCTAACTTAAAAAGAAATTATTTTATTACAAGTTCACGTTTAAAATGGTTACATCTGATAATAATTATCTTTTCTATCTTTGTTTTATTAGGTTTAATAGTAAGTATTAGAGCTCCTGCTTCTATTCAAATCTTATGTATTGTCTTTGGTATTCTAGCAATCTATAAAATAAATAATAAATTAAAAGATTTTAGATACGAACTAGATTTTGATTTAATTATCAGAGAGAGCTTACTATTTGTTTTATATACAAATCATCTCTACACTTCGGAAAAGGATAATTCCGGCTACGAAAAAATTATTAGAAGTGCGATTTTAAAATATGAATTAGATAATCAAAACGGTCGTATTATCATTAAAGCGCTTATCAGAGGTGACGAATTTAGTAAAAAGGTTCAGACACTTGATGATGTATTAGCTGGAGTTCTAGAACTTGAACTAGAAGAAAAAATTACTCATCCTAATATTGTGGAATATCACTTTTATTACAAGAAACCTGATAGACTAATATTATCAACTCACAGTCATAAAAAAGAGATAGATAATCTTGATATAGACTTAGGATATGATATAACTTATAATCCTATAAAATGTCCTCATATTTTAGTTTCAGGCGGTACAGGTAGTGGAAAATCTATATTTATATCTTTCTTAATTATTGAACTTCTTAAAAGAAACTCAACACTATATATTGCAGATCCCAAGAACAGTGATTTAGGTAGTTTATCTCATTATTTAAGCGATAAATATGTAGCAACCACACCAAATAATATTGCTCGGATTATCCGTTTAGTAGTTGAAGAAATGCAAGAACGATACCAATATATGCGTGATAACTTTCAATACGGCTCAAATTTTACTGACCATGGCTTTAAGCCAGTATGGCTTATATTTGATGAAATGGGAGCATTTCAAGCTTCAGTAACAGATAAAAAATCTAAAGAAGTTATCACCGAAGTAATGGACGGTATCAAACAAATTATCCTACTAGGGCGACAAGCAGGAGTATTTATTCTTATATCTGCTCAACAAATGAGATCTGAAACTTTAAACACTGATCTTAGAGATAATTTAGGACTAAGAATAGCTTTAGGAGCAAACTCAATAGAGGGATACCGCATGGTCTTTGGCTCAGCTACACCTGATAAGTTTAAATCTATTGAAGAAAAAGGAGCAGGATATCTTTATATGCAAGGCTCAGGGAAAGAAAAAGCTCAATATTGGGAAAGCCCTTATCTTGATACAACACAATTCGATTTTATAAAAGAACTACAATTATACATAACAAAGTCAAAATAATTTCAATAGATATTTTTGCTTAAATTCAATAGATTTTCAGCAAAAATATCTATTCCTCATCGCTTAAGCGATGACAAAAAGAAACGAGGTATTATATGAAAATTAACGATTTTCTTAAACCAGAATTATTGGGAAATAAATTCGTGGCAGTAAAAGGATATACAGAAGTTCTGGACAGAGAAACAAATAAACCTGTAGCACTACGTCTTAATGTTTCAATTCAAGATGAGGATTCTGATTTCTTTATGGAAATGATTCAGATAAAAGTTAATACGTTATCTCCTACGGCTACTCCTCAATTATTATCAGATAAAAAAACATGCCCCATTAAATTATCTAATTTAACAGTTGGACAATTTAACGGAAATTTATGGTTTTCTTGTAACGATGTAGCCCCTATTTCTAAATAATTCGGTGATACTATTTATGGCTAAACTTTTTGCAATATCTGATATACATGGTCACCTAGATGAGTTCCTATTCGCTCTCAGTAAAGTAGATTTATCTGATAAAAATAATCGTCTTATTTTAATCGGAGACTATATTGACAATGGACATCAATCTTTTCAAGTTATTTCCAAAATAATTGAGCTTGAGGAACTTCATCCTAATCAAATTATTACTCTTTTAGGAAATCACGAAGAATGGTTTTATGATTGGTTGATTTTAGAAAATCCTACTTCTTCTTCATTTTCGGAAACAATAAAAAGTTTCTTCTCTCCAGAGGAATTGACCTATATTTTAAAATCTAATGTTAACAACTTTGAAGCAGGTGTTAGAAATGAAATTAAAAATAATATCAAGTTCAACCCATTCATAAACTGGTTTAAAAAACGATATAGGGATAAACGCTATTATGAAACTGATACCCAAATTTTTGTTCATGCTGGTATTGATGAAGAAGCTGGCAAGCTTTGGAAAGACCTAACGAGTTCAGAGATGTTTACAAATAAATTTCCTATTACCACTGGTGGATTTTTTAAAGATATTGTTTCTGGTCATATTGCTTCTTGGGAAGTAGCTAAAGATAAAACTTATCAGGGTAAGATTTACTTTGATGGTAAAAATCATTACTTCATTGACGGCGATGTGTATCATAGCAAAACAATACCTGTTATCTGCTATGATACAGTTACAAAATCCTATCAATATTAAATAACATCCTAAAAAAAATGGTATAATTTAATTCTATTCTTAGACTAATATCAAAAATAAAGAGGGGAATCTATATGAAGACATTATTAATTGGCGACTTACATTTAAAATCTCAACTAATTTTACCTATTGTTGACAGGATTATCCAAACACATAATATTAAAAGAGTCATTTTTCTTGGTGATTATGTTGATTTACATGGACAAACTAACAATATCCAACTATATGCCAAAGATCTCACTTTTTTATACTCTTGGAAAATAGATAAAGAGCAAAACGGAATAGAGGTAATTAATCTTATAGGTAATCATGATGCTTATTATTTACTGGGAGATCAAGCTCCTTTCTCAATTCAAAATTTAGAAGTGTTTTTCGCAGTTCAAGGATTGTTGCAGGATTTAAAATTACAAGTGGCTTATCAACTAGATGATTATTTAGTCAGTCACGCTGGTTTCAATCAAATATTTGATCCTCAAAAATGGCATTTTTCCCCCTATACCAAAGAGCATGAAGAAGAATTAGATATTCTAGCTTATACAATAGGACCAATGCGTGGTGGGGAAGCTCTTGGGGGTTCTCCTTTATGGGCTCATTTTAGAGAACTAGAGCTAATCCCTAATCACAACTACCCTAAACAAATTGTTGGACATACCCCTAAAGAATCTATCGATATTTCTAAAAATGTTATTGGTATAGATACTTTTTCATTATATATTGACAAAGATAATAAATATCAATTTATTGGTAACGGAGATTTGCTCGTTTATGACCAAGGACATCTTGAAATCATTTCAACTGACTGGGCTACAGACCAAACATTAAAACAATTACCTAAACCTCAAATTTAACTACTACTTCTCATCATGTGACTAAGCGAAACTGCCGACTGGAAGTCGGCAAGCTGGAAGCGTGTTTAGCAGAGCGATGCTTAGAAACACATGATAGAAGTATGGAGGAGCTTTGCTTCTCCTAGTTTATTTATTATATAAGCAAACATTACGAGAAAAGGAGATGATTTTGTGACTTACAATCGCAAAATTATCCGAACTTCTTCGTACCTTGAAATATGGGAATACGAATCTCCAATTTTTTCAAATGATACTACTCAAATTGATGAAGAACACATTTCACTAAAAGAAAAGAAGAAACGTAGAACTTTTGAAGAACTCACAACTGCTGAACAAGATGAACGAATAAAAAGAATTTCTAACACTCGTAAAAATTCTAAATGGAAACTTCAACGCCTAATAGATACAAATTTTGATGAAAGAACTAGTTTCCTTACCCTTACAACTAAAGAAAATATACAAAACAGATATGAGTTTAATTTACTTTTTGATAAATTTATTAAACGTTTAAACTATCACATATACCATTCCAAAAAAAGACTTATTAAATATATTGCAGTATTAGAACGACAAAAAAGGGGAGCGTGGCATGCACACATTCTCCTTTTTTCATTTCCTTTTATCCCTCATAAAGAATTACTGACAATTTGGGGGTTAGGTGCAGTTCGGATAAACAAACTACATAACTTAGATGATTCTTCTAATGCTGGTCGTTATGTTGGAAAATATATGGAAAAAGGCATAGGACAGGAATTATTAGAGAGTCTAGGAAAGAAGGCTTTTTATTCTTCTCGTAATTTACAAAAGCCTGAAGAGATAAAATTATTTACAAGTGAATCCTTAGATAGCCTTGTTAAGAATGAATATATCCTATATGAAAGCAACTATATTAGCAAAGTATTTCGAAAAGGACACTTAATTGACAATAAAGTCAAATACAAAAAAATAAAGTTAAGTAAGGAGTAAGGAAAAAATGCAAGTTATTCTACCAACAGAACAAGTTCAAGAAATACAGTCGATGATTACTAATCTCTTGCAAAACGAAATTTCTCATTTCAAAGAAGATTTAGGTTTAGATAGTCCTTACCTTAACAAGGGGCAAACTTGCAAATATCTAGGGATATCTAACAATACATTAGATGGCTGGATACAAAAAGGGCTACCCGTTATTAAAATTGGTAAGACTGTACGTTTCAATAAAAATGAAATTGATAAGTGGCTTTGTAGAAAAGCTATGCTATAATATCTCTAATGATATATCCTGACTCGTAAAAGGAGAACATCATGACAGTTACAAAAACAAGTAGTAACACTTACAATCTTAAAGTGTATATACCTAAAGAAATCCGACCTAAAATGGGGATTAAAGGAAATCACTTTGTTAAACGCTATAAAACAAGAAAGGAGGCTAAAGAAGCTGAACTAGAAATTTTAACTAAGATACATCAACTTGAAAATGGAGAGGATATCCTACTCTCTAAAACTAGTGATATTCTTTTCTCTGAGTTCTTTAATAATATTTGGTGGGATTCATACAAAGCTGGTCAAACAACTTCGACAACTAAGCCTCCAACACAGGTTACTATTGATAATACTGAAACTGTTTTCAGAAAGCATATCTTACCAATGTTCGGTAATTATTCAATCAATTTTCTGAACCAGAATAAGCAAGTCGTACTAAACTTAATGACTGCGAAAGCTGAAGAGTATGCTAATTTCAAGGTTATTCGAAGCTATGTAAACTCAATTTTCGATTGGGCTGAGGAATTAGAGTACATAGAATCAAATCGATTATCCAAGACAATTAAGCGAATTAAAGCTACCAAAAAGCTAAAACTCCAAGACTCCAAAAATGAGGACGACCTGTATCTATCTAGTGAAGAATTACAAGATTGGTTTGATGCTTTTAGAGAAGATTTAGAGAACGATAAATTATCACTAAAAGATTATGTCCTATTCTTTACAACCTTTATTTTGAGCGATAGAAAATCTGAATCCTATGCCCTACATTGGAAAAACATAGACTTAGAAAACGCTCAAATTGACTTAAGGCATGCACTTGACAAATATAAGAATGTAAAGTCAACAAAAGGAAATAAGAAAACGATTTTTTCAATTCCTAGTTATCTTGTATCACTTCTTTCAGAATGGAAAAAACAGCAGAAATATGAGTTAGCGAAATTTGGTATAATGCAAACATCCGATCAACTAGTCTTTACCTATATAGATACGAAAGGTAATGTAAATAGCCCTCTACACGTTGATTATCTCAATAACAAAATGAACTCTGTTAAAAGACGACACCCAAAGTTAAAACACGCTACACCTCATAAATTACGACATACAGGAGCGACACTTGCTAAAAAAGCAGGAATGAGCTTAGAAGCCATTTCTGAAGCATTAACTCATAGCGATACCGTTACAACTAAGACTTATGTTAATACTTCAAACATAGTTCCATTATCTGCTGGACAAGTTGCCTACCAACATCTTAAAAATAAGTAGGGTAATTTTAGGGCAAATTTTAGGGCAAACTTTTTTAGAAAGTATAGAAAAAAGCACCCATAGGGCAAACCTTTGAGTGCTTTGAAACGTTGATATAATCGTATTGATTAACGTTTTGAGAATTGTGATGCTTTACGAGCTTTCTTAAGACCTGGTTTCTTACGTTCAACTTTACGTGAGTCACGTGTAAGAAGTCCTGCGCGTTTCAATGAATCGCGGAAGTCTGGATCTACTTGAAGAAGGGCACGAGCGATACCATGACGAATAGCTCCTGATTGACCAGCGTATCCACCACCTACAACGTTAACGAAAACGTCGTATGAACCTACAGTTGAAGTAACTGCGAATGGTTGGTTGATGACAAGACGAAGGTCAGCGTGTGGGATGTACTCTTCAACATCTTTTTTGTTAACAGTGATTTTACCAGTTCCTGGAACAAGGCGAACGCGTGCAACAGCGTTTTTACGACGTCCAGTACCTACATATTGTGCTTGTGACATACTTTATTGTTCCTTTCCTTAGATAAGTCCTGAAATGTCAAGAACTTCTGGTTGTTGTGCAGCATGAGTGTGCTCAGCTCCAACAAATACTTTCAACTTCATACCTTGAGCGCGTCCAAGAGTATTGTGTGGAAGCATACCTTTAACTGATTTCTCGATCAAACGTACTGCATTTTTAGAACGAAGTTCACCTGCAGAGATTTGTTTCAATCCACCTGGGTGGTTTGAGTGAGTGTAGTAGATTTTATCAGTTGCTTTTTTACCAGTCAATTTAACTTTTTCAGCATTGATAACAATCACAAAGTCACCTGTATCAGTGTGTGGTGTAAATGTTGGTTTGTTTTTTCCGCGAAGTACGCTAGCAACTACTGCAGAAAGACGTCCAAGTGGTACATCAGTTGCGTCAACTACGTACCATTTACGTTCAACTTGGCCTGGTTTAGCCATAAATGTTGTTTTGTTCATGATTTCTCCTATATATAGTTCGATTTTTGTTTACGGTGATGGGTGTTCCTTCCCATCGAAAAGTATTTGGAAGGTTCCGGGGCCTTTCAAATGGGGTAAACAATACCGCCTACTATAATACCAAATTTCACCCCTAAAAGTCAATAGATATGAAAAATATTTTTCTAAACCGTAACTTCTCAAAGTAACTTCCACTTGCCTGACCAAAGTGGAAATTAGTCTAAAACGGATTTTTATGGTGGAATTAAGTATGAGA
>NZ_JVRR01000082.1 GCF_001070715.1 Streptococcus pseudopneumoniae
TATACGGCAAGGCGACGTTGACGCGGTTTGAAGAGATTTTCGAAGAGTATAAGAAAAAATCAGTCCCCTAAAGGAGCAGATTATGAAGTTATTATCTATCGCCATTCCTAGCTATAATGCCGCAGCCTATCTTCATTACTGTGTGGAGTCGCTAGTGATTGGTGGTGAGCAAGTTGAGATTTTGATTATCAATGACGGGTCTCAGGACCAGACTCAGGAAATCGCTGAGCGTTTAGCCATCAAGTATCCTAACATCGTTAGAACCATCTATCAGGAAAATAAAGGCCATGGGGGTGCCGTCAATCGCGGCTTGGCGGAGGCTTCTGGTCGTTATTTTAAAGTAGTTGATAGTGATGACTGGGTGGATCCTCGTGCCTACTTGAAAATTTTGGAAACCTTGCAGGAACTAGAGAGTGAAGGTCAAGAGGTTGATGCCTTTGTGACTAATTTTGTTTACGAAAAGGAAGGTCAGTCTCGTAAGAAGAGTATGAGTTACGAGTCAGTCTTGCCTGTCCAGCAGATTTTTGGCTGGGATCAGGTCGGAAATTTCTCAAAAGGCCAGTATATCATGATGCACTCGCTGATTTACCGGACAGATTTATTGCGTGCTAGCCAGTTCCAACTGCCTGAGCATACCTTTTATGTCGATAATCTTTTTGTCTTTACCCCCCTCCAGCAGGTCAAGACCATGTACTATCTGCCTGTCGATTTCTATCGTTATTTGATTGGGCGTGAGGACCAGTCTGTCAATGAGCAAGTGATGATTAAGCGCATTGACCAGCAACTTAAAGTCAATCGACTCTTGGTAGACCAGCTTGACTTGTCCCAAGTGAGTCATCCCAAAATGCGAGAATACTTGCTGAATCATATTGAAATCACGACGGTGATTTCCAGTGCCTTGCTCAACCGAGCAGGCACAGCAGAGCATCTTGCCAAAAAACGGGAGCTGTGGACCTATATTCAGCAGGAAAATCCAGAGGTCTTTCAGGCTATTCGGAAGACCATGCTCAGCCGTTTGACCAAACATTCGGTCTTGCCAGCTCGCAAACTGTCCAATGTTGTCTATCAAATCACCAAATCTGTTTATGGATTTAATTAATATAGTCTAGAAATAACTTCCAAAGCAATTATAACCTTTGCTAAGTTTTGCTAAATTACCGCTTAATACCCAGTGAAAATAAAGCTTAAAACCCCTTTACAAATCCAGACATTCATGGTAAAATGGATTTTGTGTGAAATATCAGCAGGAAAGCATGAAGCTCGTCAACAGGTGTCTTATGATAAGTAACCTTGGCTGTTTAGGCGAAGGGCATCTGCACGAATCAGGGCTTTCTAAGTGACTATTTCCACCGAAATATTATTTATATCAGGAGGACATTCACATGTCACGTTATACAGGACCATCTTGGAAACAAGCTCGTCGCCTTGGCCTTTCACTTACAGGTACAGGTAAAGAATTGGCACGTCGTAACTACGTACCAGGACAACACGGACCAAACAACCGTTCTAAATTGTCAGAATACGGTTTGCAATTGGCTGAAAAACAAAAACTTCGTTTCACTTACGGTGTAGGTGAAAAACAATTCCGTAACTTGTTCGTACAAGCTACAAAAATCAAAGGCGGAATCCTAGGTTTCAACTTCATGCTTCTTTTGGAACGTCGTTTGGATAACGTTGTTTACCGTCTTGGTCTTGCGACTACTCGTCGTCAAGCTCGTCAATTCGTAAACCACGGTCACATCCTTGTTGACGGAAAACGTGTTGATATCCCATCATACCGTGTAACTCCAGGTCAAGTGATCTCAGTTCGTGAAAAATCATTGAAAGTTCCAGCTATCCTTGAAGCAGTAGAAGCTACTCTTGGACGTCCAGCATTCGTATCATTTGACGCTGAAAAATTGGAAGGTTCATTGACTCGCTTGCCAGAACGCGACGAAATCAACCCAGAAATCAACGAAGCACTTGTCGTTGAATTCTACAACAAAATGCTTTAATTTTAAGATATATGATACAGAAAGCCTACAACAGTGGGCTTTTTGCTTTGTCTTAAAAGGTTGATTTCTGGGTTTGTCATCATTTTTGTCATCACTTATAACGAACTCACAGCTTTCTCATAAAATGAGACGGCTGTTTTTGCTTTTTCTTTGGAGAGATGACTGTAAGTGTCCATAGTCATAGCTAGTGTAGAATGACCTAGACGGTGTTGCAATTCTTTATATGGTATTCCAGAGTTTAACAAGAGACTAGCGTGTGTGTGTCTAAAACCGTGGAATCCGATATTAGGAACGCCAGCATGTTTGAAACGTGTGTTTAAACGAGTTGATAGTGTCTTATTGTTTGGGTATTTATGAATAAAATCTGAGAAGACAACAGATTCAGTTCGACCAAGTTTCCAAGCTTCTTGCCTTTGTCTTTTTTGATACGCTTTTAAGACCTCTATAGTTTGTGGGTCAATATCAATTGTGCGATAACTTGCTTCAGACTTTGGGCTGTTAATCTCACCTAAATGATTTAGTGTCTTTGTAATATTCACAGTTGCACTATGTAGGTCAATATCTGACCAGTGTAGAGCTAAAGCTTCGTTAATACGGCAACCGGTAGCAAGAAGAAACTTGTACAAAGTAATTTCATAGATATTTCTATATATTGCTAAGTTAGCCTCTTCTAAATAGCTGAGAAATTGCTTTAACTCTAAGTTATTAAAGTGTTTTACTTTGTTTCTACCCTTTTTTATTTTACGAGGAAGAATAACTTCACGAGCTGGATTTATATCAATAATCTGCATTGTCACAGCATATTGTAGTATACGTTTATTTAGCGCGTGAATTTTATCATAGTGTAGAAATGCGCCTTCTTCTCGTTTGTTTGCACGTAGAGCTAGTTGATTAACAATGCGTTGGATAGTTGGAGTAGTTAACTTATCTAACCTATAAGAACCAAATAAAGGAATCACATGGTTAGATAGTAGTCGCTTTACTGAATCTTGCGTATTTGGTTTTACTGTGTGTTGATAGCTTTCCCACCATAGTTGAGCTACTTCTTCATAACTTGTTAGTGGGATTATTTCTTTTTTAGTGAAGCCATTATTTTGGAATTCGGCTTTAGCTAATTGAGCTTTTTTCTTCAATTCAGTTTTAGTTCTAGCTGTCAGATTAGCTTGTATCCTTTTTCCAGTTGATAAATCGGTACCAAGATATACTCTAGAACGATATACAATGCTACCATTTTGTTTCTTAATTTCTGCTATTTTCATTTCTTAACCTTTCTAACATCAGTAGGCAAGCTGTAAAAGGTTATGAAAAATAGTTATTATGATTTGTGTCTAGAACGAATACCTTCAATTAGTATTTGTAGAGCGGTTAAGTCTTCAGTTGTGAGTGCTTGACCATCAATAGTTATTTTTACATTCTTTCTAAAGATATAATCAAGGTTGATTTTAATATTTTCTCCATTGATAATATCGTGGCTAATATCTTTGTATGTTTTTAACTTTGAGAATATGGATTTATCATTTCTTAATTCAATTAAATCTTTTAAAAGTTGCTTCTCTTTATCGTTATGAACTGAATTCATGTTGATATTTTTGATTATATCACCAATATAAGTGCTAGCCAATGTTTCATATTCAATGCAGTATTCATCGAACTCTAATCCATCTTGTTCGCATTTTTCTTTTATAGAGAGTGAAGCAATTCTTTCAGTAATATCAAGGAGTTTAGTTAAACTGGGAATCTTTTTCTCATTTTCAATTTGTGAGATATAAGACTGTGATACTTTTAGTTCTTCAGCAAGGCTCTTAGTAGTTACGTTACCTTCTGTACGGTATTTTTTTAGATATGCTCCTATCATACTTAACCTCCGTTTAATAACTTTAGTAATATTTTAGCACAAAACTCTTGACATGTAAATAAAAAACTGATAAAATCCAAAACATAACCTAAGTTAATTAACTTAGTTAAGGAGGCGAGCTGTAATAGTTATGAGAGGATAGTTGTGCATAAATAGGAAAGATAGGAGATATATATGTATAGTGTACCACAAGGGATATTATCTCAAGAAGCAGAACTAGCATTGTTGGGAAGGATTGAGTTTTTAATAAATGATTATCTATCACACGCAGTGCTTCCATCTCACAGTGACTCGTTTGGCTTGATACAACAGAAAGAGTTAATCAAAGAACTAGGTATTAGTTTAGTAACTCTGCATGAATGGGAGCGTTTGGGGTTAACCAGATACTGTCCACCGATAGAAGGAACTCGCAAAGTTTTCTATAAGAAATCAGATGTTATGAAGTTCCTTTCAATTACTAGAAAGGAGTAACTATATTGTATGAAATAATAAAAAATATAGTTGAAAATTCCTATGATTACTTGAAATACATAGGAAGTTGTTGCCATGTTGAATCACAGATTCAATTACTACCAATTATACCATATTGTGTAATTATGTTACTAACAGGAGGAATTGTTTATGACAATCATGTTTAAAAAACAGGAAACAGAGGATAAAGTTCTTGGATTTCCTAAATTTAAGTTCAATAATTCAGGGAAACCTATTTCGTCACCTCAAAATGTGGTTCTCATCTTGGAAGCATTTGAAGCTGAGATGGAATTATTAGGTTATAATGAATTTACAGGAGCTGTGGAAAAACTACATACCACGCCTTGGGGAACTGAAATAGGGGAATGGGATAGTAATGACACTTCATTGCTATTGGTGTACATTGATAAATATTTTCAGTTTGCTCCTAAAAGGGAATTCATTGATAGTGCTGTTTTAAATGTGGCACGTAGACGGATATTTAATCCTGTAAAGGAGCGAATTGAAAGTGTTGACTGGGATGGAGCACCTCGTGTGAAATACTTCTTTCATAAACTGTTAGGGTGTGAGAATAGTATATACACACGTGAGGTATCCCAGATGTTTTTAACAGGTCTAATGGGACGTGTATATAAACCAGGTATCAAATTTGATAATGTACCTGTCTTGATTGGTCCACAAGGGATAGGAAAAAGTACAGTAGCTCGTCGTTTATTACCTGATGCTTTTACCGATACTCCTATTTCGTTTGGCAAAACACAGGAAGACTATAGGATGCTTAAATACGTATGTGTTGTAGAGATTCCAGAATTACAGGGACTAAAGAAGAGTGATATAAATAGAGTTAAGGGATTCCTTAGTGCTTCATACGATATGTGTAGAGAACTGTATAAAACACACAAAAAACAACCTAGACATAATGTATTTATTGCAACTGGAAATTCTAAAGCATTTCTCAGGGATTTTGGAGTTGAAAGAAGATTCTATCCTTTGAATTGTGGAGAAAGTATTGTTGATGAGCATCCAATGAATGTTTCAGAAAATTACTTCTTGCAAATTCTTGCTGAAGCTAGACTACTATTTTACCAATATGGAATTATGTTTCCAAAAAGAACGACTTCAGCAGAATTGGAAGAGATTCAAAGTGACTTCAAAGAAGAGGATATAGAGAAAGAGTTAATAAATGAATTTTTAGATGACTTTCCTGCACCTGATGATTGGACAGATTATACATTATCTGATAAGAAAGAATACTATCGTATATGGAAAGGATACGAAAAAGAGACTGAAAAGTATTACACGGCAACGGGGGAAAACTTAGTGTCTATTACTTACACAAGTGAACTAGCCTACATACTATTTGATGAAGAACGAAGTAGAGGACGAAGTAGTAAATATGCTCCAAAAATTCGTGAGGTATTAGACAATCGTGATGATTTTGAAGTTGTGAAAAGTAAGCGACCTTGTAGCACATGTAGTCCAACACGTGTTTATGTACGTAAAGTAACTACATAGTAACTACAGGCAAAGGTGGTAATAACACTAGTTATTTACTCCTTTTGTAGTATTGTAGTATTATTCTTGTAAAAATAGTTAGAATTATATAATAAGAGTAAGTAGAGAAATTTCTTACTACATTACTACAAAGTGTGAACGACTAGCTCGCCATGAGCGAAAGCAAAGGAGTGAAACACTTTGTTAAGTACCAAATACGCCTAATTTATTCCATGGTCTAATTGACAGCAAGAAACAAGGCACTCTCGTACAAATGAACTGTCCATCCGAAAAACTAAAGCCTTTCGTCTGAGACGTTCTTAGCGTACTTTGTGCCTACTTACTGTCAATTTGCTTTCACGGCATAAAGGCGTATGCTTGTGAGATAAAATAGAGAATGAAAATAGCTATTTAAAGAGGTTTTACATTATAGAATTTCATACTTTTGTAGTGTTGTCTTAATTCAGCTATCAGTTTGTACTGTACAAATGTATCAATTTATCTTTTTGTGTTTGTGGTTAGTAATGCGCGTGATAATGGGATTTCTAAGGGTCGATTAAAAAATAGAATAGTAATGGATGTATGTGAATTTTGCTATTCACCGATTAACTCTCTATATCAAAAATGTGTTAGTAGTGTGGAATTGTCTGAAGGAGGTTCATGTGATATAAAGGATATACAAAATCCCTGCAATGAGTGATTGCAGGGATTTTGCATACGTTATATAATCAAGTGTTTACAGGTTACTACTGTAAGTAAGAACGATTTATTTACCTACGTAATAGTAAGCTTCTTTACTAGAGCGGGGTGCATCTTTTATGACCATAATTCTAATTTGGTCTTTATCCGAACTGTAATCACTCCTAGTAACGACAGTAGATTTAGGCGGGTGAATCATGATGCCACCTTTTACAGAATCTAATTTCATACTAAAACTGATGATACCTTGGGTCCCAATTGTTGGAATTGTAATTATTTCTCCATTCACTAAACCATTTTTATCAAATGCAATTTCTTCACCGAATCCATTCCTCCAAGTACCAGCTATACTTGAGTAGTCTCCTTGCAAAATAGCCTGTGAGTCAAGTTTTAGTGGCTCAGTTTCTGTGTGCTTTTCTTCTGTGGGAGTCGTGATAAGTATGGCATCAGTAGCAACCCAGAATTGAAATTTTTCAGAGTCTTCCATGATTTTGACTGTGAAAGTAACGGTCGCTCCTTCTTGCCATCCCTCAATCATAGATTTCTTAATTTGTACTTGTACACCAGTCATAGGAGCATTACTAGCTTTTACCCAAATAGTATGGTATGTATCCAGAGCTTTAAAGTGTCCTACGTATGCTTCCCAAAACTTTTGGCGTGTTAGTTCTGCTGTGAAGCGGTATAGCTGACCAGTCTTTAATCTACCATCATTCTCCATTTCTCGAAGCTCTTCGGCTGTCGTATCTATTATACTATCTTCAGTTGAACTAGAACTTGTGGTAGATGTGCTGGAAGAAGAGCTAGATGATGCAGAGGAACTAGAAGTAGTAGAGGAGCTTTGTTGTGAAGATTGATTATCTACTGTTTCTATATTCCTATACGGCTGTCTAAAGAACAAAAATGTAACTCCTATAATGGTAAGAAGTAGAAGTGTAATTGAGGTTATAAGAATCCAAAGCTTGTTGCTCTGTGGTAGAGGACAAACTACTACATGATTCTGATTTTGGTAAACTTCAACAATATCGTTTACTTTAGGACGAAAAGTTAACTCATTGATAGGAACATTTAGAGTCTCATTTGTGTGGAGTCGAATGATAACATGTGTATCTGAAACGTGAATAATTTGGTTATATATTTTCTTTTTCATGTAGTATTAGTTTTCATACATATAGGCAACCATAAGAGGTAGTGTTTTTGTGGCTTTGAAGACCGTTTCATAACTTTGTCTCCCTTTTACTAGTCCGTACAATGTTATATGGTCATCTTCAGCTATAACTCTATTGTTGTATTCAGAAGGAATAGAGACTAAGATAATTTTATCATAGTCATCATTTATAGCTACACGCAATGTATAGGCTTTCCCATTTTCCATCGCTTGTAAAACTTTACCATATACTCTTACTTTAGTATCTACGGCTATTTCATCATGATTCCAACTATTATAATCTACTTCACTATAATTTGCTTTATCGTTGTCTACAGTAACCTTAGGTTTTGATGGTACTGAGGATGAGGAACTGGAACTACTTTCCTTTAAGGAAGATGAAGAGGTAGAGCTACTTTTTTTGGATGATGAAATTTGTTTTGATGTTGAACTTGAAGTTGTTTGATTGTTTGAAATTTGTTCTTTAGTATTTATAAAACTTATAACAATAATTACAAACAGTAATAGTAGAGTGACTATAATTCCTATTTTTTTATATTGGTTCTTTTTCTCTATGTTGTTCTTGTTGATGTCGACTTTTATGACAATACCTTCATAAACCTCTACATAGTCCCCGATACTAGGTTCAAAGTCACAAGATTCAATAGGAATTTCCTTTAAACTTCCATCTTCATAACCTATATAAGCAGTATCTTCAGTTATTTTAATAATTTTCCCTATGTTCATTAGTACTCTCCTATTTTAATATTCCAGAAAACTTAACTTCATCAGGTGCCATTACATAACGATTCACAGCGACTTCTTCCCCACTGAGAGTGTAATAGAATCTAGGGCTATTTACTCCGTGGGATTTGGCAATTTTATATAAAGATTTGTTTAATGCACTGATAACTGCTCTGAGCTCCTTGTTTGAGAATGAAGCATTATTTTCCGTAAGAATTATTTTGATACCGGGTGTTACAGAAGTTCTTTCCATTTCAAGCAGATGTACTCCTGATTGTGTATTTACTTTATCTACACCCTCTTGAATTGCATTATAGAAAGCATCTAAATCTACTTTTCTGTTTTCTTCATTAGGCTTTTTCTCAGCTTCTTTAGATTTTTTCTCAGCCTCCTCTTTCAATTTTTTCTCAGCTTCCTCTTTCAATTTTTTCTGTCTTTCCTGTTCCTGTCGCTCTTTTTCTTCTTTAATCTTTTCGATTTGTTTATTAAGTTTTAATTCCACTTCGTCTACACGGTTAGACAAACTACTAAATTTGTACTCGTAATCGGTTTTGTATGTGTCTTGTAGGTGTTTAATTGCCTTTTTAACAGATGACAATTCACTATCATCAGAAATAAGCTTCTCAGCTTCCTCTAACGTTATATTTTGTTTAATATTTGTTGTGTTATTTTCTAGTGTTTCAACTAGTTTAGTAACACGTTCTGTATCTTTAGCATATTGTTCCTTGTGATTGCTTGATTCCATACAAGCATAAAATAAAATTAAAAGAGGAAATATCAATGTAAATCCTATAATGTATTTAAAAATCTTGTTCATGCTTACTCTCCTATCAATAGTTGTTTAATAATTTCCATTGTTTTTTCTCTTTTTGATACCACAAAATCAAAACTACCTAGTTGACAGTTTATTCTTAATCCATTTGGGATGATAAACATACTGTTGAATTTTTCTATATTTTTGATTTCTGAAAGTGGAATCCATACATTACTAGTATCTAAGTTAAATTTATGTGGTTTAAAGAGTAATCCATCCTCGTAAACAACTAGTTTACCTCCATCAGCCACACTTCTCCTAAAAAGGTTTGCATTTACTTGTAAAATTTCTTGGTTCATTATCTATTCCTTCCTTATAAATGATTCAATCACTTCAACACTGGCTTGACTTGCTTTCGGTAATATGTCATATACTGTACCATTTGTGAAGTAAGTGAGATTGGGGATTGTTTTGAATCCTACAGTTGTTTTGAAGTTATTCCAACTTGTCTTATCTATATTCTCACTATCCAAGTAATACACAGTTGTCTCAGTTTTATCTACTGCTTTTGCTAGCTTTGGAGCAAATTCTTGACAATATGGGCAACTCTCTCTCCCTGTGTATAGGTAAAAGCTTTCTTGATGTTGTATTTTTTGTTCCACAGCCTCTATACTTATCTTTTGGAGTCTGTTTACAGCTATCTGGTAGTCTGTTTGTGACAAAGCAGTTAAGTATGCTGTGAATGTGACAATGATAATAAGTAGTAGTGACAGTAGAATAAGAACTTTTTTACTATTCATCACATCCGTATCCGTCTTTGTCTCTATCTAACCATGGACCGTATTGTGGGTCACTAGCAGGTATGTTTACACGTCCTGCTTTTCGTGCTTCCTTACAGTTTTTGAACGGTCTTAAATTTGATTGTGGAGCAGGTGTAGACGATTGTGTAGGAGTAGTTGTAGTGTGAGATGAAACTTGTTCTTGCTCTTTTGCTCGTGAAGATGCTTTCCTTTCCTCTTCTTTTGATTTAGAGGCTTCAATACTTGCTTTTTCCTCTTCTTGTGCTTTTTCTGTTTTTCTCACTTCACTGATTACTAACGAGCTTTTATCGATTGAATCATATTTTTCTAAAGATACTGTATTTCCTGTATAGACCATAAGTTCATTCATTTTCACAGCTAGTGATTCAGGTGTACGGATAAGAAGCTTCTTACCTGTTATGTTGTATTCACGGTATTCATCTTTTTCTTCAATCCCAATTACCTCAGCTTCAACTTCGTAGAGTTTATCTGTGTTAGAGAGTTTGTGTGCTACCTCTCTCAGTGCTTTGGCTCGCAGTATGATTTTAATTTGTGGTGTATTTAGATAAGCATCTACAGCTATATGTCCAGTTGGAGACCATTTCTCTATTTTAGAGCTAGTTTTACTACTGGATGATGAAGTAGAGGAAGATGAACTAGACTGTTTAACTTGTGAAGATTGTTTGACAGAATCATTAGCCTTAGTTTGAACTTGTGAGTGTTTAGTGCTACCGCTAGTTAATAGTGTGAAGAACAAAACGAGGATAAGCAATAGTACAATACTACCTATAATCTTTTGCTCTTTGCTTAATTCCTTAAGCTTTTTAAGCATATATAACCTCCAGATGTTTAACTTTATTTAATGAAATAAAAAAATATTTCCTAATAGTTATAATTATATCACACAAACTTTAACAAAAGAATATGTTTTTTGTTAATATTTAACTATAGAGAATGTAAACCTGATTGTTTAATCTATAAGATAGATAGTAGATTTAACATAGAGGGTGAAGGAATGGATGATATATTAGAAAATATAAGTAATCAGATACGAGACTTACGAGTTTCAAAGAAGATTACACAACAAGAATTAGCAGAAAGAACAAATTTAAGCGTTCCTTATATCAGTCAGATAGAGAATAATCACAGAAATATCTCTTTGGAAACTTTTGTGAAGATTGTTGATGCTTTGGAAGT
>NZ_JVRR01000083.1 GCF_001070715.1 Streptococcus pseudopneumoniae
TCTTTTGCTATTTCCTTTTGAGATAGCTTTTTTTCTTTACGTAACTCTTTTAATCTATTCATTTATATCAACACCTTTCAAATGTATTATATCATTCTTTTTCTCAAACCAGACAAAAAAAGTCCAATAAAATAAAAAATATCCTTGACAAAGACAAAAAGTGTCTGTATAATAAAAATAAATCAGACAAAAAGTGTCTGAAAAGAATCTCCAGCGCAACACTTTTCAATCTATTCTGCTGGAGATTGATTTAAAGATAATGGAAAGGGGTAAGGTATTTGAAAAATAATATGCGTGTTATTTTAGCAAAGAAGCGCTTGAAGGTGGCAGATGTTGCAAGAGAAACAGGACTATCAAAAAGCACTTTAACGGCTTTGTACTATGAACGTGCAAAGAATCCAAGTCTTGATACATTGAAAAAAGTATCTAGTTACTTGGGAGTTACGCTGGATGAATTTCTAGATACGAAAGAATAGAAAGGAGCGACCCAATCGCAATACTACAATACATTTACAGATTTCTCATGTGGTGCTTTACCACTGGGAATTGACAACAAAAAAGGAGCAAAGAAATGAACTTTAAAGAATTTAAAACATGGCTAGATGATGCCGTGAGTGTGGCGGAAGCTATGGCATTACCTGAAAATAAAGGGGTACTTGACGACTTGATAGAAAATACAGCCAATAACCTAGCTTTTATCGCTGAGTTAGTGGAAAGCCGTCAACTGATTTATAGAAAACCTA
>NZ_JVRR01000084.1 GCF_001070715.1 Streptococcus pseudopneumoniae
TCTTTTGCTATTTCCTTTTGAGATAGCTTTTTTTCTTTACGTAACTCTTTTAATCTATTCATTTATATCAACACCTTTCAAATGTATTATATCATTCTTTTTCTCAAACCAGACAAAAAAAGTCCAATAAAATAAAAAATATCCTTGACAAAGACAAAAAGTGTCTGTATAATAAAAATCAATCAGACAAAAAATGTCTGAACAAAACCTCCAGCGCAACACTTTTCAATCTATTCTGCTGGAGGTAGCTTTTAAAGATAATAGAAGGAGGTAAGACATTTGAAAAATAATATGCGTGTTATTTTAGCAAAGAAACGCTTGAAGGTGGCAGATGTTGCAAGAGAAACAGGGCTATCAAAAAGCACTTTGACGGCATTGTATTATGAGCGTTCAAAAAATCCGACTTTTGAGACATTGCAGAAAGTAGCTGACTTTTTAGAAGTTACGATTGATGACTTGTTAAAGGTTGGATAAATAGAAAGGAGCGACCCAATCGCAATACTATATTACATATACAGATTTCTCATGTGGTGCTTTACCGCTGGGAATTGACCTGCTCGGAAGAAATATCCGACCTAGAACATAAAGGAGAAAAACAAAATGAACAACACACAAGTATATCAAGCACAAACAACTAACCACGGTATCGCTAGAGCATTGGGCAAAGAAATGAACTTTAAAGAATTTAAAACATGGCTAGATGAAGCCGTGAGTATGGCGGAAGCTATGGCATTACCTGAAAATAAAGCAGTACTTGACGACTTAATAGAAAATACAGCCAATAACCTAGTTTTTATCGCTGAGTTAGTGGAAAGCCGTCAACTGATTTATAGAAAACCTAGACATGAAGATTAAAAACGACAACAAAAAAAGTCACTTGCTCAAATTTTGGTCGAGGAGAGCAAGCGACTGGATCAAGAATATAGATATTTTTCCTATATCTCAATTATAACAAAAATCAACTATTCAATCAATAACAACTAATGGCAGGCAAGCAATTAGAAAAGGTTTTGAAAATCATAGAGCGCCAACTCTTTAAACTGGTACTTTCTCACGCTTTCAATTTGCTGAGTCTGAGCGTGAGGCTGTAGGCAAGAAAAACTGTATAAGAAACAACCATTAAAAATCCCCACACTCGCCATCGCAAAACTTTGAGTGTGAGGATATCCTGGATAGTAAAAGGCAATAAAAAGGCCAACGGAGGAAAATATGATAGCAGATCAATTAGAAGCTATTTCAACAAATTTAGAAGAAATACAAGAAATTCTTGTAGGAGATGGAACTGCATTAGCTAAAAGAGAAATCAGCAGGGTATTGAACGACTTGGACGATGTTTATAATGAACTAACTAGCACAGAATACCATGAACAACAGGAAACACTTAAGGAACAGACGGAAAGGATGAAACAGAGGGTGATTGCTGAGGTAATAGGTGAACTAGAAGAACGAGAAGAGTCTTATTACAGAAATTATTGGGGTGATACTAAGTTTATAAAGCTACTTTCCAATTTTGATGGATTTCTTTTCTTAAATACTTACCTAGCTGAAATAACTAAAGAGAATGACTACCCTATGACTCCAGACCAAGTATTTAATTATGTATGGGAAGTTATAGCGGTTGATATCGCAAGAAAAAAACGAGGGAAAAAGAACGTTTTGGATTCATGGACAGACTCATCCCTATATACTCGTGGAATGATGATTGATTAGGAGGCGATGCAATGACACTAGACCTAAAAAACATGACACAAGCAGAATTTGATGAAGTAATGGCTGAAATCAAGGCAGAACGCCCCAGCGTCTTTCAGTTCATCACTGATTTTTTAGATAGAAAGGTAACACCCGAAGAGGTGGACGAATTTTTGAAGATGGAGCGAGCTGAACAAGTGGACTATATCAAGAATTATCAAGCGAGGGCATAACATGAATGAGTTAGATTTGACCAATACACAGGCAGTTTTTGTTACCGTGGTATTGATTGGCTTACTGCTTTATCTAAACCACCGAGACCGCAAAAAAAGCGCCCAATTTGAGCGAGAAAACCAACAGACGATAGAAACACCTAGCGAGGATTTAAACCCTGAATATGGGCGTTATATCCAGCTTGCAGGGGTAAGAGTTTACGGAGGGATGAAATGAGTTACACAGTGAAGATATACCTTGATAGTGAAAAAATACCAGACGAACCTTATTTTACTAAAAATATTTTTCTAGCTACGTGTATGGACAATGCAACAAAGTTAGCTGTAACTATGGGCTTGTTGACAAAACAAACGTTGGATTTAGAGACTAAGACAGCTATTTTGAAAACCCTTGATACAATCATAGAAACTCAAAAAGATATTTTGCGAGGGGTAGCGAGCGGACAAATAACCTTTTTGAATAAAAGCAAAGGAGAGGAGGAACTGAATGAGTCTATCAGAGAATGACAAACGAGTATTAAGACTAATCAAGGTAGGGGCTGAGAACTCCATAACAGGAGCAGAAATCAGCCTGATCACTAAGCTAGCAGAAAGAACCGTGCAAGATATTATCAGCCGTCTAATCACGCGCCATAGTGTTCCTATTGTTGGGGTTCGCCATGGGACATTTAGAGGATATTTTATCCCTGCTAACAAAGAGGAGCTACTGGACGGAGCAAAAACATTTTACAATCAGATACGAGAAGAAGAAAAGCGCCTAGCGGTGTTGATGAACAGCGATCTAGAAAGCTACAAAGAAACCTTGAAGGAGGTGGGCGGATATGTTTAGCCTAAGTCGAGAAAGTGAGCATGACCTGACTCATGGCATTCTGGAGGTAGTAAAAAAATACCTTGAAGCGCATGAGAAAGTACCGCAGAGACTGACCAAGTTAATAAATAGAGTTGAACTCAAAGAGGAGTTGAAAATCAGTGACAGCACGCTAAATAAGTGGGAAAGGCAGGGTTTAAGACGCTATCAACCGCCTGACGATGGTTCTAGAATGATTTACTATTTAGTGACTGACATCTGGAAGTTTCTGGGGGTGGATAAATGAGGGTGCTGGAGTTGATTCTATCCGCTGATAAATTACCTTTGTTTGCCTTTCTCAAGTCTAGCCCAACCCAAGTTTGGAAGAATGGCAATCACTATAAATTTATCTATTTTGAGCCAATAGGCGAGGCGCTGACGGCTTTTCACTACAAAGGCTTGTATGTGGTAGTTAAAGACGAAAGTGAGGAAGTAGAGGGCTGGGAACTAACCAGAGATTTAGAGATAGGTTTGGCCAGTCCTGACTTGCTGACGATCCTGAAAGATTTAGAGGTAAACAAATTGACCGAGCAACGGCAGGGGCTTGGAGTGGAGTTAAAAGGCTGGGTTTTTGACCTGATTTGTAACGGAATTTATACCAGGTATGAGACTTCACTTTTTGTCCGCTTGCTGTTTGTGAATGGCTATAGTTTTAATCAGTTAGTGGATTTGTTTTCAGCAATTGTTAAACGCAAAGACCTAGCAAGCTATTTCCTAGAAGTAGCGACAACATTCTATAAGGAGGTGGCTTTTGAATAGCAATGACATTGTAAATAAAATCATTGAAGAGAACCAGCAGCATGAACCCACTAAGGCAATAGAAGAATCAGAAAGCTATCTGACAACCTTCAAAGGGATACAAGGCTTTTTATTCAACGTATGCCAAAGTTTAGGGGAAGCTAAACCGTCTAAGTCTTTGGGGGTTGCTGACTTTCTAAGAAAGTATATCCGATTTGTGAGAATTAGACCAGAAGCGCAGGGACAGAAAGCGCCCTTATATTTCTATCATCCTGATAAGGGGATATGGATAGAAGATAACGAGTTACTTCAAGATTTAATCTCAACCATTCAACCAGATACGACAGAAAAACAAGCTTTTGATACGATTTACAAAATAGCTAGACGTAGCCCGTTGAAGTCTATTCAAAATGATTATACGGTTATCGGAAACCAGCTATATAACGCTAGTAAGGAAACATTTGAACCTTTAACACCTAGCATTATTGTAACTAGAAAAATCCGTACAAGATACGACCCAGAAGCCTATGAGCCAACTATACACGGCTGGAGGCCCAGCAAGTGGCTTGCTGAATTATTTGACAATGATCAAGAATCATATAACCTAGCTATCCAGATTATTAAAGCAAGTATCACAGGTAGAACCCTTAAAAATATCTTTTGGCTTTATGGCGAGGGTGGAACTGGTAAGGGAACATTCCAGCAGTTACTTATTAACTTGGTAGGCATGGAGAACGTCGCAAGTCTCAAGATGACTGAGTTTGACAAAAGCCGTTTTTCTACCTCCATTCTGTTAGGTAAGAGTTTAGTTATTGGGGACGATGTACAAAAGGATGCAGTTATCAAAGATACGTCAAACATGTTTAGTCTTGCGACTGGTGACATCATGACTATAGAGGACAAAGGAAAACGCCCCTATAGTCTACGCTTGAACATGACTATTATCCAGTCGTCCAACGGCTTACCAAGAATGAACGGGGACAGGTCAGCGATTGACAGGCGGTTTAAGATTTTACCATTTACCAAAGTCTTTAAAGGGAAGCCAAACAAAGCAATCAAAGACGACTACATCAACAGGAAAGAAGTATTAGAGTATTTCACACGCCTAGCCCTTGAAACACCGACAAAGGACATCACACCAGAGAAATCAAAGGAGATTTTGCAAGAATACCACGAGGATAATAATCCAGTTATTGCTTTTGTATCTTCATTCTTTACGGATGATCTATCAAGCGAGTTTTTGCCTAATGACTTTGTTTTTCATAATTGGAAAGGATTCATAGAATATTATGGCGTGAAGCTACACAAGACAGAAATGGGGTTGCATAGAGAAATTAAAAGCAATCTACCAAGCTGGATAACGGTAGGACAGAAAACAATCCCAGCAGGGAGACAGCTTCATGTTGGTTTCTATCCTCACGAAGATTCAGCACCTTACTCACATCCATATTTCAATGGCAGGGAAAAACCTGAACAACGAAAAAAAGCTAAAAATGAACGGGGGTACTTTAATGGAAAAGCAAAAAGAAGGAAATAAGTTATACACTTTATACACTTGATAAAAAAGCGTGGGAGCTGAAACCCATAGAGCGCCAAGGACTTTAGACGCTTATACACTTTATACGGTAGATTTTTTCTTTTACAGTATTAAGCGCTCATTTCTCGTAAATTATATAAACTAGTGTATAAAGTGTATAAAGCGTATAAAACAGGACTTAAACCCTTGATATGACAGGCTTTTAATTTTATACACTTCAAAAATAAAGTGTCTAAAATTTTCGATAAGTGTATAAAAAACATAGATAAAAATGGTAAAACAAGGCATTTTACATAATTTACCTTAAAATAAAGAAAGGACAACAACATGAAAGTTAAACTATTTGAATATACTAGACGATGGGAAAAAGAAGACTTTGAGAAAGAGGTCAACGACTTCATGGCGACTGTTGAAGTGCTGGACGTTAAATTTTCTGGTACACCATCTAGTGAACCTTTTAATTCAGTGGCTACCGTATTGGTATTATACAGATAACAAAATGGGGTAGATAGTACCGACCCCCTTGCAATGGTGTAACTACTAGTGACATCCTTAAAACAGAAAGAGGAAAAACAACATGACATTAAAAGTATTTTCAGAAACCGCACCAAAACATACATTTACTTATGAATTTGGAAACCTAGAAGACGCACAAATAGCAGGGCTAGCTTTATTTGGATATATGAGAGGTACTTATCTAGTGCCAGCTATTAAACTAAGATATAAGGAAAACGGAACGCTTATCGCTGAGTATTTGGAGGATAACAATCTAGATATCAACTTTAAACGCATTTGTGAGGTTTTCAAGAATAGCGAAAATCCAATAGATGAAGAAGTTGAAGAGTAGAGAGTAAGTAAGTAGATGAACTACAATAGAGACCCCGTTACTGGATTGGATATGGCACTCTAAAATTAATAAAAACAACAGAAAAGGAAAGAATAAGATGACAGAAACACAAAACACAAACAACATTGAACAAGCGCAAAAGCGCCAAGAACTAGCCCAAAAAATGGATAAAGCACTAGATAAAATCACTAAGGAAGTAAACGCATTGATCACGCAAAACGAAAATGCGATTGCTGAGGCTGAACGAGAAAAAACACAGTTGCTCCAAGACCAAGCGACCGCCCAACGTGAACACGATGAGGCGGTTGATGAAGTAGATAAAGACAAGCTACGCAATGCCAAGGATAATTTATGGATTGCTGAAAGTAAATTAAAAAAGAACGCTCAAAAGCTGGAAGACTTGCACAATGAAACACTGATGAATCTTGAAGATTTTAAGTCAAAAATCGATGAACTAGATTCAACGGTTGACAAAAAACATAAGGCACTTTATGATAAAGCCGTGGATTTGTTACGAGAGATTGACCAAATTGATGACGAATTTAGAGCGGATTCGGATAAACTTCAATCCCTTTACCATGCTATGGTTTACAAAGTTGGAAAAGGTAAGAGAGAGTTTACTTTCAGCACAGGGGGATCTATTATTTCGCCAGCCGATGGAAGGGTTAGATACGAACCAGTCCATCCAGTTGAACCATTCTTAAGAGATGTTTATGTGCGAGCTTTCGGAAATACTTACAACGATGTGAAGGGACATTTTTAAAAGATGAAGAGACAAATCAGACACAAAATTGAACCAGTACCAACGATTGTAGAACTCTTTAAACTAATGGAGGAGCACCAGCAAGCACATCCAGAGTATGAGCGTTATAATTTCAAATACATTGAAGACGGGGACGCTATTGGTGCAATCATTGACTACAACGTGGAAGAATCAGTATTAAAAGCTGAGAAAGAGCAAGATAACGCTTAAGACAAGGGGGAGTTTTCCCCTTTTTGTCGCTTAAGGAGGTGAACTAATGTGACAGATAAGTTAACGCAAAGACAAGAAAAATTTGTCCAAGGACTAGTGGCTGGACTATCTCAAAGAAAAGCATATAAAGAGGCTTACAACGCCCAAAAGATGGCTGATAGTACGATAGATTCAAGGGCTAGTAAGTTGCTGAAAGAGTACAAGGTTAATACAAGGTACAGAGAGTTATTAAAAGAGTTTTCAAACCGTGCTTTGTGGTCAAGGGAGCAGGCTTTTAATGAGTATGAATGGCTAAAAAATAAAGCTAAATCTGAAATTATCGAAAGTGGATTGAAGCCTAGCAATTTCAATGCCTTTCTTTCTGCTTTGCATGGGATGAATAATAGCGCTTTTCGTGATTTGGAGTTGCTGGACGAGAAGTTGCGAGCAGAAATCAGTGTGATTAAGAGTAACATCCATCAAGAAACTCCAGTTAAGGATGATAAATTTATAGAGGCCATGAGCGCAATGGTTGAATCCGTCTGGGAAGATGAGATTCAAAAGGAATAGCCTTAGAATACGAAAAAAAGCCAGCCTATGGCTGACTCCTTTTTGATATGTACGCTAAAAATATTATATCATAAAGGAGGCCGAGGCATGACACCAGAGCAGGTAAAAGAAAAACTAGAGGGCGTTAAGTGGATAAACAAGGAGATTAAAGGCTTATATTTGGAATTGGAAGCCCTGGAGTGTGGTATTATCAAAAAGCCAACACTAAGCCATAGCAGGGTGCAGACGAGCAGAGAGAACAAGACTGAGAACAATCTTATAAGTGTTCTGAAGCTAAAAGAGGATACGATTCAGAGGATTGAGCGTCTTACCGAGGAAAGAATGGCAATATCTAGGCTGATTGATAAGCTGGCCAATCCGCTTGAGCGTTCTGTTCTAAGACTTTTTTACTTGAATGATCTTGTAGCTTTGGAAGTCGCTGAAGAAATAGGTAAGTCTAAAACTTCGATATATCGAGTAAAGCAGGAAGCTATAGAACACTTGAGCAAGGTGGAAGGAGCGAACTAATGGAGCTGGATAAGTTTAAAACGATGATGAACGTCAGAGAGCGGATG
>NZ_JVRR01000085.1 GCF_001070715.1 Streptococcus pseudopneumoniae
ATTTTTATTATACAGACACTTTTTGTCTTTGTCAAGGATATTTTTTATTTTATTGGACTTTTTTTGTCTGGTTTGAGAAAAAGAATGATATAATACATTTGAAAGGTGTTGATATAAATGAATAGATTAAAAGAGTTACGTAAAGAAAAAAAGCTATCTCAAAAGGAAATAGCAAAAGAAATGAGCATATCAGAAAAGACTCTATCACGCTGGGAAAACGGAGAAAGCCAAATCAAGCAAGAAAAAGCAAAACAATTAGCGGATATATTCGGGGTAAGCGTTGGGTATTTGTTGGGGTACAATGATAATCTTGATATGGTATTAAAGGGTAGAGGTACAGATATGGCAGATTTGCCAAACATACTTGTAGCAACCAGAATCGATTTCTTAAACGATAAAAAAGAAATTGAAAAATTAAAACGTGAAACTCTAGCTTCTATCCAATTCATTGAAAGTATTGTATCAACGTTAGCTAGATATGAGATAGCAAAAGAGGGGACTTACTCACTAAAATTAGAACAAATAACCAATGTACTTCTTGACTTTTACAATACCTTAGAGCGACAAGAAAAAAACATGGGTAAGGATCCTAAAGAGATAGATATTTTAGTCTACTAAATATTTAAAATGTGTGTGCGCTTATTAATCCTTGTATATGATTTCTCGGGTTCAATATAAGATTTAAAAAAGTAAGAACTTGTTAGTACTTTTCCAACATTTACCCGTATAATCCCCATATTCGCCAATAGCAACCATCTTTTCATAGTCTATTTTGCAAAAACAGGGGAAATTGAAGAATAGAAAGCCAATTTTACAGACTAAAGCGCAAAAATAAGCGAAATTGACAAATAGAAAGGGGAATTATGACCTACTCACAAAACTATCTGGACGATATACTGGTACGCATGGCCTACCATTCTAGCGGTATTGAAGGGAACACTATCTCTCTACCCGAAACTGTCAGCATTATCTTAGAAAGCACCTTACCACGCAACGGCAAAAGTATTCGTGAGTTTTATGAGATTGAAAACCATAAACAAGCCTTTTCTTATCTCTTGGACTCATTGGCAAACCATCAAGCCCTTACTGTGGGGCTGGTTCAAGATTTTCACGCCTTATTAGTGGATAGACTGCAACACGATAGAGGACGATTTAAACAAGTTCAAAATGCTATTATCGGGGCAGAATTTCAAACAGCTAGCCCAGCAGAAACACCCTACCTGATGACACAATGGGCGGATAATACTGCTTATCGCTTAGATCATGCTCATGATGAAAAAGAAATCTTAGAGATTTTAGCAGATACCCACATTCAGATTGAACGGATTCATCCATTTAGCGACGGTAACGGCCGTACTGGTCGCCTGGTACTCATGTACCTAGCTATGAAGTATCTAAACGCTCCTATCATCGTCTCAAAAGACTCAAGGGCGCATTATATGGAACTCCTAGCAAACCAAGACGTAACTGGACTAGCTGACCTCTTCAAAGAATCACTGGACTACGAAAAAACACGGATGGAACAGTTTTAAAGCGATAAAACTCTTGAAATACCGAGGCTTTTTAAATCCCATATAAGCCCCATATCCGCCTTGTTTCTTATTCTGGAACAATTTACCGTCTGACTGTTTAAAATCGAAAATAGGGGCATTCTCGTAGCCTCTCGCATGGTATAACTTCAAAATCTTTCCTAATTGCTTGCCTGCTGATGGAAAAGGAGTAAACCATGAATATTACAGAATACAAAAAGAAAAACGGATCTATCGTATACCGAGCAAGCGTGTATCTTGGAGTTGATAAACTTACTGGAAAGAAGGCTAGAACTACAGTAACTGCCAACACTAAAAAGGGGATTAAAATCAAAGCAAGAGAGGCTGTCAATGCTTTTGCTTCAAACGGCTATACAGTTAAAGATAAACCAACAATCACAACATACGAAGGACTGGTAAAAGTTTGGTGGGATAGTTACAAGAATACAGTTAAGCCAAATACTCGACAATCTATGGATGGATTGGTTAGAGTGCATTTATTGCCCGTATTTGGCGATTATAAGTTAGATAAGCTAACCACGCCTATTCTTCAACAGCAAGTAAATAAATGGGCTGACAAGGCCAATAAAGGCGAAAAAGGGGCGTTTGCTAACTACTCCTTACTTCACAACATGAATAAGCGTATTTTGAAGTATGGCGTAGCTATTCAGGTAATACAATACAATCCAGCTAATGATGTCATCGTTCCACGCAAACAGCAAAAAGAAAAGTCTACTGTAAAATACTTAGACAACAAAGAATTAAAACAGTTTCTTGATTATTTAGATTCTCTGGATCAATCCAATTATGAAAATTTATTTGATGTTGTCCTATATAAGACTTTATTGGCCACTGGGTGTCGTATTAGTGAGGCTCTGGCTCTTGAATGGTCTGATATTGACCTAGAAAACGGTGTTATCAGTATCAATAAAACACTAAACCGCTATCAAGAAATAAATTCGCCTAAATCAAGCGCTGGTTATCGTGATATACCAATAGACAGAACAACCTTACTTTTACTTAAACAATACAAAAATCGTCAACAAATTCAGTCTTGGAAATTAGGCCGAACTGAAACAGTTGTATTCTCAGTATTTACAGAAAAATATGCTTATGCTTGCACCCTACGCAAACGCCTAAATAAGCATTTTGAGTATGCTGGTGTAACGAATGAATCATTCCACGGTTTCCGCCATACACATACCACTATGATGTTATACGCTCAGACTAGCCCTAAAGATGTCCAATATAGATTGGGACACTCTAACTTATTAGTGACTGAAAATGTTTACTGGCATACAAACCAAGAAAACGCAAAAAAAGCTATCTCAAATTATGAAACAGCCATCAATAATTTATAAAGGGTGTCACATTTAGTGACTACCCTCTTACTATACCTAAAATCAGTTAAGGGTAACTAAAAGGGTAGTAAAATTAGAAAAAGCACTAAGGGAAAGCGCCCCAAAGTGCTTAGTTTAAAGGCTTGACGCCTTCTAATCTAGAGATTAGATTATTTCTTAAGGTTGTAGAATGATTTCAATCCACGGTACTCAGCTACTTCACCAAGTTGATCTTCGATGCGAAGCAATTGGTTGTATTTAGCGATACGGTCTGTACGTGAAAGTGAACCAGTCTTGATTTGTCCTGCGTTAGTTGCAACTGCGATGTCAGCGATTGTTGAATCTTCAGTTTCACCTGAACGGTGTGATACAACGGCAGTGTAACCAGCTTCTTTCGCCATTTCGATAGCTTCAAAAGTTTCAGTAAGAGTACCGATTTGGTTAACTTTGATAAGGATTGAGTTAGCAGCACCTTCTTGGATACCACGTGCAAGGTAGTCAGTGTTTGTTACGAAGAAGTCGTCACCAACAAGTTGTACTTTCTTACCAAGACGTTCAGTAAGAGCTTTCCAACCATCCCAGTCGTTTTCATCCATACCATCTTCGATAGTAATGATTGGGTATTTGTTAACCAATTCTTCAAGGTAGTCGATTTGTTCTGCAGATGTACGAACAGCAGCGCCTTCACCTTCAAATTTAGTGTAGTCGTAAACTTTACGTTCTTTATCGTAGAATTCTGATGAAGCACAGTCAAATCCGATAAATACGTCTTTACCTGGAACATATCCAGCAGCTTCGATCGCAGCAAGGATAGTTTCAACTCCGTCTTCAGTTCCTTCAAAACGAGGAGCGAATCCACCTTCGTCACCTACGGCAGTTTCCAAACCACGAGATTTAAGGATTTTCTTAAGAGCGTGGAAGATTTCAGCACCGTAACGAAGAGCTTCTTTGAATGTTGGCGCACCAACTGGCAAGATCATGAACTCTTGGAAAGCGATTGGAGCATCTGAGTGAGAACCACCGTTGATGATGTTCATCATTGGAGTTGGAAGAACTTTAGTGTTGAATCCACCAAGGTAGCTGTAAAGTGGGATTTCAAGGTAGTCAGCAGCAGCACGAGCTACAGCGATAGACACACCAAGGATTGCATTCGCACCCAATTTACCTTTGTTAGGAGTACCGTCAAGAGCGATCATAGCACGGTCGATAGCTTGTTGATCACGTACATCGTAGCCGATGATAGCTTCAGCAATGATGTTGTTTACGTTGTCAACAGCTTTTTGTGTACCAAGACCACCGTAACGAGATTTGTCACCGTCGCGAAGTTCAACTGCTTCGTGTTCACCAGTAGAAGCTCCTGATGGAACCATACCACGTCCGAAAGCACCTGATTCAGTGTAAACTTCTACTTCAAGTGTTGGGTTACCGCGTGAGTCTAGGACTTCGCGAGCGTAAACATCAGTAATAATTGACATTTTTTACTCTCCTTATGAGTTAAATTTTTTACACCTCTATAATACCTTAAAACCCCTCCTTTTTCAAGAAAAAACGTTATCTTTGTGCAAATTTTCCTTAACTTTATAAAGTAATCGCTTTCTTTTGTCTGTTTTATTCTAACTTTTATGATATACTGTTTTCATGACAGATTTATCAAAACAATTACTTGAAAAAGCTCATGGTGGGCCAAAATTAAATCCGGATGAGCAAAGACGCTATCTTGGTACTTTTGAGGAAAGAGTTCTTGGATATGCAGATATTGACACAGCAAATAGCCCTCAGCTAGAAAAAGGCTTTTTATCTATTTTAGAAAACCTACAGGAAAAAGCAGAGCCACTATTTGTGAAAATCTCACCAACTATCGAATTTGACAAACAAGTTTTCTACTTAAAAGAAGCAAAAGAAACTGATAGTCAAGCTACCATTGTATCTGAAGAGCATACTTCTTCTCCTTTTGGCCTGATTATCCACACCAATGCACCCGTTCAAGTAGAAGAAAAGAACCTTCGACTTGCTTTTGCAAAACTTTGGGAAGTTAAAAAGGAAGAACCTGTCAAAACATCCATCTGGAAAAAATGGTTTAGCTAAATCTTAGGCATATTTAATAATTTTCCAATATTTGCGGCCGTATGCTCCAAATAGAGACTGGCATTTTTCAAACTATCTTCCAAAGGTTCACATTTCTCCAAAATTGAAAAGGCAGCTTGAATATTTTCAAATGGTAGGGAAGGTAAATCTTCAGCAAGACTACCACAAATAGCAATGATAGGAACTCCGACAGGGGTTCTTTTTGCAACACCAATAGGCGCTTTACCTGCTAAACTTTAACAATCTAGCCTTCCTTCTCCAACAACAACCAAGTCAGCATCTGCAACTTTCTTATCAAAATCAATCAAATCTAAACAGGTATCAATCCCAGATACGATGCTTGCCTGAGCAAAGGCACACAAGCCAGCAGCAATGCCTCCACCAGCTCCCGCTCCTTTAATTTCTAATGTTGCAGGTGAGGCTTTTTCATAAAAATCTTGGATCGTCTGATCTACGACTGCAAACATAGTAGGATCTAAACCTTTTTGCTTTCCAAAAGTGTAGGTCGCACCTTGATGACCACATAAGGGACTCACGACATCTGCTAAAATACTTATTTGAACATCTTCAGGAATTTCATAGCTATTTTCTGTTGAAACAGAAGCTAAGTTCAATAAGGATTGACCGCAAGCCGGCAAGACATTTCCATCCCTATCATAAAATTGATAACCTAAACCAGCAGCGATCCCAATTCCTCCATCATTACTGGCCGTGCCACCAACACCGATATAGATATCTTTAATCCCTTTAACAATGAGATGGTGAATCAACTCTCCAATACCACAAGTTTGGATTTGAAGTGGATTTCGTTTCTCTAGCGGAATCTTTCCAAGGCCAACCAAATCAGCAACTTCAAATAGTGCCAGTTGACCTTTTTGAAAATAGCGCATGGCTTCTTTTTGGACAAAAGGGCCTGTCACTTGGATCCATTTTTCTTCTAGGCCAAGAGAATGTCGGATAGCATCTACAGTACCTTCTCCCCCATCACCAACAGGGCAGAGGAGACAGTCTACATCTGCTATCGATTGTTGGAAGCCTCTTTTTATTGCTTCAGCTACCTCTTCAGCAGTCAAGCTTTCCTTAAACGAATCTGGTGCAATTACAATCTTCATATTTTCCCTCATTCTAAACAGTCAATCAAAGGAAGAACTTCTAAAAAATCCCTCTTGTCAACATGATTTGGTATTTCCTGTTTCAGCACTTCTTTGGCACAAAAAGCAATTCCCAGTCCTGCTGATTTCAACATTAATAAGTCATTTGCCCCGTCACCGATTGCAATCGTTCTTTCTTTAGGAAGTTTTAGTTTCTCTCTCCATTTTTCCAGAGTCTCTTTTTTGACCTGGGGACTGATAATTTGTCCAACTAATTTCCCTGTTAGAAGACCATCTTTGACTTCAAGTTGATTGGCAGAGAAATAGGCAATGTCGAGGGATTTAGCTAGTCTCTCAACTATTGGTGTAAATCCACCAGACACCAGACCAACTAGAATGCCGTTCTTTTGGAGAATAGAGATAAATTTCTGGGCATTTGGCGTTAGATGAATAGTGCTGAAGACTTTATCAAAAACCGAAATAGGAAGACCTTCCAACAAGGAAACTCTTTTTCGTAAACTGCTTTCAAAGTCTATCTCTCCTCGCATTGCCTGACTTGTAATCTGCGCAATTTCCGCCTCACAACCTACCTCTCTTCCCAACAAATCAATCACTTCTTCTAGAATTAAGGTTCCATCCACATCCATGACACACAAGCCTTTTACTTGAGACATCAGTTCTCCTCTCTAAACAGCCTAAAAATCGTATGAAGTCATCATACGATTTTATCTATTAATTAACTAAACTATGGTACAAGTCAAGGTATGACCTGCAGGCTGTATCCCATGAGAAATCACACTCCATAGCTTGTTTTTGTAGGTTTCTCCAAATGTCTGGATGATTTCTATACAAGTCCAAAGCTGTTTGGAAAGTCCAATTTAACCAATAGGGAGATAGATTGTCAAAGCTAAAGCCAGTACCGCTTCCTTCGATTGGATTGAAAGCGCGAACGGTATCTCGCAAGCCACCAACTTCATGGACCAATGGCAAGGTTCCATAACGCATCGCCATCATTTGAGACAAGCCACATGGTTCAAAACGACTCGGCATGAGGAAGAGGTCACAAGCAGCATAGATTTCTTGAGCAAGTTTGACATCAAAAGTAATATTTGCTGATAGCTTGTCTGGGTAAATCTGAGCAAACCATGAGAAAGCTCCTTCAAAGGCTGGATCGCCAGTTCCCAAAAGAACAATCTGAACATCATTTTGCAAGATATGGTGAAGACTTTCGACCACCACATCAAAACCTTTTTGACGTGTCAAACGAGAAACAATTCCCACCAGTGGAACGTCAGCTCTAACTGGCAAGCCAACTCTCTCTTGTAATTTTGCCTTGTTTTGGTCTTTCCCAGACAAATCTTCCTGATTGAAATGATAGTCTAAAAGAGCATCCGTCTGAGGATTATAAAGATCAGCATCAATCCCGTTCACGATACCAGACACCTTGCCAGACTCCATTCGAAGAATCTGATCCAAGTTACATCCGAACTGACTGGTCATAATTTCATGAGCATAACTAGGCGAAACGGTTGAAACACGGTCAGCATAAAGAATACCAGCCTTCATCCAGTTCAGACAGTTATTCCAGCGAAGGGTTCCATCAGCGTAACGTTCAAAGCCAACTCCAAACAAATCCCATAACATTCCTTCTGAAAATTGTCCTTGGAATTCTAAATTATGAATGGTTAAAACTGTTTTAATGCCCTCATAGGCTTGAATCCAACGGTATTTTTCCTTTAACAAGAACGGTATCATGGCTGTATGGTAGTCATGAACATGAAGAAGGTCAGGAATGAAGTCAATCCTTTCCATAGCCTCAATGGCAGCCAGTTGGAAGAAAGCAAAGCGTTCTCCGTCGTCAAAATCACCGTAAACATGACCACGGAAGAAATAATATTGGCTGTCAATAAAGTAGAAGGTTACACCGTTTAAGACGGTTTTCTTAATCCCACAGTACTGTCTGCGCCAACCAACACTCACCTCAAAATGAAGCACATCTTCAATCTGATTTCCAAATTTAGCCTCTACCATGTCATAGTAGGGTAAAATCACTGCAACTTCGTGCCCAGCTTTTACCAGTGATTTGGGAAGAGCGCCAATGACGTCTCCCAAACCACCTGTTTTTGAAAAGGGTGCACCCTCTGCTGCTACAAATAAAATTTTCATGAATGAATATCCTCTGTTACTTTGCTACCTTTCTTAACGACAACTGGATGTTCTGCAGTGCCTCGAATCACAACACCATCCGCAACTTCAACACCCTTGTCCAAGATAGCATATTCGACCTGAGCTCCTTCTCCAATCACAACACGAGGGAAGAGCAGGCTATCTTTAACCAGGCTATCCTTATGGACATGAATATTACGTGATAGAACAGAATTAGTCACTTGACCTTCAATGATACTACCAGAGGCAAACTGAGAAGTGCTGACTTTAGATGTATTAGAGTAGTAGGTCGGTTCTTCATTCTTAACTTTTGTATAAATCTTTTGATTTGGTGAGAAGAGAGAGTAGAATTTTTGTGATTCAAGCATATCAATATTTGCTTGATAATAAGATTTAACAGAGTGAATATTGGCTAGATAGCCTGTGTACTCGTAGGCGAAAGCTCCCTCTTTTGCAGCCAAATCCCGTAAAACATAACGCAACTTCTCTGGATGTTCTTTTTTAGCTTCTTCTTCCAAGCGTTCAATCAACCAAGGTGTATCAACGACAAAGATATCTGTAGACATATTGAACGTTTCAGCTGTTGACTTGCTATCAAAGAGTTTATGAGAACGAACATGGTCTGTTTCATCCACTTCTAAGATTGCATTTACTTCTGAGACATCTTTCTTAGCTAGTTTTTTATAAACTACAGTGATAGGCCCTTTTGTTGTACTATGTAGGTGGAAAACTTGGTTCAAATCAATGTTAATCAAAACATCACAGTTGAGTGAAACTGTTTGGTTTGACCCAGAACGTTTCAAATAAGTGAGAAGCTGTTGATAGTATTCTTTTCCAACTGTGCTACTTTCTACACGGGTATTGTAAATTCCTAGATAGTAATGGCTAAGAAGGGTTGATAAGCCCCACTCGCGTCCTGAACGAATATGGTCAAAGACTGAGCTGATATTATCCTGCTGGAAAATACCAAAGACGCTGCGAACACCAGCATTGGCAAGACTTGAGAGCGGGAAGTCAATCAAACGATATTTCCCACCAAATGGCAAACTTGCTACTGGACGGTGGTCCGTCAATGTCGACATATCATGAAAACCAACTGTATTTCCTAAAATGGCAGAATATTTATCAATCTTCATCTGTTGCTACCCCCACTACTTCATCATATCCTACAACTTGTACTTCATCTGTTCCATCAATTTCGACACCGTCAGAAATAATCGCACCTTCACCAATAATGGCACGTTTAATCTTAGCTCCTTGACCAATGATAGCTCCACTCATGATAACTGAATCAACAACTTCCGCTCCTTCGCGAACTTGCGCGCCTGTTGAAAGGATAGAATGTTTAACAGTTCCATCAACGAAACATCCGTCTACAACTAATGAGTCTTCCACATCAGCATTTGCCCCGAGGAAGTTTGGTGGTGAAATCAAGTTTCTTGAGTAAATCTTCCATTGACGGTTACGACTATCCAAGGCATTTTCTGGAGAAATGTACTCCATGTTGGCTTCCCAAAGCGACTCAATCGTACCAACATCTTTCCAATAACCACTAAATTCGTAGGCATAAACACTTTCACCTGACTCAAGGTAATTTGGAATGACATTTTTACCAAAGTCTGACATGTCAACCTTGCTCTTTTCAGCAGCGACTAACATATTACGAAGGCGTTGCCAATCAAAAATGTAGATTCCCATAGAAGCTTTTGTAGATTTAGGTTGAGCTGGTTTTTCTTCAAATTCAACAATACGATTGTTAGCATCTGTGTTCATGATACCAAAACGGCTCGCTTCTTTAAGAGGGACGTCTAAAACTGCTACTGTCAAGCTGGCATTATTATCCTTATGAGACTGGAGCATATCATCATAGTCCATTTTGTAGATGTGATCCCCAGACAAAATCAAGACATACTCAGGATTGACACTGTCGATATAGTCGATATTTTGGTAAATAGCGTGACTAGTCCCCTCAAACCAACGATTTCCTTCACTGGCAGAATAAGGTTGGAGAATAGAAACACCAGAATTGATACCATCTAGTCCCCAGCTTGAACCGTTCCCAATATGATTGTTGAGAGCAAGAGGTTGATACTGTGTAATGACTCCAACATTGTGAATCCCTGAGTTGGCACAGTTTGATAGGGCAAAGTCAATGATACGGTAGCGCCCACCAAATTGCACAGCTGGTTTTGCAATACTTTGAGTGAGTTTACCGAGACGAGTTCCTTGCCCACCAGCAAGAATCAAAGCTAACATTTCATTCTTCATTTTCTACTCCTTTTTGGTTTTTACTTGTGACGGTTTTAGTGGACTTCAAGCGGCGTTTGATTTTCCATACACTAGCTCCCATAGCCGGTAGGGTAAAGGTTAAGGTCTGCTCATAATCTTTCCATAGTCCTTCTTGCGTTTGAACAGTTTGATTATGTTCTTTCCAGACGCCGCCCCACTCTTCCAACTCAGTATTCCATACTTCTTCGTAAATTCCTGCAACGGGTAGTCCGATTGTAAAATCTCTTCGTTCAACAGGTGCCATATTAAAGACGCAGACTAGCATGTCGCCCTTCTTACCCTTACGGATGAAGGAAAGAACACTCTGGTCTCGATTATCCGCATCGATGATTTCAATACCATCATAGCTGGTATCAATTTCCCACAGACAGCGGTTGTCTTTGTAAAACTGGTTTAGCTGAGAAGTGAAATACTTCATCTTAGCATTCATAGGGTCTTCTAGATTAGACCATTCCAACTGCTCTTCAGATCTCCATTCTAGGAATTGGCCGTATTCGCTACCCATGAACAGCAATTTCTTACCAGGGTGACAAATTTGGTACGTATAGAGGTTGCGCAAGCCTGCGAATTGATTGTAACGATCTCCCCACATCTTATGCATCATACTCTTCTTGCCATGAACCACTTCATCGTGCGAGAATGGCAAGAGATAGTTTTCATTGAAAACATACATAAAGCTAAAAGTCACCAAATTAAAGTCATATTTACGATAAATCGGATCTTCTTCGTAGAAACGGAGGATATCATTCATCCAGCCCATGTTCCATTTGTAGTCAAATCCTAGACCACCAAGCTCTCTCATTCCCGTAATCTTGGTTGCAGACGAACTTTCTTCTGCAATCATCATCACATCTGGATATTCTAACTTAATAATGTCATTCAAGCGTTGAAGGAAATAATAACCTTCATAGTTGAGATTTCCCCCATCTTTATTAGGTGTCCATGGAGCATCATCATAGTCCAAATAGAGCATGTTGCTAACAGCATCCACACGAATACCATCCAAATGATAGACATCGATCCAATGCTTAATACAAGAAATCAAGAAGGACTGGACTTCATTTTTTCCAAGGTCAAAATTAAGGGCACCCCAACCATAGTTATGAGCCTTATTATGGTCTTGGTACTCAAAAGTCGGTGTTCCGTCATAATAGGCTAAGGCATCATCGTTGATGGTAAAGTGACCTGGTACCCAGTCCACAATAACCCCAATATTATGGATATGACACTCCTCGACAAAATCTTGAAACTCCTCTGGTCGGCCATAAGCATGCTCTAAAGCGAAGTAACCCATAAGCTGATAACCCCAACTCAACCCCAAAGGGTGGGACATCAAGGGCATAAACTCAATATGAGTATAGTTCATTTCAACGAGATAAGGAATGAGTTCATCCTTGAGCTGGGCAAAACTATAAGGACTGCCATCAGAATTTCTTTTCCATGAGCCAGCGTGAACTTCATAGATATTGACAGGACGTTCAGCAAAGCCCCAACGTTTTCTTCGTGCCAGCCAAAGTCCATCCCTCCATTTCTTCTCAGGAAGCTCTGTTACGATTGCCCCTGTTCCTGGACGCGCCTCATATCTGACAGCAAAAGGGTCAATCTTCATCAGTTGATGACCATTTTGACGTGTGACATGATATTTGTAAATATGCCCTTCTTGAGCCATATTGGTAAAGACTTCCCAGACCCCAAAGTCATTTCGTTCCATTGGAATCTGACCCTCAATCCAGTTGGTAAAATCACCAACCAAGTGGACAGCCTGAGCATTGGGAGCCCATACACGAAATGTATAACCATACTCTCCATTTAGCTCTTCCCTATGTGCTCCTAGATAATGCTGAAGGTGAAAATTTTCTCCTGTCATAAAGGTGCGCAAAGCTTCTCTTTTATCCATAAGACCTCCTCTTTTCTGTAAGCGTTTTCTATGTTTTTATTATACTACCTTTTTAGAGAAGATTCAAGTGAATTACTATATTTAGTAAAAATTCTTTTGAAAATCTTCAACAAATTCACTGATGTGTCCACTTGTAAATCAAGAAATTTTCAAACAGATTATGAAAACGAATTGTTTTTTTACAATACTATCATAAAGTTCGTCATTTTACTAATAAAATTGTTGTTTTAAATTAAAAAATAAAACCAGGAAAACAATTTCCTGATTTTACATTTTATTTCACATCAAAAACAATGGATTTGACATTTGTCATCGCTTCAATGCTATATTTAATTCCTTGCACTCCAGCTCCAGAACCTTTGACACCAAGGAATGGGAAATTATCTGGACCACGTTGGGTTTTATTATTAATATGAACTGTACCCACTTCAAGTTTTTCAGCAATTTCAAAAGCCTTTTTGAAATCATTTGTAAAGACTGAGGATTGAAGGCCGAATTCAGATTCGTTAGCAAAGGCAATTGCTTCTTCTACATTAGCCACACGAATAATTGGTAAAACAGGACCAAATGGCTCTTCCCATGCTACCTTCATATCTTTTGTCACTTGGTCAAAAAGCACTGGCCAGAGAAGATTGCCCTCACGTTTGATTGGTGTAAGAGCCTGAGCCCCTTTTTCTTGTGCATCCTCAATCAAGCCCCAGATGAAGTCTGCTGAAGCATTGTCAATAACAGGTGTAATATCAGCATTGTCAAATGGGTCACCAACTGTTAATTTAGCAACCTCTGCTTGAAGCAAAGTAACTAATGTATCTGCTACACTTTCAAGAACAATGACACGTTTAATGGCCGTGCAACGTTGGCCTGAGTAGCTAAAGGCACCCGCAACAATTTGCTTGGCAGCATGTTCCAAATCTGCATCTTCTAGTACAAGAGCTGCATCTTTCCCGCCAAGCTCCAGCATGATAGGACGCATACCAGCTAAACGACCAATACGTTCTCCGATAGGAGTTGAACCTGTAAAGTTGATGAAGTTGACTTCTTTGTGCTCAATGATATAATCCCCAATTTCTGAACCACGTCCCGTAATGGTATTGAAAACACCTGCTGGAATCCCTGCTTCTTCAAAGGCCTTAGCCAACAAGAGACCAGAAATGGAACCTTGTGTTGGTGGCTTAAACATAACAACATTCCCTGCAATCAAGGCCGGAGCAATCTTAGAACCAGAAAGATTAACTGGATAGTTAAAGGGAGCAATAGCTAGCACGACTCCAACCGGCTCACGACGGACAACAGCCAGTTTGTTTTTACTTGCTGCCTCAAAACCACCACCTTCCATTGCTTGTCCAGTGATACGGAGACCTTCCTCAGCAGCATAACGAATCAAGTCTGCTGTACGCACTACTTCTCCAATGGCTGCTTTAATCCCTTTTGCTACTTCTTTGGCAAGAATAGTACCAATTTTTTCTTTATCGCGTTCTAAAATAGCTGCTGTTTTATGCAAATAAGCCGCACGTTCAACTGCTGACAAAGCACGCCATGCAGGCAAGGCTGCACGCGCAGCTTGCATAGCCTCATCTACTTCTGCTTGGCTCATAGCGGGTACTGTCCCTAATTCTTCTTGATTGATTGGTGAATAAATCGTAATTTCTTTTTCAGATGATTTCCATTCTCCATTTACTAAATTATTATATCTTGTCAAATTCTCGTCCTCCTGAAAATGATTAAGATATATTTTACCAAATTTTCAGAAAATTACAACCCTTTTTGCAATATTTTTGAGATTATTTTCACAAGCTTGACTTTTCAAACTATTTGAACTCTTTTGTTAAGCAGTCAGTACAAGAAGAAAAGGCTTAGATGAACTAAACCTTTTTCATGCTATGTTATTCTTCATTGAGTTTTATAATTTTTAGCAAGAAGATATCCTAGAAATTATACGACATACTTGATAACTTTTGATTTCTTCTACAAGACTTTAAAGACGCTGGCACTGACGCCGCTAACCATGTCTTTATCACTTAAATGGCTATTGGTCACCAATAGTTCTAGATTTCCAGCATTTTCAAACTGGAAGTCTTGCCCTTTAGCATTAAATACAACCAGTAAATGGTCTTCACCTTGAATCTCATAGACAATCAAACCACTATGTTCATTTGCTGAATGAACAAAAACATGATGGTAAATTTCATCATAAGTAGGGTAAGAAAAGGCACCGGTTCCTGTCTTCAATCGAATCATCTGACGGATAAACTCAATACTATCTTGACGCTCATTAATCAAGTCCCAGTTCACTTGGTTCACACTGTCTGGAGCATTATAGCTATTCATAGCACGCTCTCTATCATCATGGGTCAACTCACCATTTTCACCAGTCGCAACTAGTTTGGTACGACCAAATTCTTGACCGATTTCCATAAAGGCCATCCCTTGCATGAGTAGGTTCATAGCTGTGGCTGTCTCAACCTTGCGCATGATTTGTTCTGAACTTTGGTCTGGATGAAGAGTTGCCAATAAATCGTGAAGATTGTAATTGTCATGGGCTTCCACATAGTTAAGTACTTGATTTGGATGTGTATAGGTTCCTAATTCACGACTGCCTAGAATTGCTTTGGCAAGAATTGGCTCTGTCGCAGCACCGCTGACAAAACCTGACTTGATAGCACCATAAACTTCTCCACCTTTGACAGCATCACGCTGATTGTCATTAAAGAAACCAATATTTGGCATTTCGTAGGCGTTGTCTTTCTTAGCCTTATCATAAGGGGCAAGACCTGTTCCCATGTCCCAACCTTCTCCATAGAGGATAATGTTAGGGTCGATTTCATCCAAGCTCTGACGAATCATCTGCATGGTCTTGACATCATGAATCCCCATCAAATCAAAACGAAATCCGTCAATATTGTATTCCTGAACCCAGTATAGAAGAGAATCAATCATATACTTGCGGAACATTTCATGTTCGCTGGCTGTTTCATTTCCAACACCCGTTCCATTCTGGAAGGTACCGTCTGGATTCATACGATAATAGTAATCAGGGACAGTTGTTTGGAAAGGTGCATCAACTACTGAGAAGGTATGATTATAGACCACATCCATAATAACACCAATACCCGCATTGTGATAGGCTTGAACCATGGCCTTCAAATCACGAATAACCTGAGCAGGATCCTCTGGATTGGTTGAAAGGCTGGTTTCTGGTGCGTTATAGTTTTGTGGATCATAACCCCAGTTGTAGGTTACATTCCCATCCTCATCATATTCTTTATGACGGTCTGCAATTGGTTGCAACTGAACATAATTGTAGCCCAACTTCTTGATGTGATCAAAAGCAGTTGACTGACCGTACTGGTTAACCGTTCCAGTCTGAGCAGCACCCAAGAAAGTTCCTCGAAGATGTTCATCCACACCTGAGGTCGGTGATTGGGTCAAATCACGGATGTGCATTTCACAGATAACTGCCTTACATGGATTTGCCAAGCGCCAAGCAGCCTCAGAACCATGCTTGACCTCGAAGTTTTCGACTTGCTTTTCTTCATGACTCAAAATAGCTGAACGTTTGCCATCAGGGCTAGTCGCGATGGTATAAGGATCGCGTGTTAGTGTTTGGTGATGAGGAAATTGGACTTGATACTGATAAGCCTTACCAGTCAAATCTTCCTCAACATCCAAACTCCAGACACCAATAGTATTGTCCTTATGGTTATAAGAGTAGCGATTGCCTCTTTCCATATCAAAAGTTTTCCAAACAGAGGCATCATTAGCAGCTGATTCATAAACCACAACCTGCACTGCTGTCGCTGTTGGTGACCAAAGGGAAAAATGAGCCTGATTGTCCTCTACACGGCAACCCAATTCCCCTTGGTAGCCCCAGTGGTGGTCAAAACTAGCACTGTTAATGGCCTTATCAAAGGCAAAAGGATTTTGATTTTTATAGAAAGGACTGGCAATAGCAGGATTTTCAGAGTAATAAATCCGATCATCGCCTTCCAAAATCCAGACCTCTGTTAATAGAGGATAGTGATTAAAACGGATAGCATATTCTTTACTAGTTTGGCCGGTATGAACTACAAAATTCAAGCTTTCTAAGGGATGAACGCTTGGGTGTTCAAAACTAAATAAGGCTCCAAAATAATCTTCTTTGTAGGTTAGCAAATCAATTCGTTGATCCTTACTCTTTACAAAAGAGCAAGTATCGTATTCACCATTCTTGCGATGGTAATGAATGCGCATAGGGTAGTTATACATTTTTATTTTTCCTTTTTACTTTTTAATTTGTTTCTATTTCACTAATAAATTTTGTCAATCTCGTCTCAATTAACAAACATAGTCATATTATCTAAACTCTGTTTTTAAACGATCATTACAAACTTTCTAGCCAAGCTTCGTCTCGAACTTCGATACCAAGTTCTTGTGCTTTTTGAAGTTTACTTCCCGCATCTGCTCCTGCAACGACGAGATTGGTCTTTTTAGAAACACTGCCTGTTACCTTGGCACCCAGACTTTCGAGTTTACTTTTAGCTTCTGAGCGCTTGAGACGTTCCAATTTCCCAGTCAATACAACGGTCAAACCTGACAAGGCCGCATCCGCTACTACTGTCTGACCTTTGTAATCCAGATTGACCCCAGCTTCTTTCAATTCTCTGAGGAGAATTTCAGAGCCTTCTGTCGCAAAATATGTCTGAAGACTCTTGGCAATCACACCACCCAAACTTTCAATACTAGCCACTTCCTCTGGATCTGCTTGAGCCAGATTTTCAATTGAATGGAAATGTTGAAGTAAGAGCTGACTGGCCTTGCTTCCGACATGGCGAATTCCCAAACCAAACAAGAGCTTTTCGGCAGAATTTTTCTTAGAGGCTTGAATGGCTTGATACAGTTTAGCAGCAGACTTTTCCTTGACCCCCTCTAAAAGGAGGAAATCTTCTTCTTGCAAACGATAAATATCCGCCACATCCTTGACTAAATTAGCAGCAAAGAGCTTCTCAACAATAGATGGACCAAGGCCTGTAATATTCATGGCATCTCGAGAAGCAAAGTGGATCAAACCTTCCATGATTTGGGCAGGACAACGCGGATTGATACAACGGAGAGCCACTTCATCTTCAAAGTGCAACAAGTCAGAGTCACAACTTGGACAGTTTGTAGGGATATCTAGTTTTTCTTTAGAAATCCGTTTGGACTCCACCACTCGTAAAACGGCAGGGATGATGTCCCCAGCCTTATAGACGATAACCGTGTCGTCTTTGCGGATATCTTTTTCAACAATATAATCCACATTATGCAGGGTCGCACGACTAACAGTTGTACCGGCTAGCTGAACAGGGGTCAGATTGGCAGTCGGAGTTACAACACCGGTACGACCAACTGTCCAATCAACTGACAAGAGTTGAGCTTCTTTTTCCTCAGCAGGAAACTTGTAGGCCACTGCCCACTTTGGAGCCTTAACTGTAAAACCAAGTTCTTCTTGACCTGCTAGGTCATTGACCTTGATCACCACCCCATCGATATCATAGGGAAGACTGTCTCGTTCCTGTCCTACTTCTTGAATAAAATTCCAGATTTCATCTATGTTTTCAGCCAAAATCCGCTTAGGATTGACTACAAAACCGAGCTGTTCTAGATGCTTCAAGACCTTTTCTTGGCTGTCACGAGTTGACGGGCTGGCTTCTTGATAGAGAAACGTTGCAAGATTACGCTTGGCAACTACTGCTGTATCCAACTGACGTAGTGTGCCTGCCGCCGCATTACGAGGATTGGCAAATTCAGGCTCTCCATTTTCTTGGCGAGCTTGGTTGACCTGGTCAAAAGAAGCGCGTGGCATGTAACATTCCCCACGAACTGTGATATCTAGTTCTTCTGGCAAGGTCAAAGGAATGTCCTTAACACGCTTGAGGTTTTCTGTGATATTCTCCCCAACAGAACCGTCTCCACGTGTTGCACCAACAACTAAAATCCCCTTTTCATAAGTAAGCGAGATAGACAAGCCATCAATTTTCAGCTCACAAATATAGGTCGGATGAGCCACTTCCTTACGAACACGCGCGTCAAAAGCTTCAAGCTCCTCACGTGAAAAAGCATCCTGCAAACTATAAAGAGGATACTGATGACTGTATTTTTCAAAACCATCTAAGACTTTGCCACCAACACGATGGGTCGGACTGTCTGCTAATACTTGATCTGGATAGGCAGCCTCCAACTCAACCAACTCACGGTAAAGGCGGTCATACTCACTGTCTGAAACCGACGGATTGTCGCTGGTATAGTACTCAGTCGCATAGCGATTGAGCAAGGTGACTAACTCATTCACTCTTTTATTCATAAGACCATTTTACCATAAACTAAGCCCTCCTCACAAACGAGAAGGGCGGAAAAAATACTTAGATTGGAATTATTTTTAAAGTCCAAGCAAACTTATGTCTCTTTTTCAAAACGAGTTCGTACATAGCCTAGAGCTAAGAAGGATAAGGCGACAACTCCAAGTCCAATAATCAAGAAAGAATAAAGATGAACACTTGAAAGAAAGGTCATTAAACCTGTTGCAATTGGCATAAAAAGTATAGCTAAGGTATAAATCGAACTGAGAACTCTACCCAAATATTCACCTTCAACCTTGGTTTGTACTTGAGTAAAAAAGTGAATATTGAACATCGTCATAAACAATTCACAAACGAAATTACCTGAAAAAGTAAGATAGGATGGGAGGGAAAATCCCATTATCATCACCCCAAGTCCAGTCAGAGCCAATAAAAACAGAAGCATTTCCATACTGGCTTTAATCTTACTAGCTAACAGGGCCCCAACAATAGACCCAATAGCACCCATAGTTAAAATAGTGGCATAGGCACCTTGAACTCCATAAAGCTGATTTGAAAAGGGAAGGAGGTAATTAAAAGCTGCAAAGAAAAAATTGACACTTGAAGCCATGACTAACAAAAAGAAGATTTCCTTTTGCTTCACAATATAGTGAACTCCCTCCTTGATATCAGAAAAAATAACGTTGAATGTAAGTTTCTTCTCTCCAAAAGTCTTCTCTTCTTTCTTTGGAAGCAAGGCTACCAAACCAAAAGCGAGGAAAAAACTAAGGGCATCTAATACCAAGGTAATGCGAAGACTTGCAAATTGTAAAACCAGAAAAGAAAGTACAGGGGAACTCACACTGACAACCTGCATCACTAATTCCAAACGAGAATTGTAGAGGACCAGTTCATCCTTCTCTACCAATTCTGTGATAATGGCCTTATTTGCAGGTCTAGAAAAGGCAAAAGCAATAGCCTGCACAATATTGGTAAAAATCAAAGCGCCAATCATCCAGCTGTCATTCCTTATGAAAGAAATAGCCAGGCAAAGCATCCCACAAACAAGGTCTGTCGTCATTAAAATCTTACGACGAGAAAAACGGTCTGAAATGACTCCGCCAAAGGGATTTACGAGAATAGATGTGACGAGTTCAGAAATCTGATACATTCCTAAAACTGTCTGTCCGATAGTTCCCATGGACGCCAACCAGACACTATTTCCATAATCATAGAGCATATTCCCTATCTTGTTAACAGCTCCACGACTAATCAGCTGTACTGCATAGCGATTCATATAAAAACTCCTCTCAAATTTTGAAACTATTGTATCAAAACCGAAAGGAGCTTTTTTCTTTTTCCCTTATTTGGGAAAATTAATCTTTGACAAATTTTTCGTAGTGTTCCTGATAATAGGCTACTTGCTCTGGGAGACCTAGCACGTCAAAAATATGCATGGCCTCTTGCATCTGGCTACAACCTTCTTTACACTTTCCTTTTTGATACAAGGCAAAACCTTTTAAGTAATGTAAAATATTTCGTTCATACAGACTAATGTTTTTACCAATAATCTTCTCTGTATAAGTCTCAAAATAGCTTGCATTGTCAAAAGAAAAATGCTCTAAACAATGCTGGTAACAATTGAGGGCCAAAATCAACACTAATCTCTTATGGCGACCAATCTCTAGGTAAAATTCCTCCCTCTCCATAACTTCTCTACCAATCCGAGTGACATAATCCACATCGTAGAAACTATAGAGGTTACCAAACAGAATCAACTCATACATGGTCCATTCTTCTGTTTTAAAGAGATAATCTGCTACCTTATCCAAATCATCCTGCTTCATCTCATAACTCGAATCTCTTTGACAAATCAAACCTTGTAACAAAATCCAGTTCAGCTCAAAATAGAGAGGATTTATCGAACTCTTAGCCTTTTCAAGTTGTTCTTCTTGAAGCTTTTGAAAACCTGCAATATCATTTGAGTAGTAAAGCGGGATAATCTGTGCCATCATGGCAACATGTTCATGATTTTGAAAATCCCTAGCCTTGTCCATGAAATTTTCGATTGTTACATGAATGTTATCCAAAATCTCAAAGAAACGCGAGACTGCTAGGTCAGACTCTCCAAGCTCAAAGCGAGATAACTGAGAGGTAGAGCAAGACTCCCCTGCTGCCTCCTTTAAAGAATAATTTCCACTTGTTCGAAATTCACGAAATACTTTTCCAAGATGTTCCATCTTTACACCTGCTCTGATAATTCTTCCCATTCAAGCATAGCTTCTTCCTGACGGTGGCTAATTTTGTCCAGCTCAGCTTGCAATTCCATCAGTTTACCTGCATCGTTTGTTTCCAACATTTGTTCAGAAATGGCTTGGCTTTGACTTTCTAGCTCTTCTATTTCAGCTTCTAGACTTTCGATTTGTCGCATGAGCTTACGAACTTCTTTTTGACTTTCTTTCTGAGCTTGATAGTCATTAACTGGGCTTGCTTCTTTTGCTTGATTGCTGGTTGAAGCTTCCTCAGTTTGAATCATTTCTACTTCTGCTTTCTTTTCAACATAGTAGTCATAATCTCCAAGGTAGAGGGTCGAACCATTCTCAGACAATTCCAAAACATGAGTTGCCACACGATTGATAAAGTAACGGTCGTGGCTGACAAATAGAAGAGTTCCATCAAAGTCAATCAAGGCATTTTCTAGCACTTCCTTGCTATCAATATCCAAGTGGTTGGTTGGCTCATCCAGAATCAAGAAGTTGTTGTTCTCCATAGACAATTTAGCTAAAAGTAAACGAGCTTTTTCGCCACCTGACAACATGCCGACTGATTTTTTAACATCATCTCCTGAGAAAAGGAAGGCACCTAGACGGTTGCGGATTTCAACTTCTGGTGTCAGTTTGAAATCATTCCAGAGTTCATCAAGCACCGTATTACTTGGTGTCAGCTTGCTTTGGGTTTGGTCATAGTAACCAACCTCAACATTGGCACCAAAGCGCTTTTCCCCCTTGATAAACGGAATCTGGTCCACAATAGACTTGATAAAGGTTGACTTTCCAATACCATTTGGACCAACGATGGCAACAGCATTCATCTTACGAAGGTCTAGGTTAATCGGTTGTGACAGGACTTCCCCATCATAGCCAATAGCTGCATTTTCAACAGTCAGGACAACATTGCCCGACGTTTTTTCAGACTGGAAGGTCATGTTGGCTGATTTCTTACCCGCTTCAGGCTTGTCTAAGCGATCCATTTTTTCTAGTTGTTTACGACGGGATTGGGCACGTTTGGTCGTTGAAGCACGGACTAAATTGCGATTGACAAAGTCTTCCAGAGCAGCAATTTCCTTCTGTTGCTTTTCATAGTTTTTTGCCTCAGTAGCTAGTTTTTGCTCCTTCAACTCGACAAAACGAGAGTAGTTGCCCACATAGCGATCCAAGGAATGCTTGGTCAAATCCAGCGTAATCGTCGCAACCTTATCCAAGAAATAACGGTCGTGGCTGACGATAATGAGGGCACCGCTATAGTTTACCAAGTAATTCTCTAGCCAGGCAATAGTTTCAATATCCAAGTGGTTGGTTGGCTCGTCCAAGACCAAGAGATTGGGCTTTTCAAGGAGCATTTTGGCCAGTGCCAAGCGAGTGTTTTGGCCGCCAGAAAGCTCAGCAATTTTCATCTGCCACATAGATTCATCAAACTTGAATCCATTCAAAATCGCTCGAATATCAGCTTCATATGTAAAGCCACCTGCTTGGCGAAAATTCTCAGATAAGCGGTCGTAATCTGACATCAGTTTATCCAAATCATCACCAGACTTTTCTCCCATCTCTAGCTCCATCTGACGAAGTTGTTTCTCAGTCCGACGCAAGTCATCAAAGACATGAAGCATTTCATCGTAGATGGTATTTTCAGACTCAAAACGACTATCTTGGGCTAGATAAGACAGAGAAATATCTTTTTTCTTATTAATTTCTCCACTAGTTGGCTCCTCTTCTCCAACTAAAATCTTCAAAAAAGTAGACTTACCTGCACCATTTTTCCCAACAAGGGCAATCCTGTCTCGTTCATCAACTTGCAGATTAATATTATCAAAAAGAACCTCTCCTGCAAAAGAACGTTCAATTTTATTAGCTTGTAAAATAATCATACAAACAGTATAGCATGTTTCCCTAAGGCATTCAAGATAATCGTCTTAACCCAAATATCCTAGAAAAACCGACTCTGCTTATGCTTGGTATTAAAAAACATTTGGATTAGAAATTCTATTTATTTTGCAAGATAGATGGTAAAACATTTTTACTCGTTCACAAGAGTGCCTCAAACTCAGCGACAGTCATGTCCAGCTGATAGCTGGCAACCTCGGAAGTCAGAAGACCTTGGCGAACGAGATTTAGTAGCATAGACAAACTACCTTCAGCTTTCCCTCGTTCAAGACCTCTCTCCAACCCTTTCTCCTCAGCTTGTTCCAAGGCATAGTCATGGGCCAATAATGCTTGTTCTTCTCGCATACGTAGTTGGCTAAACATCTTTCTGTCCTCCTCGGACCAGCTCTTATAGTCCAGCAGTTGGTCTGCTTGGCTGATGGCTCGCTCGGGTTGCTGAGTAAAGGGTTTGTTCCCGAAAAACTCTAACCACGGTTTGCGAATGCTATCTTTGCTGGTTTCTCTATATTTTTTTAATTCCAAGAACGCCATCTTGACCAGATGGTTTTCTTGTCCGTTATTTGTGATGGTTAAGACTTCACCTGTCGTGTCCTCGCGCATGCTAAAACTATGAAAAGCCAAGTCATCTGAAAAGTAATTGCTGTCCACAATCGCGATAGCGTATACTGGTGCGATGTGTTTATAGCTCTGGTGGGTATCACCTTCTCTTTGGCGAATTTTTTCGAGATTTTGATTGACCTGACTACACAGGTAAGCCCACAGGCGATTGATGAAAAAATTCTGATGATGGACTTGGATTTCAATAATAACCTGTGTCCCATTATCCAACTCCGCCAAGACGTCTATACTAGTGTAAAAATCCTGAGCCGAGTAGGGCAGAGATGGCAAGACGTGAATATTACTTCCCTCCAAAATGGTCACATTTTTTGCGGGCAAGTCTAGCATATCGCGGATAAATTGACAAGTGATCTCTGGATTGCTAAAAATCTTCTTAGCAACCAAGTCATTAGTTGGGCTGATGCCCGGATGACGTACAGTCATATTTCTTCTCCTTTCATTATAGCACATTTTTAAATCTAGGTTTGCTAGATTCTATGCTTCTATCTATTTATTCGGAAAAGTAAACAAAAATCAAAGAGAAAAGTATACATCTTATCTAGTACAGCTCAAAATATTGATTTGAGACCGATAATAAGACTGGAATACCAATTAATGAATTTACAGTAAATAGCTGACAGCTTGTATAATTGCTTAGTTTAAAATAATACTCAATGAAAATCAAAAAGCAAACTAGAAAGCAAGCTGCAAGCTGTACTTGAGTACGGTAAGGCGACGCTGACGTGGTTTGAATTTGATTTTCGAAGAGTATAAGCATGTTATAATAAAGCTATGGCATATAGTAGAGAGTTTAAACAAAGAACACTAGATTACATCAAACAGGGGCATAGACATGTCGAAGTAGCCAAAGTTTTTGATGTTGGAGTTAGAACTCTCTTCACGTGGGAAAAGAAATTACATGAACAAGGACACTTAGAGCGGAAGTAGATAGAGAGTTTATAGTTCCTAAGATCTATAAGGAAAGTATGACGAGCGACTTTTTTGTAGAGTGTTTCAAAACGCAACTCCTACCTGCTTGGAAGACACCTCATATCATTGTCATAGACAATGATATATGTCATAAATCAAGTACCTTAAAGATTCCGAGTAATATTGGCTTTACCTTTATTCTTCCATACACACCAGAGATGAACCCCATTGAACAAGTGTAGAAAGATATTCGTAAACGTGGATTTAAGAATAAAGCCTTTCGAACTTTGGAAGATGT
>NZ_JVRR01000086.1 GCF_001070715.1 Streptococcus pseudopneumoniae
TACGGTAAGGCGACGCTGACGTGGTTTGAAGAGATTTTCGAAGAGTATAAAAACTCTAGCCTTCAGTTACAAGCGACTGAAAACTAGAGTTTTTTCTATTTTTTCAAAGCATTATACAAGTTGCGGATCGGTTGCTTTAAGGTAGGATGGATAAAATGAGGCGCAATTTCTTGAAGAGATTCAAGGACAAAAAGGCGTTCCGCTATATAAGGATGAGGCAAGATGAGGTTGTCTGTATAAAGAATCTGATCCTCCACAAAGAGCAAGTCCAAATCAATCAAACGAGGCCCCCAATGTACTTCTCTCACCCGTCCCATCTCTGACTCAATGGCTAACAAGGTCTCTAATAGAACTGGGGCCGGCAACCAGGTTTCCACCTCAACCACTTGATTAGCAAAGCTATCTTGCTCCACACCACCCCAAGGCTCCGTCGTCAAGACACTGGATTCTTTGAGAATATGGATGCTACGAGCTCGCATCTTCTCAATGGCTTGTTTCAAGTTTGCTTGTTTATCTCCCATATTACTTCCTAGGGCGATAAAGGCCCGTTGCTTGTGACGGTGGATTGTTACTGAGCAAGTGTCTAGTGGCAAATGCACTGGCGCCCAAGGCTTTTTCAGTTCCAACTTCATTTCTTGGACAAGAGGATAGGCCTCAAAGGTACGTTCTACCAGTTTGTAGGCTACCGTTTCAATCAAGTCCTCAGTGGTTTCCTGAAACCAAGTCGTCCACTGCTGACACAGTTCTCCATAATGGACAGAAGCCGTTAAATCCAAGTCTGTCGCCGCCTTGGTCATATCATAGGATAGGATTGCGGAAATAACAAACTTCTGCCCCAATTCTTTCTCACTCGGAAAAAGACCATGATAGGCAAAAATTTCCAAATCCTTAATCTGCAGTTGATCCATAATGATTCCTTTCTAGAAAAATCCGCTTCAAGCGGATTCTTTTTATACTCAATGAAAATCAAAGTGCAAACTAGGAAGCTAGCCGCAGGCTGCTCAAAACACTGTTTTGAGGTTGCAGATGGAAGCTGACGTGGTTTGAATTTGATTTTCGAAGAGTATTATAGTCCCATTAAACGATAAGCCTGGTCTCGAAGGTCCTTATCTGTTTCAAATAGACCACGAGCTACTGTCGTCAAGGTTGAAGTGCCTGGTTTTCTGACACCACGCATGCTCATACACATATGTTCTGCCTCAATGACAACAAAGGCTCCTTTAGCACCTAGATACTCCATCAAGGCATCGGCCACTTCGATATTCAAACGTTCTTGAATTTGCGGCTTTTTAGAATAAACTTCAACCGTACGAGCTAGCTTAGACAAGCCTGCCACACGGCCATCTGGAATGTAGGCAATATGTGTTCTCCCATAAAATGGCAAGAAGTGGTGTTCACACATGGTATGGAAAAAAATATCCTTTTCTACCACCATATTATCGTCAATAATCTCAAAGGATTTTGACAAATGTTCCTCCGCTGTTTGACCAAGACCTGAAAAAATCTCTTGGTACATACGAGCCACACGAGCAGGTGTTTCCTGCAAGCCCTCGCGATTAACGTCCTCTCCGACAGCCTCGATAATCATTTTTACAGCTGTTTCAATCTTTTGTGTATCCATTTTCGTTCTTCCTCTCCATCAGATAGGCTCTCACTTGGCTCAAGAAATATAAGGAACCCGTGACAATCCTAACTGTTTGTTTCTCTTCTTTTTTATCTGTCAATTTCTGCTCTAGAAAATCCTGCCAACCTTGGTAGCTGAGATTTCTAGACTTAGCTGCCTCTTTCAGCACGCTTTCATCAGTCGCCCGACTATCGTCAAAATGTGTCAGGGTAAGCTCGGTATCTGGGATTTGCTCCAACAAATCCAACATATCCTCCAAGGCCTTGGTTTTGATGCAAGTAAAGAGGATTTCCTTATGATAATCCGCAAAGCGTTCTTGCAAGGTTGCTAATAAAGCCTTGATAGCATGGGGATTATGGGCTCCATCCAAAATCATCAGGGGGTTCCTTGCCACGACTTCCAGACGCCCTGGCCAACTTGTTTCTTCCAAGGCTTGAGCAAGCAAGGTATTAGCTGCTAGCTCTCGTCCATCTTCTTGACAAAAAGTATCAAGTAAAGCTAGAGCCATCCCAGCATTCTCTATCTGGTGCAAACCAAGTAAACCTGTCTGGAAGCGCCCTTGTCTGACAGCACTTGTATAGTCAAAGACTTCCCCTGTCACCACACTTTCTTGATGACGAACCTGATAATCTGTCCCATAGGCAAGTCTCGGCGCATCTTTCCCTTCCGCAATAGCGTCAATGACAACCAAAGCTTCTGGAGCGATACGACCTGTCACCAAGGGAATACCTTGTTTGATAATACCAGCTTTCTGCTCTGCTATGGCTTCCAAGGTGTCACCAAGTAGGGCCACATGATCCAGTCCAATAGTCGTGAGGCCTGTTAGAATAGGCTGGCAGACATTGGTACTATCCAAAAGTCCACCCATGCCCACTTCCATGATAGCCACATCTACTTGCTCCGAGGCAAAGTAGTCATAGGCTATGGCTGTGATAATCTCAAACTCGGTTGTCCCCTGCAAATTGGTAGCCGATTCCCCTTCCAGCAAAGACTGATAGTCTGCCATGAGGGCTTCTAGCTTCTCTTCTGAGATCGATTCCCCATTGATACTAATCTGATCTGTGTAATGAATGAGATAGGGCGAGCTAAACACGCCAACTCTCAGTCCTAGCTTTTCTAGCATCTTTTTCAAAAAAGCAATGGTCGACCCCTTGCCATTGGTCCCTCCGATATGGATGACCTTGAGTTTGAGATGGGGATTGCCGCGCAAAGCTAACAGTTCCACCATTCGTTCCAAGCCAAAATGCGGTTGATCCGTCCGATAGTTAGCAATCCACTGATTATTTTCAAATTCTTTCATCTTATTTATATTGTTTTAAATCTAAATTTTCCGCTTCATCAGCCAGACGAATAGCGAAGGCAATTTCAACTGCCATCCTATGACTAGCTACGTCATGCACGCGCACCACTTCTACACCCTGCCTTGCAGCGATACTGGTTACATGAGCCGAAGCCGTGTCCCGATTGCGGAAACCAAGCTCTGTCTCAGGATTGACTTCAAAACCATTCTCCTCTAGGATATTGATGACAAATCGCTTGCGCGAAACTCCGAGAAAGATTGGATAGCCTTTCTGATGTAGTTTATCCAGGTCCCGTAAAAGAAGTAGATTTTCTTTCTTGGTCAGACCAAAGCCGATTCCCGGATCCAACAGGATATTTTCTGGTGCAATACCAGCTTCGTCCGCTCTCGATAAGGCTCTGTCAAAGAAAGCCTCCATCAAGTCTTCGATTGGCAATGTTTCAAAGTCAGCTAACTCTTCCTCTGTAAAAGCTTGACCAAAGCCAAAATGAGGAAAGATGAGCGAGCTAGGATGCTGAGGTCGTGCCATGACTGGATTAAACATGATAACCACTTTCGCTCTCGCTTTAGCTACCACATGGGCCATTTTTTCATCACCCATGAGACCAGTGATATCATTAACTAGATTGGCACCAGCAGCCAAAGCAGCCTCTGCCACCTGACTTTTCCAAGTATCAATGGAGATAAGGACATCACTTTCCTTGCGAATCGCTTTAATCACTGGAACAACACGCTGGATTTCCTCTTCTATCTCAACATAGCTACTTCCCGGCCGAGTCGATTCTCCGCCAATATCTAGCATACTCGCTCCTTCTGCTATCAACTTCCGAGCCTGCTGGAGCGCTTGCTCAAGAGCAAAAAATTGACCACCATCCGAAAAAGAATCTGGGGTTACATTGATAATTCCGCAAATAGCTGTCTTTGCATGATTGGCTTTACTTGACATATCGGTCACTCCCTCAAGGCTTTTCATCATATTATTTCTCTATTTTACCATAAAAAGAAAAAGATGGACACGATTGCATTCATCTTTTTCCCAGTAGAAACAAGTAAGCAATTGTAAAAACCTTAAACAGAAATTCCTAAAATCCGACTCATGATCACCACAAGAGCCAACAAACAGAAAGCAACCCCATTCACAATCATGTGAAGTAAGATCGACATTTCCAAACGTTGGGTTTTGTAGGCTGTCCAAGATAGAACTGTCGACATACCTCCATAAATCAATAAAGAAGGTAAATTACTTGGTTGATGCAATAAAGCAAACACAACCGTACCGACTACAAATCCCAAGTTCTCTTTTCCTCGGAAAATCTTTTTAGGAACAATCCCACGGCACAAGATTTCCTCACAAATTGGAGCAAGCAAGGCCAATAAGAAGAAACTGGAAATCAGAGAACTATTCTGAACCATATCGTTAATCTGAGACTGGTTAGCTGTTGTCGTCTCATTTGACAGTTGCAACAAGATAGAACCAAGTATATTTGAACAGATAATGACTAAATAACTCAAGCCCAAGCGTGCCAAATCCTTAGCTCTTAGAAAAGAAAAATTAAAACTAGCTAATTGCGTTTTACGAGCTCCGATAATAAATAGTGCCAACACTACAATCGAAATACCAGCAACTATCAGTCCTGACTGTAACAGTGGTACTGCATTTAAAGTTAAAATAGCAGTAACCGCTAAAGGAATCTGATATAAAATTACGGCAAGTAAAAAGACCAAAATCCAGACTGCACGATTCAACAATTCTTTCCACATACTTTTCTCTTCCATCATTCATCTCCTAGACTTTGTATTAAAAAAAGGGGGAAATCCCCCTGGGTCATTCTATTATAGGGCCATGCTGATGTAGTTAAGGATAAACAAGGCATCCAAAATCCAAATCATGACATGAACATCTTTAGCTTGACCTTTGACAAGCTTAGTCAAAGTGTAAGTCAAGAAACCAACTGCAATCCCTTGAGTGATAGAGTAGCTGAATCCCATAAAGATAGATGTGAAGAAAGCAGGAACTGCTTCAGACATATCGTCCCAATGGATATTTTTCAAGCTAGCCAACATCATAATCCCAACAATAATCAAGATTGGAGCTGTAGCGGCTGTTGGTACAATCGCTAGAAGTGGGCTAAAGAAGCTTGAGATCGCAAAACAGATTGCCACGACCAAGGCTGTCAAACCAGTACGTCCACCTGCACCAATACCAGCAGCAGACTCAACATAAGTCGTTACGTTCGAAGTACCTGCGATGGCACCAATTGAAGTACCAATCAAGTCAGAGTAAAGAGCCTTGTCTAACTTAGCTGATTGATGATTTTCACCATTTGTCGCTACGATACCAACTTTTTCACCTGTACCGATCAAGGTACCAATTGTATCAAAAATATCTGTCAATGAAAAGGCAAGAATAGCCATCAGAGTTTCAGGCAAGCGAGCTGTATCTGAAATCAAAGCTCCCAAACCTTCTGAACCAAGAGCTGCACCAAAGATTGTCTTCAAATCTTTAAAAGCTGCACCAACATGGTTATTAGCAAAATCGATGCTTGACAAATCTACCAAACCAACTGCAATAGCAAGAACAGTTGTTGTCAAGATAGAGAGGAGAATTCCCCCTTTAATTCCTTTGATGACAAAGAAAATTGTGATAGCGAGTCCTGCAAGAGCCACCAAAACAGCTGGATTATTAAAGCTGACCAATCCTGGAACTGCTGAAGAGTTTGCTGCAATCGTTGCTTGAGCTTTGTCAGCCCCTTCTCCTATAGCAGTATAGTTTCCTGGATCAATCGTGAATTTCAAAAGTCCAGCATTCTTAATCCCCACGTAGGCAAGGAAGACACCAATACCGGCTGAAATAGCTGAGCGAAGGGCATTTGGAATCGATTCAATGATCATTTTACGAACATTTGTCAAGGTAATAATCAATGAAATAATCCCACAGATGAAGACCATAGCTAGGGCTTCTTGCCAAGAATAACCAAGTCCAAATACGACCGTAAAGGTAAAGAAGGCATTGAGTCCCATACCTGGCGCTTGGGCATAAGGTAAGTTGGCGTAGAAAGCCATCATCAAGGTACCCGCTACTGCACCAATAATCGTTGCTAGGAAGACACCCTGAGCAGGCATTCCTGTTTGTGAAAGCATTTGTGGGTTTACAAAGAGAATATAGCTCATTGCAAAGAAAGTCGTTAAACCAGCGAGAACCTCTGTACGAACGTCTGTACCGTTCTCTTTTAGTTTAAATAATTTGTCCATTATCAATCTCCTTTTAATTTTTACGAACAATAATAGAATTATATCATTTATCATTCACTTTTTCAATATCTTTGTTTGATTTATTTAAGAATTTGATGAAATTTCTTTTTTTGTTTCGAATCTGCTTTTCTGCCTGCTTTCTGTTATAATAGTAGACATCTTATCTGAAAAGACACTAGAAAGGTCCCTATGACGAAAAAAATTATTGCAGTTGACCTGGATGGAACCCTGCTCAACTCAGACAGTCAAATTTCTGACTTTACCAAAAAAACCATCAAAAAAGTTACTGAAAAAGGCCATCAAGTTATTATTACGACAGGGCGCCCTTACCGCATGTCAAAAGATTTTTACCGTGAACTAGGCTTAAACACTCCTATGATTAATTTCAACGGCTCCCTTACTCATTTACCAGACCAAGTTTGGGATTTTGAAAAGTGTTTGACTGTAGACAAAAAATATCTTTTAGACATGGTTCGACGTTCAGAGGACATTCAAGCCGATTTTATAGCTGGAGAATATCGTAAAAAATTCTACATTACAAATCCTAATGAAGAAATTGCCAATCCCAAACTATTTGGTGTAGAAGCTTTCCAGCCTGAAGATCAATTCAAGCCTGAATTGGTGACCAAGGACCCTAACTGTATCCTCTTGCAGACCAGAGCCAGTGACAAATATGCCTTGGCAAAAGAAATGAACGCCTTCTACCAGCATCAACTGTCTATCAATACCTGGGGAGGTCCGCTCAATATCCTTGAGTGTACCCCAAAAGGTGTCAACAAGGCCTTTGCTTTGGACTACTTGCTCAAGGTAATGAACCGTGACAAAAAAGATTTGATTGCTTTTGGAGATGAGCACAACGATACCGAAATGCTAGCTTTTGCTGGGAAGGGCTATGCCATGAAAAATGCCAATCCAGAGCTACTCCCTTATGCAGATGAGCAAATTGCCCTGACCAATGACCAAGATGGAGTTGCCAAAACCCTGCAAGACTTATTCTTATAGTCCATACTGATACTCAATGAAAATCAAAGAACAAACTAGGAAGCTAGCCATAGGTTGCTCAAAGCACTGCTTTGAGGTTGTAGATGAAACTGACGAAGTCAATAACCATATATACGGCAAGGCGAAACTGACGTGGTTTGAAGAGATTTTCGAAGAGTATGACCAGCTTGCGAGCTGGTCTTTGTGTTCTTTTCACAGTCTCATCAACCAGTTAATCGATTGTTCTACTTTTTGCCTCCAAAACCTTGGAAAAGGTTTTCTTTTGTGATATACTTCACATATAAATACAAGAGAGCTCGTCACACTCGACTCTGTTGACACAAAATCAATCCAGTCCCGTTGTCCCTGTTCTCGGTCAATATAAAGGAGGATAGCTATGAAAGCTGTTGTTGTAAATCCAGAAAGCACTGGTGTTGCTGTTGAAGAAAAAGTGCTCCGTCCACTTGAAACTGGAGAAGCACTTGTAGAAATTGAATACTGTGGTGTTTGCCACACTGACCTCCACGTTGCCCATGGTGACTTTGGTCAAGTACCAGGACGTGTTCTTGCCCACGAAGGTGTTGGTATCGTTAAAGAAATTGCCCCAGATGTGAAAAGCCTTAAAGTCGGTGACCGCGTCAGCGTTGCTTGGTTCTTTGAAGGATGTGGTACTTGCGAATACTGTACAACTGGTCGCGAAACCCTTTGCCGTACAGTAAAAAATGCTGGCTACTCAGTAGACGGTGGTATGGCTGAACAGTGTATCGTAACTGCAGACTATGCTGTTAAAGTTCCTGACGGACTTGATCCAGCCCAAGCCTCTTCTATCACATGTGCTGGTGTAACAACCTATAAAGCTATAAAAGAAGCAAAAGTTGAACCAGGTCAATGGGTTGTTCTTTACGGTGCTGGTGGACTTGGTAACCTAGCTGTTCAATACGCTAAAAAAGTATTTAATGCTCATGTCATCGCAGTTGATATCAACAACGACAAACTTGCCCTTGCAAAAGAAGTAGGTGCTGATGTCGTTATTAACGGCCTCGAAGTTGATGATGTACCAGGACTCATCAAGGAAAAAACTGATGGAGGAGCTCATTCAGCTGTCGTAACTGCTGTGTCTAAAGTTGCCTTCAACCAGGCTGTTGACTCAGTTCGTGCCGGTGGTCGCGTCGTCGCTGTTGGTCTTCCTTCTGAAATGATGGAACTCAGCATCGTGAAAACAGTTTTAGATGGAATCCAAGTCATCGGTTCTCTTGTCGGAACTCGTAAAGACTTGGAAGAAGCCTTCCAATTCGGTGCAGAAGGTTTAGTAGTTCCAGTTGTTCAAAAACGTCCAATAGAAGATGCCGTAGCCATTTTCGACGAAATGGAAAAAGGTCAAATCCAAGGACGTATGGTACTCGACTTCACCCACTAATCTATTAGAAACCTATTTTAAAAGTTGGAAACTTTTTCCAACTTTTTTATATTAAATTTTTAAATAAGGATTCAAAAAAACTTCTCTAAAATTCAATATATCAATATTTTCAAATGTAGTTTTTTTAATTATTTTATTATAAATAGTTGATTTTTAGATGAAAACGGTTTATACTTAAAAAGTCTTAAAGTTTTCTTAAACGAAAACTAAAACAAAAAAGGAGGAATGACAATAATGAGTATCGGAATCATTATTGCGAGCCACGGCGAATTTGCTGCGGGTATTCATCAGTCAGGATCTATGATCTTTGGTGAACAAGAAAAGGTTCAAGTTGTAACCTTTATGCCAAATGAAGGCCCTGATGATCTATACGCTAAGTTTAATAACGCTGTTGCTGCATTTGACGCAGAAGATGAGGTTCTAGTTTTGGCTGACCTTTGGAGTGGATCTCCATTTAACCAAGCTAGTCGCGTGATGGGAGAAAATCCTGAGCGTAAGTTTGCCATCATCACAGGACTTAATTTACCGATGTTGATTCAAGCCTATACAGAGCGCCTCATGGACGCTGCTGCAGGTGTAGAAAAAGTCGCTGCGAATATCATCAAAGAAGCCAAAGATGGCATCAAAGCTCTTCCAGAAGAGCTCAACCCAGTTGAGGAAGTAGCAAGCGCTGCAGCTGCTCCAGTTGCCCAAGCTGCTATCCCAGAAGGAACTGTCATCGGAGACGGTAAACTCAAAATCAACCTTGCCCGTCTTGACACACGTCTACTTCACGGTCAGGTTGCAACTGCTTGGACTCCAGATTCAAAAGCAGACCGTATCATCGTTGCTTCAGATAACGTAGCTAAAGACGAATTACGTAAAGAATTGATTAAACAAGCAGCTCCAGGTAAAGTGAAAGCAAACGTTGTTCCTATCCAAAAACTAATCGACGTTGCAAAAGATCCTCGCTTCGGAGAAACACATGCCCTTATCTTGTTTGAAACACCTCAAGATGCCCTTCGTGCTATCGAAGGTGGCGTGCCAATCAAAACTCTTAATGTTGGATCAATGGCTCACTCAACTGGTAAAACAATGGTTAACAACGTTTTGTCTATGGATAAAGAAGACGTTGCTACATTTGAAAAAATGCGTGACCTTGGTGTTGAATTTGATGTACGTAAAGTACCAAACGACACGAAAAAAGATTTGTTTGACTTGATCAACAAAGCAAACGTGCAATAATCGATTTTATGAAAGGATTTTAAAGATGTCTATTATTTCTATGGTTTTAGTAGTCGTTGTAGCCTTCCTAGCAGGTCTTGAAGGTATCCTCGACCAGTTCCAATTCCATCAACCAATCGTAGCTTGTACCCTTATCGGTCTTGTTACTGGTAACCTTGAAGCAGGTATTATCCTTGGTGGTTCTCTTCAAATGATCGCCCTTGGTTGGGCTAACATCGGAGCTGCCGTAGCTCCTGACGCTGCTCTTGCTTCTGTTGCTGCTGCCATTATCATGGTTCTTGGTGGCGACTTTACTAAGACAGGTATCGGTGTTGCCCAAGCGGTTGCTATCCCTCTTGCAGTTGCTGGTCTATTCTTGACTATGATTGTCCGTACACTCTCTGTCGGATTGGTTCACACTGCTGATGCTTCTGCTAAAAAAGGTGACTTCAAAGCAGTTGAACGTGCTCACTTTGTCGCACTTCTTCTTCAAGGTCTTCGTATTGCAATCCCTGCAGCACTCCTTCTAATGGTACCAACTGAAACAGTACAAAGCATTCTAAATGCTATGCCTGATTGGCTCAAAGATGGTATGGCTATCGGTGGTGGTATGGTTGTTGCCGTTGGTTACGCTATGGTTATCAACATGATGGCAACTCGTGAAGTATGGCCATTCTTCGCTATCGGTTTCGTGCTTGCTGCCGTGTCAGATATTACTCTAATCGGATTTGGTGCTATCGGTGTTGCTATCGCTCTTATCTACCTTCACCTTTCTAAAACTGGTGGAAATGGTGGCGGAGGAGCCGCAACTTCTAACGACCCAATCGGCGATATCCTAGAAGACTACTAAGATAAGAAAGGACTGAAAACATCATGACTGAAAAACTTCAATTAACTAAATCAGATCGTAAAAAAGTTTGGTGGCGTTCAACTTTCTTACAAGGTTCTTGGAACTATGAACGTATGCAAAACTTGGGTTGGGCTTACTCATTAATTCCAGCTCTTAAAAAACTCTACACTAAAAAAGAAGATCAAATCGCTGCTCTTGAACGCCATCTTGAGTTCTTCAACACTCACCCATACGTAGCCGCTCCAATCATGGGGGTTACTCTTGCACTTGAAGAAGAACGTGCTAACGGTGTTGAAATCGATGATGCCGCTATCCAAGGGGTTAAAATCGGTATGATGGGACCTCTTGCTGGTATCGGTGACCCAGTATTCTGGTTTACAGTACGCCCAATCCTTGGATCACTCGGTGCTTCACTTGCCCTTACTGGTAATATCTTAGGTCCAATCCTCTTCTTCGTTCTTTGGAACTTGATTCGTATGTCATTCTTGTGGTATACACAAGAGATTGGATACAAGGCTGGATCAGAAATCACTAAAGATATGTCTGGCGGTATCCTCCAAGACATCACTAAAGGAGCTTCTATCCTTGGGATGTTCATTCTTGCTGTCCTTGTTCAACGCTGGGTAAATATTAAATTTGCTTTCGATGTTTCTAAAGTTCAACTAGATGAAAAGGCTTATATCCATTGGGATAAATTACCAGAAGGGTCTAAAGGTATCCAAGAAGCATTCGCACAAGTAGGACAAGGATTGTCTCAAACTCCTGAAAAAGTTACTACTTTCCAACAAAACTTGGATATGTTGATTCCTGGATTATCAGGACTACTCCTTACTTTACTTTGCATGTACTTGCTTAAGAAAAAAGTATCTCCAATCACTATTATCCTTGCACTCTTCGCAGTGGGTATTGTAGCACATGTGCTTCACATCATGTAATCAAGCAACTTAAAAGGAACCAGGTTCTAAAATCTGATTCCTTTTTTCTATACTTTTATTCAGCCAAGGCTCCCATTGGATCCCATGGTGCAAGTACAATTGGTTCTGCTTCATAGGCAGCTTGTTCTGCTGCTGTCAGCAATTCTTTACGGACAACGATTTGGTAAGTGTATTCGTCCATCCAAGCATCTGAGGCAACAAAGTAACCATCTGTACCTACCTTATCTCCCCAAGAGTTTTCAACCTTCCACTTGGTTGACTTCCCATTTTCATCCAAGTCCACACCTGTCAAGACCATGGCGTGGGTCATCAAGCTTTCGCTGTAGTCCAGACGTCCAGCCTTGTCTTGAGTGAGTTTAATGTCCATGCTTGATTCAAAGTCATAAACATCTGTCGCAAGGATTCCAGCTTTGCGGTTGCTGAGCTGGCCGACATCAGAGCCAAACCAAACAGTCTCACCTGCTTGCATTTGGGCAATCGCTAATTCTTTCAAACGCTCCATTGGAACGTTGATGTAACGAACCGCACGGCTACCAACTACATTTCCCAACATCTCAACTGTGTAAGATTTGCCGTAAGGCTTGTCAGCAGTTGGGGCGTTGATAACAGAAACGTAGTCTTCTAGTGGAAGATTGACATATTTCTTGTAAAATTCTTGTGGAGTGATGCCCTTTTCGTTTTGGTAGTTGTTATCCTTATCGCGATAAGCAAAGTCAAACTGACGTGGTGGAAGTCCTAATGACATAGCAAGAAAGTTAAAGATTTCTTGCAAGAGGTCTTCTTTCTTAGCTTGAACAGTCGCTTGATCTGCACCAGAAACAAGCAAGTCACGCAAGATTTGAGCATCTTGACGAAGCAATTTATTAAGGATCGCATTTAGCTCACGACTGCTGCTAGATGAAACAGACTCAGGATAAACTGACTTAGGCACGACACCGTATTTTTCAAAGAGGGAAACGACCATATCCCATTGACCGCCATCTTGTTGAGGTGTTTGGAGTAAGAAGCTAACCTTGCGGCTAGTCAATTCTTGGTCTGCAGTCGCAATGACTTGCTCCAAGAACCAGTTTGATTTCTCATACTTGTCCCAGAAGAAAGTGTGGGCTTGTGACAACTCAAAGTTCTCCAATTTGTATTGCGAGATGAGTTTGTGGCGGAAGGTGTTGAGAGCCGCAAACATCCAGCAACGACCAGACGCTTTCTGGTTGGTTACCTTGTCCTTGGTTAAATCCAATGAGAAAACAGGTGTGTTGTCTACATGGCTTTGGCGACGTTCTAGGGCTGCAAAAATTCCATTGTGACTAGCAGCATTTTCAATCGCTTGGTATTTTACATTTGCTTCATAATTGGCAAATAGTTTATCAGTAAATGATTCTTGAATCGCGTTCATAGATTCCTCCTTTTATTCTACAGTCTATTATAACTCTTTTCACAAAGGAAGCAACTGAAAAACATAAAAGGCAAGGATATTCTTCCTCACCTTTTCAAATATAAATCAAATTAAGCAATATTCGCAAGGAGAGCTTCTAATTCCTCCTCGGTCAAGCGACGCCATTCCCCTCTTTCTAAGTTCTCATCCAATACCAACGTTCCCATAGTCAAACGTTGCAGGTCTACTACTTCCTTGCCACAGTAGACCACCATACGCTTGACCTGATGAAACTTCCCTTCTGCAATGGTCACACGGATTTGGCTCTGATTCTTTTCTGCATCTATGGACACAAGCTCCAGTTTAGCAGGCTGACAGGTAAAGTTTTTAAGAGGAATTCCCTTGGCAAATGTCTCCACATCTTCTTGGGTCATAATTCCCTTGACCTGAGCCAGATAGGTCTTATCCACATGACGCTTAGGTGAAAGAAGAGCATGAGCCAGCTGACCATCATTGGTCAAGAGCAAAAGACCATGCGTGTCAATATCTAAGCGTCCTACTGGGAAAACTTCCTTGCTCCGAGCAATATCATCCAGCAAGTCCAGAACGGTTCTGTGCTTAGGATCCTCAGTCGCTGAGATAACTCCTTTGGGCTTGTTCATCATGTAGTAGACAAACTCTTCATACTCCAATACTTGCCCAGCAAAGCGAATCTCATCTCTTTTTTCATCAATCTGCAGTTTCGCTGATTTCTCTTTTTTACCATTTACCGTCACGCGCCCAGCCTTGAGCAAGTTTTTGACCTCAGTCCGACTTCCCACAGCACAGGCAACTAAAAATTTATCTAATCTCATAGAACTATTATATCATATCAAAAGGAGGCTGGTACAATGACCAACCTCCTTTTCGTTTCATACTCTTCAAAAATCTCTTCAAACCGCGTCAACGTCGCCTTGCCGTATATATGTTACTGACTTCGTCAGTTCTATCTGCAACCTCAAAGCAGTGCTTTGAGCTGACTTCGTCAGTTCTATCTGCAACC
>NZ_JVRR01000087.1 GCF_001070715.1 Streptococcus pseudopneumoniae
TTATTTTCGTAGTTAAATAAAGCCAATGAAATCAATACTTTAGAGATAGTGCAAGTTTGAAAAAAATAAAAATTAGTTGATTTATTATTTATCCTAATTTTGTGCACACTAAAAAGAGGTCTTGACACCTAAATTTTAAAATTAAAGCACGTTGAATCCGTGCTGTTGTGCGAAGCGAACGGCATCTTGGACAGACATTGTCTTATCAGGATTTCTTATTTCTGTAAGACCTTGTAATCTTGGATTATAACTCTCCTGTTTTAAAAGTACGTGGTAGATGGCAACCAATAATCTGCGACAGATAGCGATGATAGCTTTTCGATGCCCCCGTCGTTTCTTGAGTTTGAGATATTTATTTCGTAATTCAGGGTGCTTCTCTGATTTAACCACGGCGTTAGCTATTTGAACAAGAAAAGGTTTGAGATAGTGACCACCTTTCGAAATACGAGTAGAAAATTTCTTTCCTGCACTTTCATTGTTGGCAGGAACTAATCCGCCCCAAGAACAAAGTTTACCTACAGTACTAAAGACAGTCATATCAGCTCCGATTTCAGAGATAATTCTGAGGGCAGATAGTTCCTCTTTGAAACCAGGCACGGTTTGGATTAACTTGACCTGTTCTTGGTATTCTTGTCCGAGTTTCCGAATCATGGTTTCTAAATCTTCTTTACAGACGGCAAGAGCATCATAGTGTTCCTTGATGATTCTGATTTTCTCATCTTGTTTAGGTGTCACCTCCCCCTCGATAGCGATTTTCAAGTCCTGCACCTTATCCTTCATTCGCTTGTGAACCAACTGTTCAATGTTTGGTTTGTCCTCTGGATTGTCAAGGATGCTCTGAATAATAGCCTGAGCACTTTTTACGAACACGTCGGAAACGACACTTGCAATCTGAAGATTCGACCAAGTCAGACAGTTCTGGTAACGATTTTTCTCGCTGACTTGAAGTTGTGTTAATTTCATGCGATAGCGAAAAAGGTCTCGAAGCTGTCTAATTTTAAGAGGTGGGATAAAGCTAGAAGCAACTAAATCATGCTTGAAGAGGTCGGCTATCCACTGCGCATCTTTCTTGTCGGTCTTCTTTCCTCTGATAGCCTTGACATACTTGGGGTGAGCCAAGCAAATCTTGCAGGATTTTTCGAGGATATTGAAGACAGGAATCCAATATTTACCGGTGGATTCCATACAGATATCAAAGCAAGAATAGTATTCTAGCCAATCTCGTAGCTGTACTAACCCATTTGTAAAAGTTGAGAAACGTTTACGATGGTAGCTTGTGAGGGGAATTATAAAAATAGCTGTAATTTACTATGAAAATTATAGTTTCACATGACAATTTTTAGGAAAAGGTGTATACTAGTAAGGCAATATTAATTGTTTTTTAAGAGATGATGAAAATTACAATTTTAGGCTTAAAAATTGAACCTTCCTTTAAATACTAAAATATTTAAGGGGGGGTATTTTTATAAGTACCCATTTGTAAAAAAGAAATGAGGATGAA
>NZ_JVRR01000088.1 GCF_001070715.1 Streptococcus pseudopneumoniae
AAAATCCGTTTTAGACTAATTTCCACTTTGATTAGGCAAGCGGAAGTTACTTTGAGAAGTTAGCATAAATAAAAAAATCTTCCAATTCCCTTGCAAAAATGAAGAAAGTGTGATAACATAGTACGGTATGTGGTGCTAGCACATCCGCTATATTAGATCTAATAGGAGGAAAACACAAATGGCTAAAGTATGTTACTTTACAGGTCGTAAGACTGTATCAGGAAACAACCGTTCACACGCGATGAACCAAACAAAACGTGCCGTAAAACCAAACCTTCAAAAAGTTACTGTTCTTATCGATGGTAAACCTAAAAAAGTTTGGGCTTCAGCTCGTGCTTTGAAATCAGGTAAAGTTGAACGCGTTTAATAATAGAAGTAAGGAGACCTTAGGGTCTTTTTTCTTTTACTGTAGATATAAAATCATTTGAAAAATAGAGTAAATATCCGCTGATACAGTATTCTGCTTTTACACTTGGGCTGAAATATGATAAAATAGAGTATCAACTAGTTGAGGTAAAAAGGATGACTGTAAAAATTAATACAAAAGATGGTCAAATCGAACTAACAGATGAAGTGATTGCAACCGTCGTAGGTGGAGCAGCAACTGAGATTTTTGGTGTGGTCGGTATGGCTAGTAAAAATGCCCTCAAAGATAATTTCCAAGCCCTGCTAGGTAAGGAAAATTATTCCAAAGGTGTCGTCGTAAAGGCGGCCGAAGATGGCAGTATTGCAGTTGATGTATATACCGTGTTGAGCTACGGAACAAAGATTAGCGAAGTGTCAAAAAACATTCAAGAGCGTGTTCGTTTTAGTTTGGAAAACCAACTTGGAATTACTGCTCAGACTGTAAATGTCTACATTCAAAATATCAAAGTTGTAGGAGAATAATCGTGTCAAAAATTACTACTAGCTTATTTCAAGAAATGGTGCAGGCTGCATCAACTCGCTTGAATAAGCAAGCTGAATATGTCAATTCATTAAACGTCTTTCCCGTTCCAGATGGAGATACCGGGACAAATATGGGAATGACCATTGAAAATGGAGCTAAAGAAGTTGCAGACAAGCCAGCTTCTACAGTTGGAGAGGTAGCGAGCATTCTTGCTAAAGGGCTTTTGATGGGTGCGCGTGGGAACTCAGGTGTTATTACGTCTCAGCTTTTCCGTGGATTTTCACAAGCCATCAAGGATAAAGACGAGTTAACAGGTCAAGACTTGGCCCTTGCTTTCCAATCAGGTGTGGAAGTTGCTTATAAGGCCGTTATGAAACCAGTTGAAGGAACGATTTTGACAGTTTCTCGTGGTGCTGCTATCGGTGCTAAGAAAAAGGCTGAGCAAACAGATGACGCTGTTGAAGTCATGCGTGCAGCTTTAGAAGGTGCTAAAACAGCTCTAGCTAAAACACCGGACATGCTTCCAGTATTGAAGGAAGTTGGTGTTGTGGACTCAGGTGGTCAAGGACTGGTCTTCATCTACGAAGGTTTCCTTTCAGCCCTTACTGGCGAATATATTGCATCTGAGGACTTTGTAGCCACTCCTGCTAATATGAGTGAAATGATCAATGCGGAACACCACAAGTCTGTAGCTGGTCATGTAGCGACTGAGGACATTACCTTTGGTTATTGTACTGAAATCATGGTTGCTCTTAAGCAAGGTCCAACCTATGCCAAAGATTTTGACTATGACGAGTTCCGTAACTACTTGAATGAACTCGGGGATTCTCTCCTTGTTGTCAATGATGATGAAATCGTCAAAGTCCATGTCCATACAGAAGATCCAGGACTTGTTATGCAAGAAGGTCTTAAATATGGTAGCTTGGTCAAAGTAAAAGTTGACAATATGCGTAACCAACACGAAGCACAGGTTGAGAAAGAAGCTGCTCAAGTTAGCAAGCCAGCTGAAGAAAAAGAGTATGCTTTGATTGCTGTGGTGGCTGGTAAAGGTCTAGCAGATATCTTCCGTTCTCAAGGTGTGGATTATGTTATCGAAGGCGGTCAAACTATGAACCCTTCAACAGAAGACTTTATCAAGGCTGTTGAACAGGTCAACGCTCGTAACATTATCTTCCTGCCAAACAACAAAAATATCTTTATGGCAGCTCAATCTGCAGCAGAAGTTTTGGAGCAACCAGCAGTAGTGGTGGAAGCTCGCACTCTCCCTCAAGGTTTGACAAGTCTTCTTGCCTTTGATCCAAGCAAGTCCATTGAAGAAAACCAAGAGCGTATGACAGCTGCTCTTAGCGATGTCGTTAGCGGAAGCGTCACAACAGCCGTGCGTGATACAACCATTGATGGCTTAGAAATCCATGAAAACGATAATCTTGGTATGGTGGATGGGAAAATCCTCGTGTCAAACCCTGATATGCACCAAACCTTGACAGAAACATTGAAACATATGTTGGATGAAGATAGTGAAATCGTAACCTTCTATGTCGGTGAAGACGGAAGCGAAGAACTTGCCAATGAAATTGCTCAAGAAATCGCAGAAGAATTCGAAGACGTTGAAGTCGAGATTCACCAAGGCCAACAACCTGTTTACCCATACCTATTTAGTGTAGAATAAGATTAATAAAGGACTGAGAAATCAGTTCTTTTTTCTTTTTTAGTAAATGAAATCGGTATCTTTTTTATAAAAACAAAAATAACATTCATAAATAAACGTTAAAATAGAAAATTCAGAAAATTTCTTCTTTTCTCTTGAAAAATCTTGAAAAAATGGTATGATAGTAACAAGTTATTTTTAAGAGGAAAGAAAGGGGAACAATGGAGAAAATCAGTTTAGAATCTCCTAAGACGGGGTCGGACCTAGTTTTGGAAACACTTCGTGATTTAGGAATTGATACCATCTTTGGTTATCTTGGTGGTGCAGTCTTGCCTTTTTATGATGCGATATATAATTTTAAAGGCATTCGCCACATTCTAGGACGCCATGAGCAAGGTTGTTTGCATGAAGCTGAAGGTTATGCCAAATCAACTGGAAAGTTGGGTGTTGCCGTCGTCACTAGTGGACCAGGAGCAACCAATGCCATTACAGGGATTGCAGATGCCATGAGCGATAGCGTTCCCCTTTTGGTCTTTACAGGTCAGGTGGCGCGAGCAGGGATTGGGAAGGATGCCTTTCAGGAGGCAGATATCGTGGGAATTACCATGCCAATCACTAAGTACAATTACCAAGTTCGTGAGACAGCTGATATTCCGCGTATCATTACGGAAGCTGTCCATATCGCAACTACAGGCCGTCCAGGGCCAGTTGTCATTGACCTACCTAAAGACGTATCTGCTTTAGAAACAGACTTCATTTATTCACCAGAAGTAAACCTACCAAGCTATCAGCCAACTCTTGAGCCAAATGATATGCAAATCAAGAAAATCTTGAAGCAATTATCCAAGGCTAAAAAGCCAGTCTTGTTAGCTGGTGGTGGGATTAGTTATGCTGAAGCTGCTGCGGAACTAAATGAATTTGCAGAACGCTATCAAATTCCAGTGGTAACCAGCCTTTTGGGACAAGGAACGATAGCAACGAGTCATCCACTCTTCCTTGGAATGGGGGGGATGCACGGATCATTCGCAGCAAATATTGCCATGACAGAAGCGGACTTTATGATTAGTATTGGTTGCCGTTTTGATGACCGCTTGACGGGGAATCCTAAGACCTTCGCTAAGAATGCTAAGGTTGCCCACATTGATATTGACCCAGCTGAGATTGGCAAGATTATCAGTGCAGATATTCCTGTAGTTGGAGATGCTAAGAAAGCCTTGCAAATGTTGCTGGCAGAACCAACAGTTCATAACAATACTGAGAAATGGATTGAAAAAGTCACTAAAGACAAGAATCGCGTTCGTTCTTATGATAAGAAAGAGCGTGTGGTTCAGCCGCAAGCTGTTATTGAACGAATTGGTGAATTGACGAATGGAGATGCCATTGTGGTCACAGACGTTGGTCAACACCAAATGTGGACAGCCCAGTATTATCCCTACCAAAATGAACGTCAGTTAGTGACTTCAGGTGGTTTGGGAACCATGGGATTTGGAATTCCAGCAGCAATCGGTGCTAAAATTGCTAACCCAGATAAGGAAGTAGTCTTGTTTGTTGGGGATGGCGGTTTCCAAATGACTAACCAGGAATTGGCTATTTTAAACATTTACAAGGTGCCAATCAAGGTGGTTATGCTGAACAACCACTCACTTGGAATGGTTCGCCAGTGGCAGGAGTCCTTCTATGAAGGTAGAACGTCAGAGTCAGTCTTTGATACCCTTCCTGACTTCCAACTGATGGCACAGGCTTATGGCATTAAAAACTATAAGTTTGACAATCCTGAGACCTTGGCTCAAGACCTTGAAGTGATCACTGAGGATGTTCCTATGCTAATTGAGGTAGATATTTCTCGTAAGGAACAGGTGTTACCAATGGTACCAGCTGGTAAGAGTAATCATGAGATGTTGGGGGTGAAGTTCCATGCGTAGAATGTTAACAGCAAAACTACAGAATCGATCAGGAGTCCTCAATCGCTTTACCGGTGTCCTGTCTCGTCGTCAGGTTAATATCGAAAGTATCTCTGTTGGAGCAACAGAAGATCCGAATGTATCGCGTATTACCATTATTATTGATGTAGCTTCACATGATGAAGTAGAGCAAATCATCAAGCAACTCAATCGTCAGATTGATGTGATTCGCATTCGTGATATTACAGACAAGCCTCATTTGGAGCGCGAGGTGATTTTGGTTAAGATGTCAGCGCCAGCTGAGAAGCGAGCTGAGATTCTAGCGATTATTCAACCTTTCCGTGCAACAGTGGTAGACGTAGCGCCAAGCTCGATTACCATTCAAATGACAGGAAATGCTGAAAAGAGTGAAGCTCTATTGCGAGTCATTCGACCATACGGTATTCGCAATATCGCTCGTACGGGTGCAACTGGATTTACCCGCGATTAATACTCTTCGAAAATCAAATTCAAATCACGTCAGCTTTGCCTTGCCGTACTCAAGTACAGCCTGTGGCTAGCTTCCTAATTTGCTCTTTGATTTTCATTGAGTATAAAAATATTTTAAATTTGTTAAACCAGCCTAAAAGGCAATAAATAATAGAAAAGAGAGAAAAAACTATGGCAGTTCAAATGGAATACGAAAAAGATGTTAAAGTAGCAGCACTTGACGGTAAAAAAATCGCCGTTATCGGTTATGGTTCACAAGGACATGCGCATGCTCAAAACTTGCGTGATTCAGGTCGCGATGTCATCATCGGTGTACGTCCAGGTAAATCTTTTGACAAAGCAAAAGAAGATGGATTTGACACTTATACAGTAGCAGAAGCTACTAAATTGGCTGATGTTATCATGATTTTGGCACCAGACGAAATCCAACAAGAATTGTACGAAGCAGAAATCGCTCCAAACTTGGAAGCTGGAAATGCAGTTGGATTTGCTCATGGTTTCAATATCCACTTTGAGTTTATCAAAGTTCCTGCGGATGTAGATGTCTTCATGTGTGCTCCTAAAGGACCAGGACACTTGGTGCGTCGTACTTATGAAGAAGGATTTGGTGTTCCAGCTCTTTACGCAGTATATCAAGATGCAACAGGAAATGCTAAAAATATTGCTATGGACTGGTGTAAAGGTGTTGGAGCAGCTCGTGTAGGTCTTCTTGAAACAACTTATAAAGAAGAAACTGAAGAAGATTTGTTTGGTGAACAAGCTGTACTTTGTGGTGGTTTGACTGCCCTTATCGAAGCAGGTTTCGAAGTCTTGACAGAAGCAGGCTACGCTCCAGAATTGGCATACTTTGAAGTTCTTCACGAAATGAAATTGATCGTTGACTTGATCTACGAAGGTGGATTCAAGAAAATGCGTCAATCAATTTCAAACACTGCTGAGTACGGTGACTATGTATCAGGTCCACGTGTAATCACTGAACAAGTCAAAGAAAATATGAAGGCTGTCTTGGCAGACATTCAAAATGGTAAATTTGCAAATGACTTTGTAAATGACTATAAAGCTGGACGTCCAAAATTGACTGCTTACCGTGAACAAGCAGCTAACCTTGAAATTGAAAAAGTTGGTGCAGAATTGCGTAAAGCAATGCCATTCGTTGGTAAAAACGACGATGATGCATTTAAAATCTATAACTAATTAGAGAGCAAAGGATTTTGAGAAAATTTTAGCTTCAGCTATTCGTGGGATATTAGATGTACTTATTTAGGAGTTGAAATCATATGAACATTACCAATTTGTTTTCTATCAAGACAGGATGTGATGAGACTGATAGGCAACTGCAAAAATTATTTTTTCAGTTGGATTTACAATTGGGAGAATTGACAGATCAACTAAGAAAATTAGATTCTAATTTTGTTCCTCGTAGTCAATTTGTAGACACGCTGGATTTGAATGATGTAGAATATAAAGAAATTTTAAACTATTTTATCTTCCATCGTAATGATAGTGAAGAAAGTTTGGCAGAATGGTTATATGATTGGATTTCCACAAATCGTTATGAACTTCCTAAAGAGTTTTCAATTCGTATGGCTCATAAATATCATGAAAGTGTTGCTGAAGTTTTTGGAGATGAATAACTAAAAAAACAGTCATTAGTGACTGTTTTTTATAGAAAAAGAGGTTTTATATGTTAAGTTCAAAAGATATCATCAAGGCTCACAAGGTCTTGAACGGTGTGGTTATGAATACACCGCTTGATTATGACCATTATTTATCGGAGAAGTATGGTGCTAAGATTTATTTGAAAAAGGAAAATGCCCAACGTGTTCGTTCCTTTAAAATTCGTGGTGCCTATTATGCTATTTCTCAGCTCAGCAGGGAAGAGCGTGAACGTGGGGTAGTCTGTGCTTCTGCGGGGAATCATGCGCAGGGAGTTGCCTATACTTGTAATGAGATGAAGATTCCTGCTACTATTTTTATGCCCATTACCACTCCGCAACAAAAGATTGGTCAAGTTCGCTTTTTTGGTGGGGACTTCGTGACTATTAAATTAGTTGGAGATACCTTTGATGCCTCAGCTAAAGCAGCTCAAGAATTTACAGTCTCTGAAAATCGTACCTTTATTGATCCCTTTGATGATGCTCATGTCCAAGCAGGTCAAGGGACTGTTGCTTATGAGATTTTAGAAGAAGCTCGAAAAGAATCGATTGATTTTGATGCTGTCTTAGTTCCTGTTGGAGGTGGTGGTCTCATTGCTGGGGTTTCTACCTATATCAAGGAAACAAGTCCAGAAATTGAAGTTATCGGAGTAGAGGCTAATGGGGCACGTTCTATGAAAGCTGCCTTTGAAGCTGGTGGACCTGTTAAACTCAAAGAAATTGACAAATTTGCGGATGGGATTGCTGTACAAAAGGTAGGTCAATTGACCTATGAAGCAACTCGTCAACATGTTCAAACCTTAGTAGGTGTCGATGAGGGACTGATTTCTGAAACCTTGATTGACCTTTACTCTAAGCAAGGGATTGTCGCAGAACCTGCTGGAGCGGCTAGTATTGCTTCTTTAGAAGTTTTAGCTGAATATATCAAGGGGAAAACCATTTGTTGTATCATTTCTGGAGGAAATAATGATATCAACCGTATGCCAGAAATGGAAGAACGTGCCTTGATTTATGATGGTATCAAGCATTACTTTGTGGTCAATTTCCCACAGCGTCCAGGAGCATTGCGTGAGTTTGTAAATGATATCCTGGGGCCAAATGATGATATCACACGTTTTGAGTATATCAAACGAGCTAGCAAGGGGACAGGGCCTGTATTGATTGGAATCGCTTTGGCAGATAAGCATGATTATGCAGGATTGATTCGTCGAATGGAAGGTTTTGATCCGGCTTATATTAATTTAAATGGTAATGAAACCCTTTATAATATGCTTGTCTGAGGACTAATAAAAAAATATCATATTATTTGCACAACTGATGTATAGGTGCTATAATGAAGATGAAGAAAGGGGGCGATTCCTATGGTTTTAGGAAGCTTATCGTGCAATTCTTACTTCTGTTCATTATAGCACTTATGATGTTTGGCTCAGATTTCCATCCTTCATTTTGATTTCCCATCTATTTTGAAAAGTAAACTCACACGGTCTTTAAGATGTGATTTGCTTTCTTTTTGCTGACAAATATACCATATTAAAAGGATATATGAGTAACTGACTGAGCTTATCTGTCTTGTCATCTTTATTAAGGATGGTTTAGAGAATCGGGTGTTTGGTTTTAGGTTAGCACCTCAATATCCAAATGAGTGATGAATTTGAAGAATATAAGGAATGGCTATCTATCAGATGATTTCTTGAGGAAGAAAGATAGGAGTTTTGAGCTAGTGAATGCTTGGATTTCTAAAGGTTAGGATTGTCATATTCAGTTATTAAATCGAAGAAATAAGCTATCTTACGGAAATAGAGAAGCATTTTTTTAAAAGCTTGAATAATTTTGCACCTCAAGAGGGTAATAATACAATATTTTTATTAGCAAATATTTATGGTGTAGAGGCTAGCTAAACCTATATATTATCGGCTTTAAAAAGTAAGTAAGAAAATTCTGAACTAATTATTTTCGTTAAATATATGTTTTTTTATTGACAAAAGTAGTAAAAACGTATACAATTAAATATTGTAAAGAAGAAAATAGGAGAAAAACATGGCTAAGTCAAACTTTGAAAAAGTAGAATCAGTTGTTGGCTGGGTTCGTGATAAGAAAATCACAGGCTACCGTATCTCTAAAGAAACGAATGCGCGTGAAATGTCTATCATTGCTCTGGCGCAGGGTCGTGCAAAAGTAAAAAATATTTCATTTGAAACAGCCCTAGGCCTAATTGATTTCTATGAAAAAAATCATGAAAAATTTGAAGATTAATCTTTGGATAACGGCGGATTCTTGACCCTCAAGTAGTAGAGATAGAGAATCTGCCTTTTTATTTTGGACAGCAAAAAGACTGCACGATTGATGCAGCCTTTTCTTTTTATTTGAGATAGCGTTGAAGGAATTCTTTTGTACGGTCTTCTTTAGGATTGGTGAAGAGGTCTTCTGGTTTGCCTTCTTCAGCGATTACACCCTTATCCATGAAGATAGCACGGTGAGAGACATCACGGGCGAATTCCATTTCGTGAGTTACAACAATCATGGTCAAGCCTTCTTGAGCCAGGTCCTGCATGATTTTGAGGACTTCTCCAACCATTTCTGGATCGAGAGCTGATGTTGGTTCATCAAAGAGAATAGCGTCCGGATTCATGGAAAGGGCACGAGCGATGGCCACACGTTGTTTTTGACCACCTGAGAGTTGTTTTGGTTTCGCTTGCCAGTAGCGTTCTCCCATGCCGACCTTTTCAAGGTTTTCTTTGGCAATCTTTTCAGCTTCTGTACGTTCGCGTTTAAGGACAGTCGTCTGAGCGACGATTGTGTTTTCAAGAACGTTGAGATTTTCAAAGAGGTTAAAGGATTGGAACACCATCCCCAACTTTTCACGGTATTGCGTGAGGTCATAGCCTTTTTCGAGGACGTTTTGTCCATGATAAAGGATTTGTCCATCAGTTGGCGTTTCAAGTAGGTTAATGGAGCGTAGGAAGGTAGATTTCCCGCTTCCAGAGCTTCCGATGATAGAGATGACCTCTCCCTTGTGGACAGTGAGAGAAATGTCTTTTAGCACTTCGTTTTGTCCATAGGATTTTTTAAGGTGTTTAATTTCAAGGATTGCTTGTGTCATTATTTCAAATCCTCCGTTTGCATTTGGTTAGCACCTGTAGTATAGGTATCCATGTCCATTCGGCGCTCGATGAAGCGTAGGATACGTGTTACGGTGAAGGTGAGGACAAAGTAAATTACGGCGATGATTGTAAATGTCTGGAAGTATTGATAGGTTTGCGTCGCCACGGTATTTCCTGAGAAATAAAGTTCGACAACCGAGATAACGTTCAATACAGATGTATCTTTGATATTGATGACAAATTCATTACCAGTTGCTGGTAGGATATTGCGGACAACCTGAGGTAGGACAATCTTACGCATGGTTTGGTTATGAGTCATACCAAGAGCAGTCGCAGCTTCAAATTGTCCCTTGTCAACTGCTAGGATACCACCACGAACGATTTCAGTCATGTAGGCACCGGTATTGATTGAAACGATGAAGATAGCAGCCAGTGTACGGTCAAGGTTGATACCGAAAGCTTGGGCAGTTCCATAGTAGATAACCATCGATTGAACGATCATTGGCGTACCACGGAAAATTTCAATATAGACATTGAGGATCCAGCCGACTAGTTTTTGTAGGCCATAAATGGCTTTATTTTCAGATAGAGGAGCAGTGCGGAAGACACCAATGGCAAGTCCAATAATGAGACCTATGATGGTTCCGACGATTGAGATTAAAAGAGTGATACCAGCGCCACGCAAGAGTTGTTGCCAGTTTTCAGAAAGAATTTTAGCGACTTGGCTAAAGAAACTACTGCTAGTTTCTTCAGTTGTTGTAGCTTCGGCAGGTTGTTCCTTGATCATACGATCCATCAGGGCAACTTGGTCATCTTTTGAAATGGTTTCAATGCTGGCATTGATTTGGCTAATACGATTGTCATCTTTACGAAGTCCAATGGCAATAGCTGTATCTTCTTCTCCAGTTTTGAAACCTGGCTCTACTTGAACCATTTTAAACTTAGAGTTAGCAACTTCGGCAGTCAGAGCTTCTGGGCGTTCAGAAACATAGGCATCGATGACACCAGCCTCAAGAGCTTGGCGCATTTGAGCGAAGTCTCCCATGGCTGTTTCTTTTTTAGCACCTGGGATTTGTGCAATCAAGTCATAAAGGTAGACACCTTGTTGAGAAGTGATTTTTGCACCGTTAAAGTCATCCAAAGATTTAGCATTTGCGTAGGCGGAATCTTTTTTGACTAGTAGAACTGGTTCGCTAGTGTAGTAACTGCTTGAAAAGGCAATTTCTTGTTTGCGCTCAGCAGTAGGACTCATACCCGCGATAATCATGTCAATCTTACCAGAAGTAAGGGCAGGGACTAGACCTTCCCACTTGGTTTTAACAACCAAAGGTTCTTTGCCTAAGTCCTTAGCGATTTTCTTGGCAATTTGGACATCGTATCCGTTAGCATACTGGTTAGTCCCATCGATTTTGACAGCCCCATTGCTATCATCGTCCTGGGTCCAGTTAAAGGGAGCATATGCTGCTTCCATCCCGATGCGTAAATATTCATCGGCTTGAGCAACATTGACAAGTCCCAGCATCAGCAAGAGACTTGTGAAAATAGATAAGTATATTTTTCTCATGATTTCTCCTATTTCTAATCTATTAAAAAATAACTGTCTCCTATTTTATCGAAAAAAACTCTATTTTTCAATATAGGTAAGCCCTTACTTGAGAAAAAATGATATAATGATAGCAAAGATAAAAAGGGGGCTTAGTTGATGAAAAAAACTTTTTTCTTACTGATGTTTGGCTTGTTTTGCCTTCTGCCACTTTCTGTTTTCGCCATTGATTTCAAGATAAACTCTTATCAAGGTGATTTGTATATTCATGCAGACAATACGGCAGAATTTAGACAGAAGATAGTTTACCAGTTTGAGGAGGACTTTAAGGGGCAAATCGTGGGACTTGGACGTGCTGGCAAGATGCCTAGCGGATTTGACATTGATCCTCATCCAAAGGTTCAGGCTGCGAAAAATGGTGCTGAACTAGCAGACGTTACTAGCGAAGTGATAGAAGGAGCAGATGGTTATACTGTTAAAGTCTATAATCCAGGCCAGGAAGGCGACACAGTTGAAGTTGATCTTATCTGGAACTTAAAGAATTTGCTTTTCCTTTATGATGATATCGCTGAATTAAATTGGCAACCTCTGACAGATAGTTCAGGGGCTATTGGGAAATTTGAATTTCATGTAAGGGGAGACAAGAGGGCTGAAAAACTCTTTTTCCATACAGGGAAACTTTTTAGAGAGGGAACGATTGAAAAGAGTAACCTTGATTATACTATCCGTTTAGACAATCTTCCGCCTAAGCGTGGAGTTGAATTGCATGCCTACTGGCCTCGAACTGATTTTGCTAGCGCTAGGGATCAGGGATTGAAAGGAAATCGTTTAGAAGAATTTAATAAGATAGAAGACTCGATTTTTAAAGAAAAAGAGCAAAGTAAACAACTCGTTACCTGGGTCTTCCCTTTGATACTTTCTATCTCCTTGTTATTAAGTGTCTGTTTCTATTTTATTTATAGAAGAAAGACCACTCCTTCGGTCAAATATGCCAAAAATCATCGTCTCTATGAACCACCAATGGAATTAGAGCCTATGGTTTTATCAGAAGCAGTCTACTCGACCTCCTTGGAGGAAGTGAGTCCTCTAACAAAAGGAGCAGGTAAATTTACCTTTGATCAACTTATTCAAGCTACCTTGCTAGATGTGATAGACCGTGGAAATGTCTCTATCATTTCAGAAGGAGATGCAGTTGGATTGAGGCTAGTAAAAGAAGATGGTTTGTCAAGCTTTGAGAAAGACTGTCTAAATCTGGCTTTTTCAGGTAAAAAAGAAGAAACTCTTTCCAATTTGTTTGCGGATTACAAGGTATCTGATAGTCTTTATCGTAGAGCAAAAGTCTCTGATGAAAAACGGATTCAAGCAAAGGGGCGTCAACTCAAATCTTCTTTTGAAGAAGTATTGAACCAGATGCAAGAAGGAGTGAGAAAGCGAGTTTCCTTCTGGGAACTTCCAGATTATTATCGTCCTTTAACTGGTGGGGAAAAGGCTTTGCAAGTAGGTATGGGACTCTCCACTATTCTCCCCCTATTTATTGGATTTGGTTTGTTCTTGTATAGTTTGGATGTTCATGCTTATTTTTACATCCCCTTGCCAATACTTGGTTTTCTAGGTTTGATTTTGGCTGTTTTCTATTATTGGAAGCTTCGATTAGATAATCGTGATGGTGTCCTAAATGAAGCAGGAGCAGAAGTCTACTATCTCTGGACCAGTTTTGAAAATATGTTGCGTGAGATTGCACGATTGGATCAGGCTGAATTGGAAAGTATTGTAGTCTGGAATCGCCTCTTGGTCTATGCGACCTTATTTGGCTATGCGGACAAGGTTAGTCATTTGATGAAGGTTCATCACATCCAAGTAGAAAATCCAGATATCAATCTCTATGTAGCTTATGGCTGGCATAGTATGTTTTATCATTCATCAGCCCAAATGAGCCATTATGCTAGTGTCGCAAATACAGCAAGTACCTACTCCGTATCTTCTGGAAGTGGAAGTTCTGGCGGTGGCTTCTCTGGAGGCGGAGGTGGCGGAAGTATCGGTGCCTTTTAAAGAGAACTGCCATAGACTGAAAAAGTATGCTATAATGGAAGATAGAAAAAAGGAGTAATCTATGTATCTTATTGAAATTTTAAAATCTATCTTCTTCGGAATTGTTGAAGGAATTACGGAATGGTTGCCCATTTCTAGTACAGGTCACTTGATTTTAGCAGAGGAGTTTATCCAATACCAAAATCAAAATGAAGCCTTTATGTCTATGTTTAATGTCGTGATTCAGCTTGGTGCGATTTTAGCGGTTATGGTGATTTACTTTAATAAGCTCAATCCTTTCAAACCGACTAAGGACAAACAGGAAGTTCGTAAGACTTGGAGACTATGGTTGAAGGTCTTAATTGCGACCTTGCCTTTGCTTGGCGTCTTTAAATTTGATGATTGGTTTGATACCCACTTCCATAACATGGTTTCTGTTGCTCTTATGTTGATTATCTATGGGATTGCCTTTATCTATTTGGAAAAGCGCAATAAAGCGCGTGCTATCGAGCCAAGTGTAACAGAATTGGACAAGCTTCCTTATACGACAGCTTTCTATATCGGACTTTTCCAAGTTCTTGCCCTTTTACCAGGAACTAGCCGTTCAGGAGCGACTATTGTCGGTGGTTTGTTGAATGGAACTAGTCGTTCTGTTGTGACAGAATTTACTTTCTATCTTGGAATTCCTGTTATGTTTGGAGCTAGTGCATTAAAGATTTTCAAATTTGTGAAAGCAGGACAGCTCTTGAGCTTTGGGCAATTGTTCTTGCTCTTGGTTGCGATGGGAGTCGCCTTTGCAGTCAGCATGGTCGCTATTCGTTTCTTGACAAGTTATGTGAAAAAACACGACTTTACTCTTTTTGGTAAATACCGTATCGTGCTTGGTAGTGTCTTGCTACTTTATAGCTTTGTCCGTTTATTTGTATAAGAAAAACCTTGAAGGGGCAGCTCTTCAAGGTTTTAAAATCCAGTCATGGTAATTCCCAACAGGCGGACACCTCTTTCTTTCTCGCTTAACTCTTCATAGAGTTGCAGGGCTATTTGGCTTATCTGACCAGCATCCTGTGTTTTTTGAGCAAGACTTTTTCGTTTGGTAAGAGTTGAAAAGTCCTCGTAGCGGATTTTCAAAATAACAATTTTTCCAGCTTTTTCTTGCTGACTGAGATTGAGAGCGACTCTTTCTGATAGAAGAGTCAGCTCTTTTTTAATGTCTTCCTCGGCACGGAGAATCTTTCCATAGGTTTTCTCCTTCCCGATTGACTTACGGATGCGATTGGATTTGACTGGGGAGTTATGAATGCCACGAGCCTTTCGATACAGGTCATAGCCCAGTCTGCCAAAACGGTCTATTAGGGTCACTTCAGGAACTTCAAGTAGATCAGCGCCAGTAAAAACACCCATGTGATGAAGACGTTCCACCGTCTTTTTTCCTACTCCATGAAACTTGGAAATATCCATTTGTTTGAGGAAATCCTCAGCTTGGTCAGGTAGAATCACTGTCAAACCATGTGGTTTTTGATAATCGCTCGCCATTTTAGCTAAGAACTTGTTATAGGAAACACCGGCAGAAGCAGTCAGGTGTAGTTCCTGCCAGATATCCTCTTGAATCAGACGAGCAATTTTGACCGCTGACTTAATCCCAAGTTTATTTTCTGTCACATCCAAATAGGCTTCGTCAATGCTCATGGGTTCTATTAAATCTGTATAGCGCTTAAAAATAGCTCGAATCTGGAGTCCCACAGCCTTGTATTTTTCATAATTTCCTGAGATAAAAACGGCCTGGGGACAACGCTCATAGGCTTCCTTGGAACTCATGGCAGAATGGACACCAAAAGCTCGTGCCTCATAGCTACAGGTAGAAACGACACCACGTCCACCTGTTTGCCGAGGGTCGCTTCCGATAATGACAGGTTTTCCTCTGAGTTTAGGATTATCCCTGATTTCCACTGCAGCAAAAAAGGCATCCATGTCAATATGGATGATTTTTCTTGACAAATCATTTAACAAAGGAAAAATCAACATGCCTAGCACCTTTTTACTGCTTATTTTTCTTTTATTATACCTTTTTTTCTGAAAAAAAGAAAAAAGGACTTTATTTTTTCAAAAATATAATACAGTTTGAAATAAAATGTAGACTGTTTTAGAAAAGAAAGTGTAAAAATAGGGAATTTTCACTTGTTGAAATCGGTTACTGTATGGTATACTTGACTCATGAATGTAACAGATGGTTGTTACTAGAAAGAAAAAAGAGGACATTAACATGGTTGTTAAAACAGTTGTTGAAGCACAAGATATTTTTGACAAAGCTTGGGAAGGCTTCAAAGGCGTAGATTGGAAAGAAAAAGCAAGTGTATCACGCTTTGTACAAGCTAACTACACACCTTACGATGGAGACGAAAGCTTCCTTGCAGGACCAACAGAACGTTCACTTCACATCAAAAAAATTGTAGAAGAAACTAAGGCTCATTACGAAGAAACTCGTTTCCCAATGGACACTCGTCCAACATCTATTGCTGACATTCCAGCAGGATTTATCGATAAAGAAAATGAAGTTATCTTCGGTATCCAAAACGATGAACTCTTCAAATTGAACTTCATGCCAAAAGGTGGTATCCGTATGGCTGAAACTACTTTGAAAGAAAATGGATACGAACCAGATCCAGCTGTTCACGAAATCTTTACTAAATACGTAACAACAGTTAACGACGGTATCTTCCGTGCCTACACTTCAAACATCCGTCGCGCTCGTCACGCTCACACTGTAACTGGTCTTCCAGACGCATACTCACGCGGACGTATCATCGGTGTTTACGCACGTCTTGCTCTTTACGGTGCAGACTACTTGATGCAAGAAAAAGTAAATGACTGGAATGCAATCGAAGAAATCGATGAAGAAACAATCCGTCTTCGTGAAGAAATCAATCTTCAATACCAAGCATTGCAACAAGTTGTTCGCTTGGGTGACCTTTACGGAGTTGATGTTCGCAAACCAGCGATGAACGTTAAAGAAGCTATCCAATGGGTTAACATCGCCTTCATGTCTGTCTGCCGTGTTATCAACGGTGCTGCTACATCCCTAGGACGTGTACCAATCGTATTGGATATCTTTGCAGAACGTGACCTTGCTCGTGGTACATTTACTGAATCAGAAATTCAAGAATTCGTTGATGATTTCGTTATGAAACTTCGTACAGTTAAATTTGCTCGTACAAAAGCTTATGATCAATTGTACTCAGGTGACCCAACCTTCATCACAACTTCTATGGCTGGTATGGGTAACGACGGTCGTCACCGTGTTACTAAGATGGACTACCGTTTCTTGAACACTCTTGACAATATCGGTAACTCTCCAGAACCAAACTTGACAGTTCTTTGGACTGATAAATTGCCATACAACTTCCGTCGCTACTGTATGCACATGAGCCACAAACACTCTTCTATCCAATACGAAGGTGTAACAACAATGGCTAAAGACGGATATGGTGAAATGAGCTGTATCTCATGCTGTGTGTCTCCACTTGACCCAGAAAATGAAGAACAACGCCACAACATCCAGTATTTCGGTGCTCGTGTAAACGTATTGAAAGCCCTTCTTACTGGTTTGAACGGTGGTTACGACGATGTTCACAAAGACTACAAAGTATTTGACATTGAACCAATCCGTGACGAAGTTCTTGAATTTGAATCAGTTAAAGCTAACTTTGAAAAATCTCTTGACTGGTTGACTGACACTTACGTAGATGCTTTGAACATCATCCACTACATGACTGATAAGTACAACTACGAAGCTGTTCAAATGGCCTTCTTGCCAACTAAACAACGTGCCAACATGGGATTCGGTATCTGTGGATTTGCCAACACTGTTGATACATTGGCAGCTATCAAATACGCTACAGTTAAACCAATCCGTGATGAAAATGGCTACATCTACGATTACGAAACAATCGGTGAATACCCACGTTGGGGTGAAGATGACCCACGTTCAAACGAATTGGCAGAATGGTTAATCGAAGCTTACACAACTCGTCTACGTAGCCACAAACTTTACAAAGACGCAGAAGCTACAGTTTCACTTTTGACTATCACATCTAACGTTGCTTACTCTAAACAAACTGGTAACTCACCAGTCCACAAAGGTGTATACCTCAACGAAGATGGTTCTGTGAACTTGTCTAAACTTGAATTCTTCTCACCAGGTGCTAACCCATCTAATAAAGCTAAAGGTGGATGGTTGCAAAACTTGAACTCACTTTCTAGCCTTGATTTTAGTTATGCAGCTGATGGTATCTCATTGACTACTCAGGTTTCTCCACGTGCTCTTGGTAAGACTCGTGACGAACAAGTTGATAACTTGGTAACAATCCTTGATGGTTACTTTGAAAACGGTGGACAACACGTTAACTTGAACGTTATGGACTTGAACGATGTTTACGAAAAGATTATGTCAGGTGAAGACGTTATCGTACGTATCTCTGGATACTGTGTAAATACTAAATACCTCACTCCAGAACAAAAAACTGAATTGACACAACGTGTCTTCCACGAAGTTCTTTCAATGGATGATGCCTTGGACGCATTGAGCTAATCAAGTTCTTGAATAATGAAATAAGGAACCCTCGGTCAATCGACTGAGGGTTGTTTTTGGGGATCTTAAATTCCTTAATACTCTTCGAAAATCTCTTCAAACCACGTCAGCTTGATCTGCAACCTCAAAGCACTGCTTTGAGGTTGTAGATAAGACTGACGAAGTCAGTTACATATTTCTACGGCAAGGCGAAGCTGACGTGGTTTGAAGAGATTTTCGAAGAGTATGAAAATAAAAACACCACACTTTGTAAGACACAAGGTGTGGTTGTATTTTATCTCTTAGACCAAGTTCTCTTCATAAAGAGAAGGAGGATTGGATAAATCTCCAAGCGCCCTGCAATCATTGCAAAGGAGAGGAGAATTTTTGAGATAGGACTAAAGATTGAGAAACTAGAAGTGGTTCCTAGAATAGGTCCGATATTATTGAAACAGCTAAAGACAGCGCTGGTCACGATCAGAAAATCATTGCTATCTAGGCTGACAATAAAGATAAGTGCTAGCAAAATCATAGCATAGATGACAAAGTACTTGAGAACCTTATGCTGGGTATCCTTATCAATCACTGTTTTATTAACATGGAGGGTCAAAACACGGTGGGGGGATAGGATTGACAAAATCTGGTTTTTGGCAATTTTTGAAAGGATGAGGCCTCGAATAATCTTGAGTCCACCTGCAGTTGATCCAGCAGAGCCACCGATTACCATGAGGAAGAGGAGGATAAACTGGGAGAAGAGGGGCCAGTTGGTAATATCTCCGTATCCAAAACCAGTTGTTGTAATGATGTTGGAAACCTGGAAGAAGGCCATTTCAAAGCTCTTTGAAAATCCTGGGTAGAGATAGAGGGTATTGAGGCTAATCAATCCTGTAGAAAGCAGTACAATGACCAAGTAAGCACGAAGTTCCTCGTCACCAAAGAAGGCTTTGACGCGACGGAGCATGAGGTAGTAGTAGAGGTTGAAATTCACCCCAAACACCAGAACTCCGATACTAACCAGATAGGTAATCAGTGAGCTACCATAGTGGGCAATTCCATCGTTATAGACTGTAAAACCTCCTGTACCTGCTGTTCCCATGGCAATGACAAAACTATCAAATAGGGGCATGCCAGCCAGATAATAGATGATGACAAAGAGGGAGAAGAGAGCTAGATAAAGGAGATAGAGAATCTGGGCAGTATTTTTGAGTTTGGATACAACCTTACCAAAGACGGGTCCAGGAACCTCAGCCTTCATCACTTCTAGGTGACTATTTTTGGCATTGTCCATAATAGCAAGTGCAAAAACAAGCACTCCCATCCCTCCAATCAAGTGGGTAAAACTTCGCCAGAAGAGGAGGGAACGACTGAGAACCGAAACGTCATTCAGAATAGTTGCTCCAGTAGTTGTAAAGCCAGAACTGATTTCAAAAAAGGCATCGATAACGCTGGGAATTTGTCTAGCAAAGACAAAGGGGAGACCACCAAAGAAGGACCAAAGGATCCAACAGAGGGCCACAATCAAGATTCCCTCCTTGGCATAAATCCGTTGATTTTGTGGCTTTTGTAAAATTCCTGAACCTCCTAATAATACGAGAATCCCTATTGTTGTAAAGAGGGCTGTAAAGACTTGGCTCGATTCACGATAATAGATAGCAACAGACACAGGAACCAAAAGGAGAACAGCTTCAATCAAAAGTAATTTTGAAAGGAGGTAACGAATCATACTTTTATTCATTTCTTACCTCGCAATTAAGTCATAAATCTTGGTGATGTTTGGCAACAAAGTTGTTACTAGGAGCTTGTCTCCAACTTCCAACATATCCTCCCCAGTTGGGAAAATAGTCTTGCCCTTTCGAATGATGGCTGCAATAAGAACCCCTTTTTTCAATTTCAGTTGAGAAAGAGGTTTGGCAGTCATTTTATTGGCTTCCTTGATATGGAATTGCAGGGTTTCGATTTGGCCATTGGCTAGATGGTGCATGGCCTGAAGGTCTGAATACTGGGCATTAACCCGACCACGAATAAAGTGCATAATCGTATCTACAGCGATGCTTTTAGGTGTGATGATACTTGAAAAATCAGGTGCATTGATAATCTCGAGGAGACTGGTACGATTGACTTTGGTGATATTTTTCTGTACACCTACCCTGTCAAGGAACATAGAGGTAATCAGATTTTCCTCATCGACTCCTGTTAGAGTCGCAACGGCATCATAGTTTTGAGCACTTTCTTCTAGCAGGATATCTTTTGCAGTACCATCTCCTTGAACGATATGAAGATTTGGGAATTTCTCGCTAAAGAAGCTGGCGATTTCAGGATTGATTTCAATAACCTTGGTTTCGATACGACTATCTTTGAGGATACCTAATAGATAATAGGCAATTCTACCAGCTCCAACAATAAGAAGACTCTTCACAGCACGAGACTTGAAATAATTATGGAAGAGCATCATGTCAACACGGTTACCGGTGACAAAGATTCTATCTTTATCCTGTACAGTCATGTCACCGCTTGGAATGATAATTTGATGATCCCTCTCTATCGCACAGACAATGACATTGCCAAATTTTTTCCGAAAATCAGAAATGGGCATTTGGCAAAGACCGCTGGAGGATTTAACAGTGAATTCCATCAAGCTGACCCGTCCACCAAAGAAACGTTCGACAGAGAGAGCATTTGGGAAGTCAATGATATTGGCAATAGCGCGGGCAGCCAAGAGTTCAGGGTTAACGATAAGAGAAAAACCGAGAATATTCTTTTCCTTGAAATAAGAGTTAGAATATTCAGGGTTCCGCACCCGAACGATGGTCTCTTTAGCTCCCATTTTTTTGGCTAGAACGGCTGCAATCATGTTGACTTCATCGTACTCAGTCAGGGTGATAAAGATATCACAATCTTGGACGCTGGCTTGCTCAAGAATGGCAAAATCGGCCCCGTTACCAAGGATACCAATGATATCAAAGCGACTGACAATATGATTGAGAACAGCTTCGTTTTGTTCAATCAGTAAAACATCATGCTTTTCTGCAACCAAGGAGCGACAGAGGGCAAAACCAACTTTTCCCCCTCCGACAAGGATAATTTTCATAATAAAACCTACTTCTTCATTATGTAACTATCATACCTTTTTTCAAGAAAAAATGCACCTACTAGCTAATCACCAGAGTTTTTAGTAGGAAATTTGCTATAAGGTAAAACTATACCCTAATCAATTGAAATAGCTATTAGCACCTTTCTCTGAAATATGGTATGATAAAGGATATACAAGGAGATAAAATGAATAATAATTTACTGGTATTACAATCAGACTTTGGTCTGGTTGATGGTGCGGTATCGGCTATGATTGGAGTGGCTTTAGAAGAGTCTCCAACCTTAAAAATTCATCACTTGACGCACGATATCACGCCTTATAATATTTTTGAGGGGAGCTATCGCCTCTTTCAGACGGTGAATTACTGGCCTGAGGGAACGACGTTTGTATCGGTTGTCGATCCAGGTGTCGGCTCGAAACGTAAGAGTGTAGTTGCCAAGACTGCAAAAAATCAATACATTGTCACGCCAGATAATGGGACGCTTTCTTTTATCAAGAAACACGTTGGCATTGTAGCTATTCGTGAAATTTCTGAGGTGGCCAATAGACGACAAAATACAGAGCATTCTTATACCTTTCACGGTCGTGATGTCTATGCCTATACTGGTGCTAAACTGGCCAGCGGTCACATTAGTTTTGAGGAAGTGGGGCCAGAGCTCAGTGTGGATCAGATTGTAGAGCTTCCAGTCGTAGAGACCATCATAGAAGATCATCTGGTGAAGGGAGCTATTGATATTCTGGATGTGCGTTTTGGTTCGCTTTGGACCTCGATCACGCGAGAAGAATTTTACAAGCTGGAACCAGCATTCGGTGATCGTTTTGAAGTGACCATCTATCACGCTGATATGCTGGTCTATCAAAATCAGGTTGTTTATGGCAAATCATTTGCAGATGTGAGAATTGGGCAACCCATCCTTTACATCAACTCTCTCTATCGTTTAGGTTTGGCTATCAACCAAGGTTCCTTTGCCAAGGCCTATAATGTAGGTGTCGGTTCATCTTGGACCATTGAAACAAAGAAAATATAAGGATAAAATAGGAGAATAAATAGTATGGAAATCAAATTTACAATTAAACAAGTTGTTGCTGTCGGAATTGGCGCTGCCCTCTTTGTCGTCATCGGGATGATCAATATTCCGACCCCTGTTCCAAATACAAGCATCCAGCTTCAGTATGCGGTACAAGCGCTACTTTCTATTATTTTTGGACCGATTATCGGTTTGCTTGTCGGGGTGATTGGTCATGCAATCAAGGACTCTCTTGTTGGTTACGGTCTGTGGTGGACTTGGATTATTGCTAGCGGGCTCTTTGGTCTAGCTGTGGGGCTATTTAGAAAGTACGTTCGAGTGATCAATGGTGTCTTTGAGTGGAAAGATATTCTTATTTTTAACCTCATTCAACTACTTGCAAATGCTCTTGTTTGGGGTGTCTTGGCACCACTTGGAGATGTTGTGATTTATCAAGAAGCTGCAGAAAAAGTATTTGCCCAAGGGATTGTTGCGGGAATTGCTAATGGTGTATCTGTAGCTATTGCAGGAACTCTTCTCTTGCTTGCCTATGCAGGAACTCAAACTCGTGCAGGAAGTTTGAAAAAGGATTAACATAAGGGAAAAGGCTGGGCAACCGGTCTTTTTCGATGTTTATAGACTAGTCAGGCAAGATAGGATAGGAATTTTTTTGGCGCTAAGTTTTTAAGAGAAGAGTCTGCAAGAAGGGTTCGATTTATGATAAAATAGAAGTCTAAGAAGCGAATGAAGAGAGTAAGATGAAAGAAGCTATAATTGAGTGGAAGGATTTCTCTTTCCAGTATGAAACGCAACAAGAACCAACCTTGCAAGGGGTGGACTTGACCATTTATAAGGGAGAGAAAGTCTTAATTGTTGGGCCATCCGGGTCAGGTAAGTCTACCTTGGGTCAATGTTTGAATGGGATTATTCCCAATATTTACAAGGGTCAGACGTCTGGAGAATTTTTGATCAAGGGTCAAGCCGCTTTTGATATGAGTATCTATGATAAGTCTCATCTGGTTAGCACGGTTTTGCAGGATACAGATGGGCAGTTTATCGGCTTGTCCGTGGCAGAGGATTTGGCTTTTGCTCTGGAAAATGATGTAACAGCCCTAGATGAGATGAAAGGTCGTGTTCATAAATGGGCTGAAAAGCTGGACCTTCTTCCTTTACTAGCTCAGCGTCCCCAGGATTTGTCAGGTGGACAAAAGCAGCGGGTCAGTCTAGCTGGTGTCTTGATTGATGAGAGTCCGATTCTTCTGTTTGATGAGCCACTCGCCAATCTGGATCCCAAGTCAGGTCAGGATATTATCGAATTGATTGATCAGATTCATAAGGAGGAGGGGACGACGACTCTTATTATCGAGCACCGTTTGGAGGATGTTCTGCATCGCCCTGTCGATCGGATTGTCTTGATAAACGATGGCCGTATCCTCTTTAATGGGGACCCTGATCAGTTACTAGCGACTGATTTATTGACACAAAATGGAATCCGAGAACCCCTTTATCTAACCACTCTCCGTCAATTGGGTGTGGATTTAAAGGAGGAAGAATCGTTAGCGAATTTAGATGAATTATCTATCTCAAAAGGTCAGATTCACTTAGAAACTGATTTTACCAAGGAAAAAGAAGATTTACAATCTCTCTTTCGACTTGAAGATGTCTCTTTCGCTTATGATGATAGACCGATTTTAAAATCCCTACATTTGGATATTAAAAAGGGTGAAAAGATTGCCATTGTCGGAAAAAATGGAGCAGGGAAATCAACCCTTGCCAAGGCCTTAAGTAGCTTTATTCAGACTGAAGGCCGCTATCTTTGGGAAGGACAGGATATAAAAGGAGATTCTGTTGCAGAGCGGGCGGAACGAGTAGGCTATGTGCTGCAAAATCCCAATCAAATGATTTCAACCAATATGATTTTTGATGAGGTGGCTCTAGGGCTCCGTTTGCGAGGTGTGGAAGAGCAGGAAATTGAAACGAGAGTCTATGAAACTTTGAAAATCTGTGGTCTTTATGAATTCCGTAATTGGCCTATTTCTGCCCTGTCATTTGGTCAGAAAAAACGTGTGACCATTGCATCGATTTTGGTCTTGGGAGCTGAAATTATCCTCTTAGATGAACCAACTGCAGGTCAAGACCAGAAGAACTATACTGAGATTATGGAATTTCTCGAAGAGTTGCATCAAAAAGGGCATACCATTGTCATGATTACCCATGATATGCAATTGATGCTGGATTATTCAGACCGAGCCCTTGTCATGGTGGATGGGGAATTGATTGCCGATACTGATCCAGCTAGTCTGTTGAGCAATCCTGAGATGTTAGTAAAAGCCAACCTAAAAGAAACTTCAATCTTTAACTTGGCCAAGAAACTAGACGTGGATCCACTTGCTTTAACGGCATTTTACAAAGAAAGGAGAGAAGGATGCAAGCTAAATTAATTGGTTACCAGCATAGAGATACTGTGATTCATCGCTTGTCAGGAGCTGGGAAACTCCTCTTTTTCATCCTCGTGTCATTGGCGGCTATGATTAGCTATGATACCAGACTGCTTGTTCTGATTGCCATCTTTTCGGTCTTTCTCCTCTATTTATCAGAAATCCGTTTTAAAGATGTGTCTTTTGTAGCAATTTTTGCGACGGTATTTGCCGTTTTAAACGTCTTGATGGTCTATCTCTTTTCTCCCGAGTATGGGGTTGGACTTTACGGAGAGAGAAGTGTGATTTGGCAGGGAATCGGTGCCTACACTCTGACCAGCCAGGAGCTCTTTTATCTGCTAAATTTGGCTATTAAGTACCTTTGCACTATTCCTCTGGCTATTATCTTTTTGATGACAACCCACCCTAGTCAGTTTGCTTCCAGTTTAAATCAAATTGGTGTGCCTTACAAGATTGCTTATTCGGTCAGCCTGACCTTGCGCTATATTCCAGATTTGCAGGAAGAATTCTTTACTATCAAGATGTCTCAGGAGGCACGTGGGATGGAATTATCCAAGAAAGCTTCTCTTATGCAACGAATCAAAGGCAATCTGCTCATTATTACGCCCTTGATTTTTAGCTCGCTAGAACGCATTGATACTATTGCGACCGCCATGGAGCTTCGACGCTTTGGAAAAGAGAAAAAACGCACATGGTATAGTTATCAGGCCTTGAAAAAAGGAGACTATCTTACCTTGCTCTTGGCAGCCTTGTTTTTAGTAACTAGTTTACTACTTATCTTGCAGAATCAGGGACGATTTTACAACCCTTGGAAATAGTATTGTCAAAGTTTTCATTAGATAAGTAAAGAGAAATTATTCTATAACTTTTTATTGATAGATTTTATGAGAAATAAAGTTAATAATTGTATGCTTGAAATTTTTTGACAAAATATGAATTAGTTTGTCTACTTTATAGTAGAATTTACACTACAAAATCAAAGTTATTCAAATATAATCATTTTCAACTAAGTTCAGTGTCATAATGTAGAGACGATATAAAATAGTAAAAGTACTTAATTTAAATCGTGTTAATTTCACTTTGTGTAAACATGGGGAAATGTTGAATGTATATAATGACGGGAGAGGATTTGTAATGATCAGTTTAGAGCTGTTGTCGGAAGAAAATAGTTTAGACGTCTATTTTTTTGAAAAAGAGAATCAAGAGTATTTTGAACGAAATTTATCTCCTAGACCAGCTAACTATTTTGATTTAGAAGGTTTTAAAGAAATTACGAGGGAATTGTTAAGGGAACAAGAAAATCATGATGTCTACATGCATATTATCAGAGATTCGCAAGGCGTTATGGTCGGAAGAATTAATTTAAGTGTTTTAGAGAATAATCGAAAAACAGCAGAGCTTGGGTATAGGATTGGAGAAAATGTTACTAATTTAGGATATGCAAGCGAAGCGGTTAAACTCGTTTTAGAAAAAGCCTTCACGACTTATGGTTTCAATAGAATCATTGCAGGAACGGCAACAGGTAATCTAGCCTCTCAGAGGGTGCTTTTTAAAAATGGCTTCACCTTTAGTAAGGTTATAGAAAATGACTTACAAATTCATAATGAGTGGGTTCATACAGCAGTATTTGAGATAACGAGGTCATAATATCATCATTCCCAGTCCACAGATAGGTATAAAAGAGTAAGCAATTTTTGCAGATATTTAAGAATTTTCTCCTAGAAACCCTTGGAAATAGCTTGAAAAAATTGAAAAAATCAAGTCGTTTCTATTGACAATGATTCTGAAAGTGTTATACTAAGAAAGTAGTTTCGCTGATTTACTTCAAACCTGTTGTGAGGTAAGTTAACGATGCCTTAACCACGCTGTTTGCTGAGCTTGACTCCGGGCAGTGTGGCTATTTTTTTGCAATGGTGAAAGGAAGCAAGTCATGACAAATCACATTGTATTATTTGAACCACAAATTCCACAAAATACAGGCAATATCGCGCGTACTTGCGCTGCGACCAATTCTCCCCTCCACATCATCAAGCCCATGGGCTTTCCTATTGATGACCGCAAGATGAAGCGGGCTGGATTGGATTATTGGGATAAGCTAGAGATTTATTTTTACGAGAGTTTGGAGGATTTCATGTATCAGATGAAGGGCAAACTCTATCTGATTTCTAAATTCGCTGAGAAAGTCTATTCTGAGGTGGATTTATCGACTGACGAGGACCATTATTTTCTTTTTGGACGTGAAGACAAGGGCTTGCCTGAGGACTTTATGCGAGAACATCCTGAGAAAGCTCTCCGTATTCCTATGAATGATGAACATGTCCGCAGTCTCAATGTGTCGAATACCGTCTGCATGATTGTCTATGAGGCTCTTCGCCAGCAGAACTTTGCAGGTCTTGAGCTTGTTCATACCTATGAAGTGGATAAATTGAAATAAAAAATGAAAATGAAAATGAACAAAATGCTTGCGCTTGCAAGCGTTTTTTGTTATGATAAAAGAGTCTTCAGGGCAGGGTGTGATTCCCGACCGGCGGTAAATTTGCCTAGCTATTTTAGCTTTCTCGTCGTTGTCTTGTCTCGATATACTTTAAGTATTATCTTCGACTGCGACGCCTAGATAAATCTAAAATATCTTAGCCAAATAAGTCCGCGAGCGCAAGCTGATGTGGTGAGATTCCACAACCGACAGTATAGTCTGGATGGGAGAAGACGAGAGAATAGCTTTGTCTGTTCTGATAGATTTATAGCTAAACTGTAACCGCTTGCTTGAATTTTCTTAATAGAGTGAGAGGGAACTTTTGGGATATAAAAAATGAGAATAGATAGAGGAATCCTTTCTAACTTCTTCTGATTTTATAGAAAATTGGAGGAACCTGTTATGACAAACACACGTCGACTTTCGACCATTGCGATTTTATCAGCCATCTCATTTGTGCTGATGTACTTTGACTTTCCGCTTTTGCCAGCGGCGTCCTTCCTCAAGATCGAATTTAGTATCTTGCCAGTCCTTGTGGGTCTGGTGGTCATGGATTTGCCTGCTGCTCTAGGAGTTCTCTTGCTTCGCTCACTCTTGAAATTGCTTCTTAACAGCCAGGGAGTGAATACTTATATTGGTTTGCCAATGAATATCGTAGCTTTGGGAGTTTTTGTCATCGTATTTGCTTTGATTTGGAAAAAGGAACGGACAACCCTTCGTTTCCTACTAGGCTCTCTAGCTGGGACTATTGGTTTGACCGTGGCTATGTTGGTTCTCAACTATGTTTACGCTGTTCCTTTGTACGCTAAGTTTGCTAACTTTGATATTGGAAAAATTTTGGGACTTTCCAACTACCTAATGACCATGGTATTGCCTTTTAACTTGATTGAGGGTGTGATCTTTTCCGTTTCATTCTGGTTGTTGTATGTTCTCTTGAAACCAACCTTAAAACATTATGAAAGATAAACAAACATTTTTAATGAAGGGCAGTTTTGCCCTTTTACTTTTCGTTATTCTTGGCTACATGGTCAAATTTTACCCTGAAACGCTGGTCGGCTTTGACCAACCGATGCAGACTGCCGTTCGAGGAGACTTACCAGATTACTTGACTATTCTTTTCCGAGCCATCACACGCTTGATTGATATTCCAGTGATTATCACTTGAGTTGCCATCGTAGCCTTTATCTTTTATCGTAAGCGATGGAAGATAGAAAGTTTCTTCATGCTGGGAAATCTGGCTTTGGCAGGACTTTTAATCGTGACCTTTAAAAATATCTACCAGCGCCCACGACCAGCTATTTTACACTTGGTTGAGGAGAAGGGATTTTCCTTCCCAAGTGGTCATTCTCTGGCTGTAACCTTGATGGTCGGCTCTCTGATTGTCATTCTCAGTCAACGGATGAAAAATCCGGTCTGGAGAAAAATCATGCAAATTGTGCTAGGTCTCTACCTAGTCAGTGTGCTGGTATCAAGGGTCTATCTGGGAGTTCATTATCCATCAGATGTCCTTGCCAGTCTCTGTGTGGGCTTGGGAGTCTTGTTTATCGAATTTCCCTTTTATGACAAGCTACGCTTCCAATGGCGATTTAAAGGCAAGCAGAAGTGAGTATCAAATTCCCTTGAGGAGAAAGAAATGAAAGTCAGTATAGCAGATCTTCATCCGACTCAACTATACTTATCAGAAAAGAAACTAGTAGGCATCCAGACACTTTATCAGTCGGCAGAAATAATCAATATTGCTCCAATCAGTATTCTTACGTTCGGAGATTGCTTGTTGATTACAGATGGGCATCACAGAGCTTATCAGGCTTTATTGGCGGGTCGGGATACGATTTCTGCTGAGTGGGATAGAGATGGTGATGATGAACTATATCATTTCTATGCGCAAGCCTGCGAAGAAAGAAAAATCTACTCTGTTCTGGATTTAAAAAATCATATCTTAGCTCAAGATGAGTATGAAGCAAAATGGTATAACTGGTGTGATGGTTTTAATCAAGCAGTAACTCTTTTGTTGAAAAGGAAAGCAGATGAAACGGATTTTACAAATAGATAATGCACTACGTCTTGTTCCTTATTATAAGGTCAATCATTGTGAAGAAGCTTTTGCTTGGTATCAGGATGTGAACTTGGTTCACCTCGTAGATGGTGTGAAGAGACCTTATAGTCAAGAAACTTTGGAAGCTATGTATTCCCATTTGGATCAGCATGGTGAGCTTTTTTGGATTGAAGTCAAGGAGAAGGGAGAATGGTTTCCAATTGGGGATGTTACACTATCTCAGGATAATCTCCCCATTGTGATTGGGAATCCCGCTTACCAACATCGAGGACTTGGAAAAAAGATTCTAAGTGCTTTGATTGAATTGGCTCGAGTAAAAGGATGGAAAGAATTGAGAGTCAAGGAAATCTACACCTACAATCATGCTTCTAGGAGGTGTTTCAAGTCGCTTGGATTTGTGGAAAATGGAGCAACAGAAAAAGGAATGAGTTTTATATTGAAAATAATCTAATCCTGTCACTTTCTCCCCCTTAACCTTTGACTATTCTGCAAAATTATCGTACAATAAAGAGTACATGATAAAATGAGGTCAGAGTCTATTTGCTCTGGCGATAGTAGTAAAAATAAGGAGAAACGCTTTGGAATTAGAAGTATTTGCTGGGCAAGAAAAAAGTGAACTATCTATGATTGAGGTGGCGCGTGCTATCTTGGAACTTCGTGGTCGCGATCATGAGATGCATTTTAGCGATCTTGTAAACGAAATTCAAAACTACCTTGGAACATCAAATAGCGATATCCGTGAAGCTTTACCTTTGTTCTACACAGAGTTGAACTTCGATGGTAGCTTCATCTCTCTTGGGGACAACAAATGGGGTCTTCGTTCATGGTATGGTGTGGACGAAATCGACGAAGAAATCATCGCTCTTGAAGAAAATGACGACGATGAAGTAGCACCAAAAGCTAAGAAAAAACGTGTTAATGCCTTCATGGATGGCGATTCAGATGCTATTGACTACAATGCAGATGATCCAGAAGACGAAGATGCATACGAAGCAGATCCAGCTCTTTCATATGATGATGAAAATCCAGATGATGAGAAAAATGAAGTGGAAGCTTATGATGCAGAAATCAACGAAATCGCCCCAGATGACTTGGGTGAAGACGTGGATCTCAACGAAGAAGATGACGAGTTCTCAGAAGATGATGCTGAAACCAGCGAGGAATAAAAGTTAGGTGTGTCAATCGAAAGTTAGCCATGAAGAATAAATTCTTTGGGTGACTTGTAGTTCAAGCATTTTTTAGGATAGTTATTAATCCGCTTTTCGATGAATGCGACTTCTTTGGGAGTCGTTTTCTTAGTTCCTTTAGGTAACCATCTACGAATGAGCCTGTTGTGATTCTCATTATAGTAAAATGAACCAAAAATAGTACATAATGTGGTATAATACTCTTATGGCATATTCAATAGATTTTCGTAAAAAAGTTCTCTCTTATTGTGAGCGAACAGGTAGTATAACAGAAGCATCACACGTTTTCCAAATCTCACGTAATACCATTTATGGCTGGTTAAAGCTAAAAGAGAAAACAGGAGAGCTAAAGCATCAAGTAAAAGGAACAAAACCAAGAAAGGTTGATAGAGATAGACTTAAAAACTATCTTACTAACAATCCAGACGCTTATTTGACTGAAATAGCTGCTGAATTTGGCTGTCATCCAACTACTATCCACTATGCTCTTAAAGCTATGGGGTACACTCGAAAAAAAGAACCACACCTACTATCAATGTCATCAAGTTAGTAATCTAACTACTGTAATAGGAGATACGATTGAGATCATCAAAGTGATTCTCTATCCTATCTTCTATTTTTTTGCATAACAAATAAAGGTTTTTTCACCCTATTTTTTTGAGATTTATGTTACTCTATAGATGAAATCAACTACCGATTGGGCCTTTAGCTTTCTTGGATATTTTCGATTCGGTCGAATAATAGATAACTGTTTCTTGAGGTAGTTTTTCAACCGGAGGGAAGAAAGGGAACCGTTAAAAAACAAACGGCAGGCATAAGCCGCATCTGAGAAACACACTTTATATCTTTGTTTCTTGTGACTACTGTCGATGGCAACTTGCGAGGTTACCCAACGACAAAAGTTAAAATTTGTAAAGCGAGCAAAGATTTCTTGGAGAATCCCTTCCTTCTTTTTGGCATGAAAATTGACCAAGCCAATACTGTATTTCAGGTCACGAAAACTAGTCTCTATGCCCCATCTACTGGCGTAGAGATTTTTTAATTGTTGGACTGAATAGTCTGTATTCGTCACTAAAGTCTCGTATTTTCCTTCTTCCACTTCTAAACGCACCATACGAAAAGGAAGTTGGTATAGTTCAACAGGGTCATGTTTTCGACTTGTTTCTGGAAGAAAATCAAAAGTAGAATTGTGTGGAATAAAATGATAGTCATTGGGACAGTTGAGATAAAGTTTTTTTGAGCTGATTGGTTTGCTTTCGTGATAATGTTAGAGAAAATGTTTGATCAAAACACTCTGTATTTGGCAAGTTGAAGGAGGAATACATAGATTGTTTCCCATCTCGAATGCGGATGATATAGAGCCATCCTTTTTCTTGAAAATGAGCCATGCCATGAGATTGTAACTTTCATATCCTCTATCCATGATAACAAGAGCTTTCTCGAAAGGGAGAAGCCTCCATCATCTGAATCAGAGCTAAGCGCTCATGTTGCGCATATTTGTCTTGAATAGAAGCATCTCGATACACTCCAGCCGTCAAGTCGTATAGGGCATTTATGTGCATGAGATTATAGGATTTAACATCCTTTTTTGTTTGGATAGAGGTTTCTGTATCCATAGGATTTCGAGGAATACAGATATCACTCCCATCTGCAGCGAATATTGGAAAATCAGTGTTAAGTGGAATAGGTGCTGTAAATTCTTTAAATAGAGCATAGAAAGCCTCAGGTTTTATCTGATAGCGTCTTTGAACAAAGGCTGAATTTGAAACTGTCAGTTTGATATCTAGTAATTCTTTTGATAGTGATTTCCCGCCCATTCCCAGAATTGTACGAATCATAGTTTCTAGTGATAACCTTCTTTTATGAGTAAAGGCCTGTTCAGCTTGTTTGACGAACTCAACTTTTTGACCAATGATACT
>NZ_JVRR01000089.1 GCF_001070715.1 Streptococcus pseudopneumoniae
TAAAACGTAAGAAAAGTATAAGAGAATTTTTAATGAGGAATAAAAAGGACTTCTTACTAGTTTACTTCTAGGGCGGTTTTGCTTTTTATCCTTGCTAATGAAACAAGTGTAGAAGTAAGGATATGAATGATAAAGTGGTAAAGAAGTTGCCTTGGCGCCTAGGAAAGTTAAAATATAGGAAAAATAAGTGAATAAATTAGAAATCATGTAATGTTGCAACGTTATATGTTTTTTCGTACATAGAGCTAAAGTAGAGGAAAGGGACTATGAAATGAAGAAGAAAAAAATCAGTTGGAACTCAAGCTGAGAAGGACTTAGTAAAGTAGGGTAAAGAAATACAAATGTGATAGATTTGAATCCACACTCAGCCGTTGTAAAAGAGGAAAGAAACATGGGAAATATAAGAAGAAGTCTTTTTGGATATAAGAAAAGGGAAGTCGATGATTTGATTAGCCGTTTGGAGGGGGAAAAAGCACACCTCAAACAAGAACTTGAAGGAAAATCAGAAATGATTGAACAGTTGAATGCTCAACTACATAAATTTCGCTCTCAAGAGGAGCTGGTTCGTGAGGCTATCATTGATGCGAAACAATTGTCAAAACGTTTGGTAGAAGAAGCCAAGCAAGAAGCGACAGAGTTGCTCTGTGATGCCAATAAAACAATATCAGATGAATTTGCACGCTTTAATCAATCAATGGAAACTCTAAATGGAATCAAGAATAGAGTGGTTGCGCAGAAAGAGGAGTTGTCTAAAGAGTTACAAGAAACGTTGAGACGATATAAAGAGGCTTTTGAGAATTCGGAGACGGAGGATTTTGTTCGAATAAAAGAAGAGTTGGATGCAGATATCACTCGTTCAGAAGAAGTGGTTGAAAAGTCAAAACAGGTTATCTTTCTCCCAAGTTTTAATAAGTCAAACTGGAACTAAAGTAGAGAAATAGAAAAGGAGCAAGAACAGTGAAAAAAGGAGAACATAAGGAAATATTTTCTATCCGTAAATATAAGGCTTATGGGGCTAATTCGGCTTTGATTGGTTTAGTGGGGCCGGCTGTGTTGATGGGGTCCTTGCTATCCCCTGTACAAGCAGAAGAAAATGCTACTGCCTCTGATTCGAAGCCATTGGATAGGGTGGAGACTAGCGGAGCGAGCACGTCAGATGTTGAAACAGATCACCTTATCGTCACCTCGTCTCAACCAGGGGTGCATCCGACTGAGGAGGCTGACTCAAGGGGAGAAAGGGGGACGAGTGAAGGACTGACTACTCCTAAACGAGCAGTCAGTATCGTCTACAAAGTCCGCTATGTTGACCGTCAACGGAAGACAGTGGTTCATGAGGTGACCAAGACAAAGACTGTTGAGACTAGTGAAGCAAAGGCGAGAGCTACGGTCACAGAAATTGGGGCGGAGCTTGCAAATGATAGCCAATTAGAGAATTATTATGTCCCAGACGGTAATCCAACGACTATGATCAAAGAGATTGTTGAAGGAGAAGACAATGTCTTCGTTTACGAAGTAGAGGGATTCGGAGAAGAAGAAGCTACAAACCGTACGGTCACGCTCAAGTATACAGTTGACTACGTGGATGAAAAATCAGGGCTTGTCCTAGCTAGTGAGGACAAGGAAGAAACGGTTTCTACCTTTGAAGCAGTTGCAAAAAAGGAAGTGACGGTTCAAGCTTCCTTAGACGGACACGAAGCTCTCAAAGGTTGGAGTCTCCCTGCCAATGCTACAGACCATCAAACGCTCACCTTGGTAGAAGGAAGCGTTGGGAAAGTGACGTTTAAAGTCCAGAACTCCGATACGGGAAAACCGAGGAAAAAGAGGAAAGTAGAGTATCCGATCCCTGCTGTCACTGGACAACCCTACCTGACCCTAGAAAATCGAACAGCTGGTTACACAAGTAACGAAAGTATGACTTTTCCTGGAAATGGTCAACACACTTATGAAATAAGGTATAAGGTTGGATTTACAAACATTGAAGCCTCTGACTTAGAAATGACCCAGGGAGCCAAGGGTTTAGGCTTTACTTTGGACTTGGAAGGTGGCTGGTTAACTGCCACCCTGACCCCAACGAGAGCTATGGCAGGAGATTATGAGGTTGGCTTCCAATCCAAGACAAATCCTCAAGTGAAAGTAGCTGGAACCATAAGAATTACAGCAACGACTCACTTTGGATTTATGGTATTAGCATCTTCAAGTGATGACAGAGAAACCTATGTTCCCGTATTTAAGGATAATACTGTTGACAATATTAATAGTGGTTCTTATAGTAGCAGAAGTAACAAATATCCTGACCATACTTCTCCGATTATTAGTTATGGAGATTTGACTGCCGAATATAGAGATTCTTCTGGACCAAAAACAGACATTACGATTGGACTCCGTATGCCAACGACTCCCTTTGGATATTTTATGAGTACGGATAACCAAACTATTGAAAATGCTACTGCAGATACGAAGCGCTACTATGCGATGCTTCCCATCTTTGCTCCAATGGACCGTTCTACAGATTATCCTAACAATAATAAACAAGGCTTATCCATTGCCGATTTTCATGTTTTATCTGCTTCAGCTGGAGTAGAAGTTAAGTTGCTGGACTTAAGAAAAGACAAGGCACCTGATAAGGGATTTTACGGTAATGCTATCGATTTCCAAACAATGCCAGAGTATGCTTTGTCAAGTGGAGAACTGAAAGGTGATTATACTTATATTCTAGATAAAACCCCATACTACCTTCAATTTACAAAATTACCCAAAACGGCAGGAGACTATTCAGTGAAATTTCAAATGACTGATAGTCTGGGCTTGGTCAAAACGATTACATTGAATTTTACAACGTATGAAAATTCTATTTCTGCTTATAGAAATCTTGATGGAACAACTCGCACTTATGCGCTAACCAATGCGGATGCTCTTTTTGAACCGAATGAAGACTATATAGATAAAACGACCGATAAGGTTTCACTTCCGATTTCTGATAAGGAACAAATCCTAGGAAAAGTCACGCTTAATAAAGACAATGCCTATATAAAAGCAGATAGTTTTCCAGCAGGGGTTGAGTTGAGAGCAGTTCCTGGAAAGGTGGATACGGAAGGACATCCAACAGAAGCCTATGTGGTCAAAACAGCAGGCACGAAAGTTGCCATGGGGAAATATTCATTTTCAGTGAAGGCACATGATGGTCACTATCAGACGGGTGCTCCGCGGACATTTGAGTTTGAGATTGTAGATGCTATCAATCCGATCCCAAATCAGCATTGGCGCGAGGGAACAGTTCCAAGCCCGATACCAGTTTCGATGGAAAACAACTCCAAAATTACAGGAATTCGTGTGGAGCCAAGCGGGGGTTATGCTCTTTTTGAAGGGAACACCAGTGACTCGAACGCCACCATCTCTATTTACGGGTTGAAATCTACTCCATCCCAACAAAAGGCACGTGTCTATGTGACATTTATAGATGGTAATGGGGAAAAGCACGAAACCTTTACAGAGTTTTATTATGACATAGATCCTAATCCAGTAGCAGATTTGACGATTTCTGTTACCAATGATAACCAAGAAATTTTTGAAGGTGAAGAGTGGAAAGAAATGGTTATCACAACAACTCCAAGTGAAGGGGTGACCATTAAGGTTGATAAGACAAAGCTTCCCAAAGGAACTCGACTTGAGGGTAACAAAATTATAGGGAAGGGTCTTTATGAAGGGAAATATGTGATTCCAATTCTTGCTATTAAGGATGGAGTTTTTAAGTCGACTGTTGTGCATCTAACTGTGAAGGAGAAAGAATTTGTCGTTCCTCCAGAAACTGTAGAAGTTCCGGTATTATCGGAGGTATCTGGTCTTGGCTTACAAAATGCGCCTGATGATGCAAATGTAACCTATCGTACGGATGATTCCTATGATTTCTATACGGGTTATGGAGGGGTATATCGAAAAGGTTTTTTAGTTTCTGGTCTAAAAATTAGCAAGGATGGAACGCAAATTACAGGAATCCCGAATAAAGTTGGTAGCTATGAGCTCACTGCAACAATTAGTAGAAGAGGGTCAAATGGAATTTTTCGTACTACAACCACTACCTATACCATTAATGTAACAGGATTTACCCCAAGCCTGACAATCAGTTCGCCAACACAACCAACGGATGCCTATACTTCTAACAAAACTCGTCTGTTAGCGCCTGTTGGGACGGAAATTTTACCGATTACAATCAAGCATGATTCGCATTCAACATTGAACATTGATCCAAGTGATTTACCAGAGGGTTTGAGCTTTTCATATGATGAAGCGACACATACAGGAACCATTGCAGGAACTCCAAGTAAATTGAAATATGGTGAAGCCTATGTCTATGAAATTCCAGTTTCTGTCACAATGCCGGACGACTATGCGGATAGGAACGCTTCCAGAACTATTGAGAAGACAATTTATATTGTAGTACTACCTGCTATATCAGAACTCACTATTGACCATGAAAATCAGACATTTGCTGCGAACGAAAGGATGACTCCAATTACGGTATCGGATTTTGATGAACGTGCAACGATTGATTTAGAATATGCACCAGATGGGGTGAGTTATGATTCATCAACTCACCAAATTACAGGATCTCCAACAGCAGGGGTAGGTACCTATAGATTTAATGTTCGGGCGATTATGCCAGATACACTTGGAGGGCGAGTAACAAGTAAGCAAGTTACTCTTACAGTAACTAAACTAGAACCGATCTTGACGGCTACACCTTCTTCGGTTACAGTAACAGCTACAAATCCTATACCCGAGATTACCATTATTAAGGATGCACTTTCTACACTTGCCGTACCAACTGTAACAATCAAAGGGCAGTACTATCCTAAAGCCTTATCAGAACTTGGCTTATCTTATGATGCAACTTCAGGAAAGATAACAGGAACACCTACAGTTGTAGGACATCATACCATTCATCTGAGCACAACACTGTCTAAAACATATACGGGAGTTTATGGAGGTGTTGCAAAAACACTCGATATCCCATTGACAGTTACTGCTAAGGAATTTGATTTTATAGAAGACCAAGAACGAACAACGACTGTTTTATCCCCAATTGAACCTGTAGACTTGACTGCAGCAGAGGGGATAGATGTAGAGGTTGGGAGTAGATTGCCATCTGGTGTAACATATAATGCAGTACATAAAAGAATTGAAGGAACTCCTACTGAAGTTGGTGACTATTCAGTCACAGTGACAGCAAGACTAAGCGGAGTAAGTGGCAACGATAAAAGAGCGACTATACGTTTTCATGTAACGAAACTTCCAGCCACAATTGAAATTACTCCTAGAGAGCAAAATGTTCAAGTTGGAACTCCAATAGCTGAGGTAACTGTAAAGCCAAACGAACATGCTAGTGTTTATGGAACAGACGCCCTTATCAATGCAGTTAGTGGATATGATTATGGAATTGTCGAATCCAATATTGCTAATTATTTCCTAGGAGCTTATGGCTTAACTTATAATCCTACAAATCGTACAATTACAGGAACACCAACAAAAACGGGGCGTATTGTGTTTACCTTTATCGCACGAAATGATGATTCATTAGGCGGTGCTGAAGCCAGAGAAACCCTTGTCTTGAATGTAGTAGATTCTCTTTCTAAAATTCCAGTTATCACAGAGGCTCAAGAGGGAACGAATGTGATTAAGGGAAGTGGTGTTGCTGGCGCAACAGTGACCGTTACCCTTCCAGATGGAGTTGAGAAGACGGCTGAAGTTGCAGCAGATGGAACATGGACAGTAGCTACGACAGCACCGCTCGTAAAAGGTCAAAGTATTTCTGCTCGACAAAAAGAAGAAAACAAAACGCTTAGTAACGACATCAGTGCCACTGTTATTGCAAAAGAGGGATTAGTTCCATCTAAGGAAGCAGGGGTAGATGCCATTATAGAAGGTGCTACAACCATTACAGGTAAAGGGATAAATGGTTCGACGATTAACCTTACCCTTCCAGATGGTACAGTTAAAACCGCTACAGTTTCGGAAGGAACCTGGTCAGTTACCATAGATACAGCTGTAGTAAAAGGTGAAAATATCCGTGTAACACAAACAGAACCAAATAAAGCTACAAGTCCAATAGTTACAGCAACTGTAGTTCCTAAAATTACGAAAGGTGATAAAGGTGACACCGGAGCAGCTGGAGCAAACGGAGCTGATGGTCATGATGGAGCAGCTGGAGCAAACGGAGCTGATGGTCATGATGGAGCAGCTGGACGCGACGGACGCGACGGCAAAGATATCTTAAACGGCACAGCAACCCCAGATGAAACTCAAGGTAAAGATGGAGATACCTTCGTTAATACCGCAACCGGCGACGTTTTCGTAAAAGAAAATGGCACATGGAAGCCAGCAGGTAACATCAGAGGACCAAAAGGCGCAGATGGAAAAGATATCTTA
>NZ_JVRR01000090.1 GCF_001070715.1 Streptococcus pseudopneumoniae
TGTTAATTTTTTCGGATTAACAACTTCAACTGGTTTTGCAGGTTTTTTCAGTTTTTGAATTACTACATCACTTGCTGGTAAATTCCCGTTATTATCCGTTGTTACATTACCCTTGTCATCTACATGTACATCATTTGGATCTAAATTCGAATCTTTGTTTGCATTAGCAACAGCTTTCTGAACTTCTTTTTGTTCGTCAGTCGTTAAGTGATTTGGATCCGTAACTGTAACTGGTGCGGTTGGTTTATTCAAGGCTGGAACAATTACATCCTTTGGTGATAAATAACCTTTAGGAGATGTTACATTCCCCTTGTCATCCACTGTAATATCATTGTCCGATAGATTTGGATTAGCTTTTTTAACAGCAGCTTTAACATCATCTTTCTCAGAAGGTGTTAAGTGATTGAGATCTTTTACCTTCACTTTTTCTTGTGGTGCATTTAATTTTTTAGATTTGTCTTTGATATCTGTTGGAGTATGAACACCAGCAATTGCTTGTTTACCAGCTGTTGTCGCCTTTGCTATGCCTTCTGCTGTAGTTTCTGTATCGATGTTTCCTTCGTGTTCGTCTTTAACTGCATCAACTTTCTTTTTCAATTCAGTTTTTTCAGATGTTGTTAAACCGTTGTCTGCGTCAATTTCTTTCTTTTCTGCGTCTGCTGCTTCTGTTAAGTCAGCTTTTGCTTTTTCTTTAACTTTATCAACATCTACAGTATGAACAGCTGCAATCTCTTTTTTACCTTCAGTAGTTGCGTTTGTTACTTTTTCTTCTGTATCAGCAGCTTCAACAGCTTTTTCTGCTGTTTCTTTGACTTTATCAACCTCTTTTTTCTTTTGAACTTTTGTATCTGGATCCAAGGTCAAGTCTGATTCGATTTCTTTCTTTTCGGCTTCCGCTGCTGTTTCTAATTCTTTTTTCGCTTCAGCTTTCTTCTTATCTAAATCTGATTGATGAACAGCTTTAATTGCTTGTTCTCCTTTTTGCTTAGCATCTTCGATATCTTTAACAGTAGTCACTGTGTTAATCTTGCCTATTGCATCATTTTTAGCGTCATCCACTTTTTTATTTAAATTGTCTTTTTCTGAATCGCTTAAAGAATTATCTGCTTTAATATCTTCTTTTTCTTTCTTAGCAACTTCTTCTAACTCTGCTTTAGCTTTTTCTTTGAGTTTATTAATATCTGTATGAACTTTTTCGATTGCCTCAACACCTGCATTAGTTGCGTTTGTTACTTTTTCTAGTGTATCAGCACCTTCAACAGCTTTGTCTGCTTTGTCTTTTTCAGATTCAACCTTCTCTAGTTTCGTTTTTTTGTCATCATCTGACAAAGTATCATCACCTTTGATTTCAGCAATTTCTTTTTCGGCAGCTTTTTTCAATTTGTCTTTAGCATCATTTTTAGCTTTTTCTAAAGCTTCTTCGGCAGCTGTTTTAGTATGAACTACTTCCACTTTATCTTCTTTTGAAACGCCATCACGAGTGACTATTACTGTTACATATTTTTTACCGTCTTTTTCAGTAATATTTCCATATTCCACTTTATCCGTATCTTTAACAGGTGCATTATCTACTGTTAATTTAGCTTTAACTGCATTTTTATCTTCATCATTCATCAATGTGTTAGCATCTATTGACTCTTTTGAAATTTCTACTGAACCTGAAGCCACAGCTAATGTGAAATCTGTTGCTTTACCGTTTAATTCAGTACGTGCTTTTTGCAATTTGTTTAATGCATCATTAACCGCGTCTTGAGTGGCAGCATCCTTGGCTAGAATAGTCTTCGCGTTTGATAAGGCATCATCATATGCTTTTCGTTTATCATCTGTATCTTTAAGATACGCTGGTGATTTTTTAACTTCCTCTTCTTTAGCAATCTCTGCGTTTAAAGCATCTTTTGATACTGGAGTGTTTACAGTGTTTCCTGTTAGTCCTGCAATACCTTTTTTCAACTCATCAATTAATTTATCAACTTCTGAAGAGCCCGCTTCTGTACCAGTTTTTTTGGCTACAGCATCCGCATTTGTTAACGCAGTGTCAAAATTAGTTTTTGTATTTCCTGTAGCATTTGTATACTGTTCAGTTTTCTTCACTTCTTTAGCTTTTTCCACTAATTGTTGTAGAGAATCCATTTTAGAATCAAGATTTTGAGCTTCTGTTACAATATCGTTGATTTCATCTTTATCAGTAGCATCTTCTACTTGTTTTTTGAACACATCTTTTTGAGCATCATTCAAGTGAGGAAGTTTCTTAATTGTTTCAATAGCTTTTGCACGAGTTCCAGCAGCTTCGGCATCTTTGAGGATATTATCCAATTGACCTTTTGATTTGGCATTATCAATTTGTTCCTTATATTTAGCTCTTTGATCATCCGTTAAACCAGGAATTTGGTCAATTTTCTTCTTATACTCATCTTTTAATGTATCAGCTTCTTCTTGAGCTTTTGCTTTATCTTTTTGTGCTTTTTGATTTTTTGCTTCAGTAACAATTGCTTCTACTGCACTTGTAGAGTCAGCTGCTTCAATTCGGGAATTATAAGTGTCTGCTGTTGGATCTGTTAAATCATCTTTGATTTTTTCGATTTCAGCTTTTGCTTGTTCCTTAGCTTTTTCTAAGTTTTTAGCATCTACTTGTTGACCGATTTGATCTAATAATTTTTTCGTATGTTCTAACGCAGTGTCGGCACTTCCTTCTGCAGGATCTTCAATTTTTTGTTTATTAACACTATCAAGGAACGATTTCTTTTCAGCATCCGTTAAATATTTAGAATTATTGATTTTATCTTTGATTTCACGTTTTTTAGCTTCAATACCAGCTTCATTTTCTGAGTTTTTAGCAATTGCTTTATTGACAACTGTATTAATATCATCTTGCGTTGTTTTTAAGGCTAATTCCTTTTTCAACTCTGCTTTTTCTTTTGGTGATAAGTAATCTAGATTATCAATGGCTTTTTTCCCTTTTTCAATAGCATCATTAAGGTCAAAAGCTTTACCTACTCTTTGTTTGAATAAATCTGCTTTAGGGATTATAAGTCCTCCACCAGCTCCATCACTAGCCAGTAAATAACCATCTCCGTTTGAAGCTATTTCAATATGCTTCCCTATGAAGTCGGTAGAGACACCTTCTCCAACAGTGTTAATATGCCACACATCAGAATCATCAGGATCAACAGTATATGTCATTCCATTTATAGAATAAAAATTAGCTTTTGCTCCTGCTTTATCCGAACTTGACAAATTATCGTATCTATCTACAAGATAAGGATTTTTCTTATAAACATAAGTACCTTTTGTAACTTTTTCTGTTTTTGTTTCATCAACTACTTGCTTCTCATACACTAGTGAAGTTCCTGGGATTGTATCTGTTGAATTGTCTTGGTATGTAATCGTTGCTGTACCGTCATTTCCAATTACAATATTATCTGTTCCTTCTTTAAGATTATCTATAAATTTATTATGAGTATTTCCTGGAATAGCTGAGCTAGTATTATTTTCGTTCGCTTCTAAGATTTTCTTTTTAATGTCAGCTTTTTCAGGCTCTGTTAATGCTTCCGTATGTACAACACCCGTACGTTCTGGAACTTTTACTTCGAATAATTCACTATCTTGATATAAAACTGGAACCTCTACTGTTACAGTTTTAAAGTGTGTTACTAACGAACCAGCATGACCTACTTTAACCCCAGCCCCAAACTCTAATGTAAGAGTGCCATTTTTCAATGTAGGGTCTACCACTTTATAAGTTGCTTCAATAGTAGCAGTTGGGTCAGCGGCTTTTTGCCAGTCAGAATACATTGACTTAGTATTGTTTTTAAACGATGCATAAATTCCTTGTTCTGATTGGTCACCTTCAATTGTGTCCCCAATTCGACGCCAGAACATTGTATTCAAGTCACCACGATAAGTACGTCCTGATTCGTTAGTCGAATCATTATAACGTTCCCATTTTGTTGGATCTCCATCATTTAAAGCATTTGCAGCAGCACTATTTTGATAACGTGAACCAACACTATTCGTAAATGAAACCCATGGTTTTTCACCCGACCAACTTGTCATTTCTCTTCCTGAGTTACCTGTATTTAGATTATACAAAGTAATTGATGTAGGTTCTGAAGCTCCTTTTGGTGTTGTAAACCAAAAATCCGGACGTCCTCCACCATAGTTATTTAATGCTGCGACACCGTAACCACCATTATACTTATAAGTAACTTTCACATATGGATTTGTTTTGGAATACTGTGACCAATCCACTTGAATGCCAATTTCTTGGTCAACATTTACTTTATCGTATACGCCACTTCCGCCAGCTTCTAACGGGCTGTCTCCAGTATTAGCATATAATGTTGTAACATGACCTTCTTGTTGTTCTCTCGTTTGTATTAATGCTGCATCTACTGTATTCGGCAATCCGCTCAACACAAACTGAGCTCCAATCAAACAAGACGCTGCTCCAAAGCTAAATTTACGGATAGAAAACTTCTCCAAACGGTTCCACATTTTCGGCGACTGTTTTTTAGCTTTCTTATACTTCATTATTTCATCTTTCTCCATTCATTTTTTTCTAAAAGATATGATTGTTTTATAAAAATATTCTTATAATAAATCAATCTTTTATATTGATGTACAAGTCCTATTTTACTATAAATCCCCCCCCCC
>NZ_JVRR01000091.1 GCF_001070715.1 Streptococcus pseudopneumoniae
GAGCTTAAATGCTCCTTTTTTGTTTAAAAATTTCAAAAAAGATTATCCCCGCCGCAGGCTCAGGCTTGCGATTTTTTATTTGCTCTAAAAATTGATTCGTTAACTTCAACAAATAGCTTTATAAAGCGTTTTGTAAAAAGTAAAAACAGTGAAATTACTCATAGATTCTTTTCTAAACTAGTAGAATTTTAAATTGAAACCTTCTCAACCATGCGGACAAAGATTAGCATGGAAATGAATATAAAGATGAATACGAATTTAAAAAATATGGTAATTAATGAAAGTCATTTTAAAGAAAAACAAGTAAAAACTTAACTATTAACAAGTAACGATAAGTATTTGTGGACGTTTTTCACTTGTGGTATAATATTAGCAATAAAAGGAATCTGGAGGATCAGAATCATGGTATCAACGAAAACACAAATTGCTGGTTTTGAGTTTGACAATTGCTTGATGAATGCAGCAGGTGTGGCTTGTATGACGATAGAGGAGCTAGAAGGGGTTAAAAACTCAGTTGCAGGAACCTTTGTCACAAAGACAGCGACTTTGGACTTTCGTCAGGGAAATCCTGAGCCACGCTACCAAGATGTTCCACTTGGTTCTATCAACTCTATGGGCTTGCCAAATAAGGGCTTAGACTATTATTTGGACTACCTTTTGGATCTGCAGGAAAAAGAGCCGAACCGCACATTCTTCTTATCTCTAGTTGGCATGTCTCCAGAGGAAACCCATACTATCTTGAAAAAAGTCCAAGAGAGTGATTTTCGTGGTCTGACTGAGCTAAACCTCTCCTGTCCAAATGTTCCAGGTAAACCTCAGATTGCCTATGATTTTGAGACAACAGACCGGATTTTGGCAGAGGTGTTTGCCTACTTCACAAAACCTCTTGGAATTAAATTGCCACCATATTTTGATATTGTTCACTTTGACCAAGCGGCAGCTATTTTCAACAAGTATCCGCTCAAGTTTGTCAACTGCGTCAACTCAATCGGAAACGGACTATATGTAGAAGATGAGTCCGTCGTTATTCGTCCCAAGAATGGTTTCGGTGGGATTGGGGGAGAGTACATCAAACCGACTGCTCTAGCCAATGTTCATGCTTTCTACCAACGCTTAAATCCTAAAATCCAAATCATAGGAACAGGTGGCGTGTTGACTGGTCGTGATGCCTTTGAACATATCCTCTGTGGAGCGAGTATGGTGCAGGTGGGAACCACCCTTCACAAAGAAGGCGTCGGTTCGTTTGACCGCATTACCAATGAACTAAAAGCAATCATGGCGGAAAAAGGATACGAGAGCCTAGAAGATTTCCGTGGGAAATTGCGCTATATTGATTAAATGAACTAAAAAGTTAGAAGAAAGGAGAGAAGATGCTAGCCATTGAAGAAAGTCAGAAATTGACTTTATCAAATTTACCTAGTCTGAGCCTATTTACAGGGACAGATCAGGGTCAGTTTGAAGTGATGAAGAGTCAAGTATTGAAACAGATTGGCTATGATTCTGCTGACCTCAACTTTGCCTACTTTGATATGAAAGAAGTAGTTTACAAGGATGTGGAACTGGAGTTGGTCAGCCTTCCTTTCTTTGCGGATGAGAAAATCGTGATATTGGATCATTTTGTCGATATCACTACTGCTAAAAAGCGCTTTTTGGCAGATGATGAGCTCAAGTCGTTTGAGGAATACCTTGATAACCCTTCACCAACAACCAAGTTGTTGATTTTTGCGGAAGGAAAACTGGACAGCAAAAGACGGTTGGTTAAATTACTGAAGCGTGATGCCAAGGTTTTTGATGCAGTAGAAGCTAAAGAACAAGAACTGCGCCAGTATTTCCAAAAGTGGAGTCAGAAACAAGGCCTGCAGTTTGCTAATCATTCTTTTGAAAATCTCCTCATCAAGTCTGATTTTCAATTTAGCGAAATCCAGAAAAATCTCCTCTTTTTACAGTCCTATAAGGAAGACTCTGTTATCGAGGAAGAGGATATTGTTAATGCTATTCCCAAGACCTTACAGGACAATATTTTTGATTTAACTCAGTTTATTCTGACTAAAAAGATGGACCAGGCGCGCGACTTGGTTAGAGACTTGACTTTGCAAGGTGAAGATGAAATCAAACTGATTGCAGTCATGCTGGGACAATTTCGGACTTTTACTCAGGTGAAGATTTTGTCGGAGTCTGGGCAAACAGAATCGCAGATTGCAAGTAGTCTAGGAAGTTTTCTCGGACGTAATCTTAATCCCTATCAAATCAAGTTTGCGTTGAGGGATTCGCGAGGACTTTCCTTGAGCTTTCTGAAGCAAGCTATTTCCTATTTGATTGAGACAGACTATCAGATTAAGACAGGTCTTTATGAAAAGAGTTTCCTTTTTGAAAAAGCACTCTTACAGATTGCTAGTCAGGTAAATTGAAATTATTTTTGAAACTACAACCCACGTCAGGATTATCTTGTCGTGGGTTTCTTGCTGATTTGCTTGTTTTATACTCAATGAAAATCAAAGAGGAAACTAGCCGCAGGTTGCTCAAAGCACTGCTTTGAGGTTGTAAATAAGACTGACGAAGTCAGCTCAAAACACTGCTTTGAGGTTGTAGATAAGACTGACGAAGTCAGCTCAAAACACTGTTTTGAGGTTGTAGATAAGACTGACGAAGTCAGTCACATATATACACTAAGGCGACGTTGACGCGGTTTGAAGAGATTTTCGAAGAGTATTATTCGAAAGTATTTCAGTGATTTCTTCATCTATAAGCAAAAAACTTGAAAAAAGTGAATGTTTGCGTTATCATTTTCATATAGAAAGAAAAAGAGGTATTACAGATGGCTATTATCTTACCAGAACTTCCATATGCATACGACGCTTTGGAACCATACATCGATGCGGAAACAATGCACTTGCACCATGACAAACACCATCAAACTTATGTCAACAATGCCAATGCAGCTCTTGAAAAACACCTTGAAATCGGTGAAGATCTTGAAGCCTTGCTTGCTGATGTAGAATCTATTCCAGCTGATATCCGTCAAGCGCTTATTAACAATGGTGGTGGACACTTGAACCATGCGCTTTTCTGGGAATTGATGACTCCTGAAAAAACAGCTCCATCAGCAGAACTTGCAGCAGCAATCGATGCAACATTTGGTTCATTTGAAGAATTCCAAGCAGCCTTCACTGCAGCAGCAACAACTCGTTTCGGTTCTGGCTGGGCATGGTTGGTTGTCAACAAAGAAGGGAAGCTTGAAGTGACTTCAACAGCAAACCAAGACACACCAATCTCAGAAGGTAAAAAACCAATCTTGGGTTTGGACGTTTGGGAACATGCTTACTACGTGAAATACCGCAACGTGCGTCCTGACTACATCAAAGCTTTCTTCTCAGTGATCAACTGGAACAAAGTAGATGAATTGTACGCAGCTGCTAAATAATGATAGTTGGAGGGAAGAATTGTTCTTCTCTTTTTTAGGTTATATGATTCTGGTCTGACAAAATCGTCAGACTTTTTTCATTTTTATGAGAAACGTGCTAAATTTAAAATAGGGTGTGTAAAACCCTTGATATAGCTACTTTTCACGATTGAGCTAATGGATTTTTAAGCTTTTTGTGGACTTTTTAGGAACTTTTTAATTTTTCAATGGCTTTTTCATAAAATGAAGTAGCGTTTTTCTTGTTGTCTTTGGACAAGTGGCTATATGTATCCATGGTTATTGAAATTTGAGAATGACCAAGCCTTGTTTGTATTTCTTTGTAAGGCAGTCCTGCATTGAGTAAGATACTAGCGTGAGTATGACGGAAGGCGTGGAAAGTTAAACGAGGGCAGTCAGAAAGTTTTAAATGTTTCTCAAGTCTATGTCTAAGCGTCCTAGCGTCTCTATATTCATCGAAATAATTAGGGAATACTTTCTCATAAGTCAAGCCTATTTCTCTACCCACTTGCGCTTGTCTATTTTTGTAAAGCCGTAGCATGAGTACCGTTTTGGTATCCAAGTCAATTACTCTAATACTTGATTTAGTCTTAGGAGTGGTGATTTCCTTTTCACAGTTTAGAGTCTTGTTTACGTCCAGTGTACCGTTTTGTAAGTCAATATCAGACCATTTCAAGGCTAAACACTCACGAATACGCAAACCAGTAGCTAAAAGCGTCTTATAAAGCACCGTATCGTAGAAATTTTTGTAAGTGTTTGGCAGCTGCTCCAGGTAAGTCAAGAATTTTTTCAAGTTATCATCATCCAGATATTTGAGTTTTTGCCCTTCTTTTGCCTTACGACGTGGGACGATAATATCACGGGCAGGATTAAAGGAGATAACTTGCAACGATACGGCATATTTAAGTATTCGCTTATTTAGCGAGTTAAGTTGCGGATATTCTTGGTAGCCTTTGCCTAGTTGATTGTAATCTTTTGCCCATTGATTGACTTGCTTTTGAATAACTGGGGGCGTTAGCTTATCTAGTTTGTAGTTTCCAAAGGCTGGAAGTAGATAGTTATTTAGTCTACTCTTGATTATTGTAAGGGTAGCCTTTTTGACTGTATGGCAGTACGTTTCCAGCCAATTCTCCACCAGTTCGGAATAAGTCTTTATCTCAACCGTCTTATATACTGTAGAGCCGTTTTTTTCAAAGTCTATTTGAGCCTGTAGCGCTTTGGCTTTGAGTTCTCTCTTGGTTCGCCCTGATATAGTCGTCTTGACTTTCTTACCCGTTACGGTATCGATGCCAAGATAGACGCTGGAGCGATAGACTGTAGATCCGTCTTTTTTGGTGTATTCTGTTATTTTCATGGTTTTACTCCTTTTCCATCAGCAGGCAAGCAATTAGAAAAGATTTTGAGTTTATACCATGCGAGGGGGGGTACGAGAACCCCCCTATTTTCGATTTTAATTAGTCAGACGGTAAATTGTACCAGAGTAGGAAACAAGGCGGATATAGGGCTTATATGGGCTTGTTTGTGATGGGTGTTTTTGATATAATGTTTTCGCCCCCTCAATTTAATTCATGAAGGGAGGTGTTACATATGCTAGAAACTTTACTCACAGTTTTTCTAGCTCCGTTGCTTATCAACGTTTTATCTGAGCTTTTCAAGCTATGGATAAAAAAGCGCAATAAGTAATGGTTGACCCTTTAAGAGGGTAGCAAAAAACCCCATCGCTGTAACGGTGGGGCTTTTTTAGTTACATATGCAGTAACTTTACTCACAATGTAAGTTAATTTTAACATACATGCCCCAATATTTCAAGAGTTTTAATTTTTTTGATATTGTTTAGAGCGTTTTAAGCGTTTCTAAAATGCCAAAGTGTTGAAAATCGTCTAAATTATACCGCATTATACTGTATTAGAGAGTTATAGCCTGATGAGCGTGAGAAATGCCGTCAGTCGCTTTTTAAATGCAAGAGTGGTATAATGATGTTGTAAATATCTAACCTTTTGCTTATTTTCAGTTAGGTATTATCAGACAAGTCAGCAGTAGCAGACTTGTCTTTTTTTGTTAGTTAGTCTATTCTTTCGAATACCAACGTAGCAAAAATATGATCACCGCCTAACATTCCTTTTCCACCTTTACTAGTAGACATTGTATGTAGTTTATACCCTTTTTCTACTTGTTCGTTTAGAACATCCTCTAATTCAGTGATGGTAGTTCTAGCTGAACCAGTTCCAAAAACTGCTTCTTGCAACTTAACTTGCATAACGATATATTTTCTATTTTTGTTATTATCTTTGAATCGAAAAGCTGATTTTGTATTTAATTTCATGATTTTGCTCCTTTTTTATTCTCTCTGTATATACTCACGACTTTGCCGATGGTAGTCTTATTTTCCTCTCATAGCTAATAATTCAATAGTTTTACCTATATTTTCTTGTTCAGTTTCTGTTAGTATGCTCCATAAAGCTATAAATTTTTGTAATCTAGCAGGGAGAAATAGAAACGAGCTATAAAAGTCTTCACGGTGCTTTACAACTATTTCGGGAGGTACGGCAGTATTTTTATAGCTTTCATAAAATTGTTTATCAATATACTCATAAAAATCTTTTGTTCTTTCTCCGATTAGCTCTTTTATCTCTTGAGTGAGGAATGTTTCAACATCAGGATAGTTTGAAAAAATTGTTTTATCAAGTGCTTTTTCTAATTCTCTATACTCACTATACCCCAACAGATACCCAACGCTTACCCCGAAATAGTCAGCAAGTTGCTGGGCTTTTTCGGGTTTAATTTGGCTTTCCTCGTTTTCCCAGCGTGATAGAGTCTTTTCTGATATGCTCATCTCTTTTGCTATTTCCTTTTGAGATAGCTTTTTTTCTTTACGTAACTCTTT
>NZ_JVRR01000092.1 GCF_001070715.1 Streptococcus pseudopneumoniae
TACGGCAAGGCGACGTTGACGTGGTTTGAAGAGATTTTCGAAGAGTATTAGTCTTTATTCTCGTATGGCAAGATTAAGTTCAAGATGATTCCTGTCATGGCTGATAGGGCAGTTCCTGAAAGGGTAACTGGACCGAGTTTAAGGATAGCTCCTCCAAGTCCAAGGACCAACATAGCACTTGCGATGATTAGGTTACGCATTTGAGCGAAATCAACACGTTCTTTAATCAAGACTTTCAAACCGTTGCTGGCGATAACTCCATAGAGAAGGATTGACATACCACCAAGTACAGAGTTTGGAATAGTTGAAATCAAGGCAGTGAATTTACCAAGGAAGCTAAGGGCAATCGCGATGAAGGCAGCGTTACGGATAACTGAGACAGAAGCGATACGAGTCATACCGATAACCCCTGTATTTTCTCCATAAGTTGTATTGGCTGGTCCACCAAGGAAGGCAGAAACAGAAGTTGCGATACCGTCACCAAGAAGAGTACGGTGAAGACCTGGTTCTTTCAAGAATTGACGGCCACAGATTTGCCCCAAAACAGTATGGTCTCCGATATGTTCAGAAATTGTTACGATAGCGATTGGCAAGATGGCAATGGTTTCTGGACCGAAGTAAAGATTGTATTCTTTAAAGGCACCACCTGTGCTAAATGGCAAGTAGAAGCCAGGGATTTCAAACCAGTTGGCTTTAAGAACTGGTGTAAAGTCAACCAAACCAAGAGTTAGTGCGAAGAGGTAACCACCGATAATGGCAAATAGGAATGGAATGATTCGTAGGAAGCCTTTTCCCTTTGTATTGATAAAGGCAGCAATCAAGAAAGTAACAACTGCTACAAGAGCATTTTTCCAATTCCCGTCAGCTACAAGACCAGCGTTGGTAACAGCTGAACCTGCAAGTCCAAGACCGATAACGATGATCATAGGTCCGATGATGATTGGTGGCAAGAGTTTATCAATCCATTTTGTACCTGCAAAACGAACACCAGCAGCCACAAGGACATAGACCAAACCAGTCAAGATAACCCCTGTTTGGGCAGCAGATACATCACCACCCATTTCTTTCATAGCAAGTGACATAGCTGTGATAAAGGCAAATGAAGAACCTAGATAAACTGGAACTTTAAAACCAGTTGAAATCATGTAGATGAGTGTCCCGACACCTGAAGCAAAAAGGGCAACAGATACAGGCATTCCCAAAATCAATGGTACCAAGATGGTCGCACCAAACATGGCGAAAACGTGTTGGAAACTAAGGAGAATTCCTTTTCCAGCCGAAGGACGTTGGTCAACGTCTAGTAACAAATCAACAGTTGATTCTTGTTTCATATAAACCTCACTTTTGGGCATCAAAAAAGAGCCCATTATTTTACAGCAATAGGCCCTCAGAGTAAGACTTCTTTAAAATTTAGATTTTAAAGAGTTTCAAATATTTCTGCGTCTTCGTCACCTCACGGGATGACATTAAAAACCTTTGCTTAGGATAGTATAGCAGAAAAAAATGATTTTGTAAATCATTTTTTCCCGAGCCTAGAAATAAAAAAGCGAGGTTGACTTTGTAAATATTTTTTTACTTAAAAATTTAAAGCGGGCGTTTATTTGGCATGCCAGCCTTTCTTGGGTATTTGTTAGGCGTTTCCTTTTTCTTTTCTACCACTGTGATATAACGCGGATCTCCATTAGGTAGGGCGTAGCTGAGATTGTCTTCTACTTTACTAAAAAGGAGATTGAGGGCATTCTTAGCTTCTAATAATTCCTCAGGCGCATTGCTGGCCTTGAGTGCCAATAGTTTTCCACCAACCTTAAGGTAGGGAATAGTCAATTCAGATAGGATCTGCATACGGGCAACCGCACGAGCTGTTACAAAATCATATTGGGCACGGAAGTTCTTGTCTTGAGCAAAATCTTCGGCACGTCCATGGTAGAAATGAACACCATCCAAATCCAGCTCCTGAGCCAAAAGTTGGAGGAAGTTGATGCGCTTATTGAGCGAATCAATGATGGTCACATCTAACTGAGGATAGAGGATTTTCATTGGTAGACTAGGAAATCCTGCCCCAGCACCGATGTCAAGAAGTTTGATAGTTTCATTGGGAATCAAGCCTTGCAGAATGGGTGCAATCGAATCGTAAAAATGTTTGAGATAAACTTCTTCCTTGTCTGTAATAGCTGTTAGATTAATCTTTTCATTCCACTCGACCAAGAGTTCAAAATAACGATCAAATTGTTTTTTTTGCTGGTCCGAAAGTGGAAGATTTTGCTCGGCAAGCAGGTTGTAAAATGTTTCTGGTTTCATAGTTATTTCCTTCTTTAGTATCATCTTATTTTACCACAATCATAAAAAATTTGATATACTGGTACTAATCTAAAAGCAGAAAGGACTTATATAATGACTTGGATTATTCTTGGAGTTATCGCTCTTGTTGTTATTTTTGTGATTGTTAGCTATAACGGTTTGGTTAAGAATCGTATGCAAACCAAGGAGGCTTGGAGTCAGATTGATGTTCAGTTGAAACGTCGAAATGATCTCTTGCCAAACTTGATTGAGACTGTAAAAGGTTATGCTAAATATGAAGGTTCTACCCTTGAAAAGGTGGCAGAACTACGTAACCAAGTGGCAGCAGCGACTTCACCAGCAGAAGCTATGAAAGCTAGTGATGCCCTCACTCGTCAGGTTTCAGGTATTTTTGCTGTTGCAGAAAGCTATCCAGATTTGAAAGCTAGTGCAAACTTTGTTAAATTGCAAGAAGAGTTGACAAACACAGAAAATAAAATTTCTTACTCTCGTCAACTCTATAACAGTGTTGTCAGCAACTACAATGTAAAATTAGAAACTTTCCCAAGCAATATTATCGCTGGGATGTTTGGATTTAAAGCAGCAGATTTCCTTCAAACACCAGAAGAGGAAAAGGCAGTTCCTAAGGTTGATTTTAGCGGTTTAGGTGACTAAGATGTTGTTTGATCAAATTGCAAGCAATAAACGAAAAACCTGGATTTTGTTGCTGGTATTTTTCCTACTCTTAGCTTTTATTGGTTATGCGGTTGGTTACCTCTTTATGCGGTCTGGGATTGGTGGTTTGGTTATCGCACTGATTATCGGCTTTATCTATGCCTTGTCCATGATTTTTCAATCGACAGAGATTGTCATGTCCATGAATGGAGCGCGTGAGGTTGATGAGCAAATGGCACCAGACCTCTACCATGTAGTGGAAGATATGGCTATGGTGGCTCAGATTCCTATGCCTCGTGTTTTCATCATTGATGATCCAGCCTTAAATGCCTTTGCGACAGGTTCTAACCCTCAAAACGCAGCGGTTGCTGCGACATCAGGTCTCCTAGCTATCATGAATCGCGAAGAACTAGAAGCTGTTATGGGACATGAAGTCAGTCATATTCGTAATTACGATATCCGCATTTCAACTATTGCTGTCGCCCTTGCTAGTGCTATCACCATGCTTTCTAGTATGGCAGGTCGTATGATGTGGTGGGGTGGTGCAGGTCGCAGACGAAGTGACGATGATCGGGATGGAAATGGCTTAGAAATCATTATGCTAGTGGTTTCCCTACTAGCTATTGTGCTGGCTCCTCTCGCTGCAACCTTGGTGCAACTAGCTATTTCTCGTCAGAGGGAATTCCTAGCTGATGCTTCTAGTGTTGAGTTGACTCGCAATCCTCAAGGGATGATCAATGCTCTACGTAAGTTGGATAATAGTAAACCGATGAGTCGTCCTGTCGATGATGCCAGCAGTGCACTTTATATCAATGATCCCAAAAAAGGTGGAGGGTTCCAAAAACTCTTTTACACCCACCCACCTATTTCAGAACGGATTGAACGTTTAAAACATATGTAAAAAGAATCCAGAGGTCATCTCTGGATTTTTGCTATGTTCAAGATTTATATATCTTGTAGATCAACGACCTCTAAACTGTGTTCTGTTAAGCGATAGATAGTCGAACAGACCTCTTTTAAGAAACGACGGTCATGCGAAACAGTGATGAGTCCGCCTGGATAGGTGGCAAAGAGTTTTCTGATTTGGGGTTGAGAAGTGGGAGAAAAGTTTCGTGTGGGTTCATCCAACAGGAGAAAGTTTGGTTTGCGCAAGACTAAATCCAAAAGCAGGAGTTTTCCCTGTTGTCCGCCAGATAAGGAGCGAATTTGATGCTGCATTTCTGGATAGCTGAAATTGAGGCTGGCTAAGTGAGATTGTATTTTCTGCAATTCCTCTTTTTCCCCAGTTTTACTGAGATAGGCTATTGGTGATAAATCCAATGGCAGTTTTTTGTGGTAATCTTGTGGCATAAAACCAAGTGAAATTTCTCTTGTTTGACTTAGCATTTGTTGCAACTTTGCTAACAGAGTTGATTTCCCCATACCATTTGGGCCGATGATACCGATTTTTTCTTGTCCACAGACAGTTAGTTGTAGTTTTTGCACCAAAACTCGGCCTCCAATGGACAAATTTTCTTTTTCCAATTGGATTAAGACTTTAGAAGCTGGTAATGGCTGTATATCTGAGAAGAAAAGTCTAATTTCTTCCTCTTCAAGTGGTTTTTGGGTCATGGACTGAGCTGTCTTTTCAATACGTTTTTCTTGAGAGAGAACATTTTTCATCTTTTTAGCTAATAGGCGACCGGCAGTACTATCTTTAGTAGCTCGAAGCGCAGTTTCTACATTTTGCTTGACTCGTCGATGTTTTTCCATAGTTTTATCGTAGACTCTTTGGTCGTTAGCAGCTTGCTGGCTTTGTCTGACAAAATTAGCCTTTCTTTGGTCACTATAGCTATCATAGTCTAAATGCTCTACTAACGTTTCCGCTTCTTTACGGTGCTTGACCAGTCGCAAGTGGACAATAGTGTCTGCCGTTTGAGACAGAAAGTCCTCATCATGGGAGATGAAAATAACAGTTTGCCGAATCTTTCGAATCTGACTTTTTAGCCAATCAACCGTCTCAAGGTCTAGGTCATTTGAAGGTTCATCTAAAAATAGAATCTCAAAGGGTTTGGCTAACTCATGGATGAGCTGAATTTTCAAAGCTTCACCACCCGATAGGCTCCCGATATCTTGGTCACTAGCAAAGCGATTGCTATCAAAATGCAATTCCTCAGCTAAACGATAGAGGACACTGTAATCTAAATCAATAGTATCTAAAAAGAAGTAGTCGTGTAGAGTTTTCTTTTTCAGGTCCTCGGGGAGTTTTTGAGGGATGTAGGCCAGTGACTGATAGTCAGACTGGATGTCTCCCTTGATAGTGAAATCAGACAAAGCTTCCCCCATTAAAATTTTAAGTAAGGTTGATTTGCCATTTCCCTCTTCGCCAATAATAGCTACCTTTTCCCCGTCTTGGATGCTCATGCTTAAATCAGAGACAAGGTCTTGTAAATCTTTGTTTTGTGTGATGGTCAGGTGATTGATTTTTATCATATGATTGCCCTTTCTAGAATGTCGATAGTGCATAACAAAAAGCTCTACTTTATCTAGTAGAGCCCAAAGTCACTGTCAAAACTCTATTATCCTCGTTGAAAAACTCGTCAAACTAGCTTGGAGTTGCCTAAACCAACCCAAGAGGAGCATAGCTTTCTAGTTTTTTGATTTTCATAGATGATAAAGTACTAGAAAATCTAGTACAAAAAGAGCATGCAAAAAGAGACAAAAACAAGATCTACTAAATAAAGTTTCTTTACTTGATAGACTTAGTTGTTCATGTCTCCCTTACCTCCGAGTATTAGTATCTTTATCCTATACCTTTAAGGAAATTTTGTCAATAGAAAACTGACAATTCTAATCTCTAAAATCCGAAAACAGGTCCATAGAGAGTCAGGACGTGTTTGACATGATCGTAATGGAATTTGTCGTAGTTTCGCCAAGCAATGCGTGCTTGATCGTTTAGTTTTAGGCTACCAAGACCTATTAGAAGACTGGTACGTTGGTAAAATTTCTCAAGGTCAATTAAGATACTGTTGTCCAACTTTTCCACTTTTTTGAGCTCTTTTATAGTAGTTTTTAGCAGCTCTTGCAGTCGAATATCATCTGCCCTACCCTGTTTACAGCTTTGGAAACTTTTATTTAACTCGGCTAGGAGTTGGGTTGCATTAGTAATCAGTTCTTTGTCTTACATGTGAGCATTCTCCTTGCTCTGATGTATTCTTGCCTATAGTATAGCACTAAAAAACAAAAATATCATAGTAAATATGTTAAAAACTAGAATGTTAATTACAAAGTTTGGTGGGCTGATTTGTAGCCTTTTCATGGTATAATTAAGAGAGTAAATCTTTATGGAGGAAGTATGAAATTAAATATTCAAGAGATTCGCAAGCAGTCTGAAGGCTTGCATTTTGAACAAACATTAGACCTAACCGCAGACCTGCGTGCACGTAATCAAGAAATTTTAGATGTGAGAGATATCCTTGCAGTTGGAAAAGTACAGTACGAAGACCGTATGTATTTCTTAGATTATCAACTATCTTATACCATTGTTCTTGCTTCAAGTCGCAGTATGCAGCCAGTTGAGTTAGTTGAATCTTATCCAGTAACGGAAGTTTTCATGGAAGGCGCAACTAACCAGCTAGATCAGGAAGTTTTAGACGATGATTTGGTCTTGCCTATCGAAAATGGGGAACTTGACCTTGCTGAGAGCGTGTCAGATAATATCCTTCTCAACATTCCTATCAAGGTCTTGACGGCTGAAGAAGAGGCTGGTCAAGGATTTGTTTCAGGAAATGACTGGCAAATCATGACAGAGGAAGAATACCAAGCTCAACAAGCAGTTAAGAAAGAAGAAAACAGTCCTTTTGCTGGCTTACAAGGACTATTTGATGGAGACGAATAATGGTCTTGTCAAAAAAACGCGCACGAAAGGTGCTAGAAGAAATTATTGCTCTGTTTCCAGATGCCAAGCCCAGTCTTGATTTTACTAATCATTTTGAACTACTAGTTGCGGTCATGTTGTCAGCTCAGACAACAGATGCAGCGGTAAATAAGGCCACGCCAGGTCTCTTTGCTGCCTTTCCAACGCCACAAGCCATGTCTGTGGCGACTGAGAGTGAGATTGCTTCACATATTTCTCGCCTGGGACTGTATCGGAATAAGGCTAAATTCCTTAAAAAATGTGCCCAACAGTTACTAGACGATTTTGATGGTCAAGTTCCTCAAACACGTGAGGAATTAGAGAGTTTAGCAGGTGTTGGTCGCAAAACAGCCAATGTTGTCATGAGTGTGGGCTTTGGAATTCCAGCCTTTGCAGTAGACACTCATGTGGAGCGTATTTGCAAACACCACGATATTGTCAAAAAATCAGCGACACCACTTGAGGTGGAAAAACGCGTCATGGATATTTTGCCACCGGAGCAGTGGTTAGCTGCCCATCAGGCCATGATTTATTTTGGAAGAGCCATTTGCCATCCTAAAAATCCAGAGTGTGACCAGTACCCACAGTTATATGACTTTAGCAATTTATAAGATGGGGCTCAAAAGTTTTTGCTTGATTTTAAGCATGCTTTGTGCTATAGTAGTTGATAATTAAATATTCCTTTAAACCTGTCCCGTGAGGCAGGCAAGGAGCGTGATAAAGTAGAAGGGTGAAGTCTATACTGTTTGCAGTAAGGCTTACTTAGCTATACATTTCAAGTCTCCTTGTTTAAGGAGACTTTTCTTTTTGGAGGTTTGTCATGAAGGCAAAAGAAGTTGTAGACGAATTGACTGTCAAACGAGCGATTACGCGTATTACTTATGAGATTATTGAACGCAACAAAGATTTGAATAAAATTGTCTTGGCTGGTATTAAAACTCGCGGTGTCTTTATCGCCCACCGAATCCAAGAACGTTTGGAGCAGCTAGAAAATCTTTCAGTTCCTGTTGTGGAATTGGATACTAAACCTTTCCGTGATGATGTTAAAAGTGGAGAAGATACTTCTTTGGTTTCTGTCGATGTGACAGACCGCGAAGTTATCTTGGTGGATGATGTGCTCTATACAGGTCGTACCATCCGTGCTGCTATTGATAATATTGTCGGTCATGGTCGTCCTGCGCGTGTGAGTTTAGCAGTTCTAGTCGATCGTGGACATAGAGAATTGCCAATCCGTCCAGATTACGTTGGAAAAAATATCCCAACCAGTCGTTCTGAAGAAATCATCGTAGAGATGGCAGAACTTGATGGCCAAGACAGAGTTCTGATTACTGAAGAAGCTTAGAAAGCTAAAGGAGTAGCCATGTCAGAAAATCAACAAGCATTGAACCATGTGGTGTCCATGGAAGACCTCACTGTTGATCAAGTGATGAAATTGATCAAGCGAGGAATTGAGTTTAAAAACGGAGCTCAGCTTCCTTATGAAGACCATCCGATTGTTTCCAATCTTTTCTTTGAGGATTCTACACGGACGCATAAGTCCTTCGAAGTAGCAGAGATTAAATTGGGATTGGAGCGACTTGACTTTGATGTGAAGACTAGTTCAGTCAATAAGGGTGAGACACTTTATGATACCATTTTGACTCTGTCTGCTTTAGGAGTGGATGTCTGTGTGATTCGCCACCCTGAGGTTGACTACTACAGAGAATTAATTGCAAGTCCAACGATTACGACTTCCATCATTAATGGTGGAGATGGTTCGGGCCAACACCCTAGCCAGAGCTTGCTTGATTTGATGACTATTTATGAGGAATTTGGTCACTTTGAGGGTCTTAAGGTTGCTATTGCAGGTGACTTGGACCACTCACGCGTTGCTAAATCCAATATGCAGATTTTGAAACGCTTGGGAGCTGAACTTTACTTTGCTGGACCTGAGGAATGGAGAAGTCAAGAGTTTGCAGACTATGGACAGTTTGTAACTATTGATGAAATCATTGATCAGGTGGATGTCATGATGTTTCTCCGTGTGCAACATGAACGCCATGATAGTGGTGCAGTCTTTTCAAAAGAAGACTACCATGGCCAACATGGTTTGACTCAAGAACGCTATGACCGTTTGAAAGAAACAGCAATCCTCATGCACCCAGCTCCAGTCAATCGTGATGTAGAAATTGCAGACCACTTGGTTGAAGCACCAAAATCACGGATTGTCCAACAAATGACCAATGGTGTTTTTGTTCGAATGGCAATCTTAGAATCCGTACTGGCGAGTAGAAACGCCAACTAAAACACAAGACGTTAAAAGACGCCAGTGAGCGTCCACGAGAGGTGAAAATATGACAAAAAGACTTCTAGTATTAGAAGATGGCACAGTATTTGAAGGCAAGGCCTTCGGAGCAGATATCGATGTAACAGGTGAAATTGTCTTTAATACAGGTATGACTGGCTACCAAGAATCCATTACAGACCAGTCTTATAATGGACAAATCTTGACCTTTACTTATCCTTTGGTAGGAAATTATGGAATCAACCGTGATGATTACGAATCCATCATTCCAACTTGTAAAGGAGTTGTTGTTTTCGAAGAGGCACGTAGAGCAAGTAATTGGCGCAATCAAATGACCTTGGATGAATTTTTGAAAGCCAAGAAAATTCCAGGTATTTCAGGAATTGATACGCGTGCCCTTACCAAGATTATTCGTAAGCATGGTACCATGCGTGCAACCTTGACCCATGTTGGGGACAGCATGGACCATGTGACTGACCAGCTCCAAGCAACAGTATTGCCGACAGACAATATCAAGCAGGTTTCTACTAAAACATCCTATCCAGCTCCAGGAGTTGGTTTGAGCGTGGTGTTAGTGGACTTTGGCCTCAAGCACTCAATCCTACGTGAACTTTCTAAACGTAACTGTAACGTAACGGTTGTTCCGTATTCGACAACGGCTGAAGAAATTCTCCATCTCAATCCTGACGGAGTGATGTTGTCAAACGGTCCAGGTAACCCCGAAGACGTTCCACAAGCACTCGACATGATTCGTGGTGTACAAGGAAAAATTCCAATTTTTGGTATTTGTATGGGGCATCAACTCTTTGCAATGGCAAATGGTGCTAAGACCTACAAGATGAAATTTGGACACCGTGGCTTTAACCATGCGGTACGCGAAATTGCTACAGGACGCGTAGATTTTACCAGCCAAAACCATGGTTATGCAGTCAGCCGTGAGGATTTGCCAGATCATTTAATCATTACCCACGAAGAAATCAATGACAAGTCAGTTGAAGGTGTGCGTCACAGATACCAACCTGCTTTTTCTGTTCAATACCATCCAGATGCAGCTCCTGGTCCACACGACGCTAGCTACCTATTTGACGAGTTTATCGAGATGATGGAAGCTTTTAAACAATCAAACTAAGAACGAGTAAAAGCTCGTTGGAGAATTTATTTAATGTCGCCCTGAGAGGCGACGAATAGAAAGGCAGGTCGTTTCTTTTAGTCGCTATCAGGCGAACTAAAAACTCCCTGCACTAGATTTTTTACCGAAAAGTATCGTTTCGCTAAAAAATCGTCGGAGAATTTATTTAATGTCGCTCTGTGAGGCGACGAATAGAAAGGAGAAGATACATTGTTCGCGGAAGTGAACACGCCCTAAGAACTGTGTGAAAAAGATAAACATTGTCTTGACGCTGAAGGCGTCTGCACCGAGTTTCCTATTTTCACTGTGTTTTTTATGGGCTTTGTATCATAAACTATGCCTAAACGTACTGATATTCAAAAAATTATGGTGATTGGTTCTGGTCCGATTATTATTGGTCAGGCTGCTGAGTTTGACTACGCTGGGACCCAGGCTTGCTTGTCTTTGAAAGAGGAAGGTTATGAGGTTGTTTTGGTTAACTCAAACCCTGCCACCATCATGACGGATAAGGAAATTGCTGATAAGGTTTATATTGAACCGATTACACTTGAGTTTGTAACGCGTATTCTTCGTAAGGAACGTCCAGATGCCTTGCTTCCAACACTCGGTGGTCAGACAGGTCTCAACATGGCCATGGAATTGTCTAAAAATGGCATCCTGGATGAGCTTGGAGTAGAGCTGCTCGGTACTAAACTATCTGCCATCGACCAAGCGGAGGACCGTGACCTCTTTAAACAATTGATGGAAGAGCTCAACCAACCAATTCCAGAATCTGAAATTGTCAACACAGTCGAAGAAGCTGTTGCCTTTGCAGCAACAATTGGCTACCCAGTCATCGTCCGTCCAGCCTTTACGCTTGGTGGTACTGGTGGTGGTATGTGTGCCAACGAGGAAGAATTGCGTGAAATCGCTGAAAATGGTTTGAAATTGTCACCTGTTACCCAATGTTTGATTGAGCGTTCAATTGCAGGTTTCAAGGAAATTGAGTACGAAGTGATGCGCGACTCAGCTGACAATGCTTTGGTTGTTTGTAACATGGAAAACTTTGATCCAGTCGGAATTCACACAGGAGATTCCATTGTATTTGCCCCTGCGCAAACCATGTCAGACTATGAAAACCAAATGCTTCGTGATGCTAGCTTGAGCATCATTCGTGCCCTCAAGATTGAAGGTGGATGTAATGTTCAGCTGGCCCTTGACCCACACAGTTTTAAGTACTATGTGATCGAAGTAAACCCTCGTGTATCGCGTTCGTCAGCCCTGGCATCTAAGGCGACAGGTTACCCAATCGCTAAGCTTGCTGCTAAGATTGCAGTTGGTTTGACTTTAGATGAGGTCATCAACCCAGTTACAGGTTCAACCTATGCCATGTTTGAGCCAGCCCTTGACTACGTTGTTGCCAAGATTCCACGTTTCCCATTTGACAAGTTTGAAAAGGGTGAGCGCCGTCTTGGTACTCAGATGAAGGCCACTGGGGAAGTCATGGCGATTGGTCGTAACATCGAGGAATCTCTCCTTAAAGCTTGTCGCTCCCTTGAAATTGGGGTGCACCACAATGAAATGCCTGAACTTGCAGCAGTTTCTGATGATGCCTTGATTGAAAAAGTAGTCAAAGCCCAGGATGACCGTCTCTTCTACGTATCAGAAGCAATTCGTCGTGGTTACACACCAGAAGAAATTGCTGAATTGACTAAGATTGATATCTTCTATCTTGATAAACTCTTGCATATCTTTGAAATTGAGCAAGAATTAGGTGCCCATCCACAAGATCTAGAAGTTTTGAAAACAGCGAAACTTAATGGCTTCTCAGACCGTAAGATTGCTGAGCTCTGGAAAACGACTGCTGACCAAGTTCGCCAACTTCGTTTGGAAAACAAGATTGTTCCAGTCTACAAGATGGTCGATACTTGTGCGGCAGAGTTCGACTCTGAAACGCCATATTTCTATTCAACCTATGGATGGGAAAATGAGTCCATCAAGTCTGATAAGGAATCTGTACTTGTACTAGGTTCTGGTCCAATCCGTATCGGTCAAGGGGTAGAGTTTGACTACGCAACAGTTCACTCAGTTAAGGCTATTCAAGCTGCTGGTTATGAGGCTATCATCATGAACTCAAATCCAGAGACCGTTTCTACAGACTTCTCTGTATCAGATAAGCTTTACTTTGAGCCATTGACTTTTGAAGATGTGATGAATGTTATCGACTTGGAGCAACCGAAAGGTGTTATCGTTCAGTTCGGTGGTCAAACAGCCATCAACCTTGCGGAACCATTGGCAAAAGCAGGTGTGACCATCCTTGGGACACAGGTTGCTGACCTAGACCGTGCCGAAGACCGTGACCTCTTTGAGCAAGCCCTTAAAGACTTGGATATTCCACAACCACCAGGACAAACAGCAACCAATGAAGAAGAAGCAGTGCTTGCTGCTCGTAAGATTGGCTTCCCAGTTCTTGTCCGCCCATCTTATGTACTTGGTGGACGTGCTATGGAAATCGTTGAAAACGAAGCAGACCTTCGTTCTTACATGCGTACCGCGGTTAAGGCTAGTCCTGACCATCCAGTCCTTGTAGACTCTTATATCGTTGGTCAGGAGTGCGAAGTTGATGCCATCTCAGACGGGGAAAATGTTCTCATCCCTGGTATCATGGAGCATATCGAACGTGCCGGTGTCCACTCAGGTGACTCAATGGCCGTTTACCCACCACAAACCTTGTCGCAAAAGGTGCAAGAAACAATCGCAGACTATACTAAACGCCTAGCAATCGGTCTTAACTGCCTTGGAATGATGAACATCCAGTTTGTTATCAAGGATGAAAAAGTCTATGTTATTGAGGTCAATCCACGTGCCAGCCGTACCGTTCCATTCCTTTCTAAAGTGACCAATATCCCTATGGCTCAAGTAGCGACCAAGCTCATTCTTGGTCAAAAACTTGAAGAACTTGGCTACCAAGATGGACTTTACCCTGAAAGCACTCGCGTTCATATCAAGGCACCTGTCTTCTCCTTCACAAAACTAGCTAAGGTAGACAGCTTACTTGGTCCTGAAATGAAGTCGACAGGGGAAGTTATGGGTTCTGATACGACTTTGGAAAAAGCTCTCTATAAAGCCTTTGAAGCTTCTTACCTCCACTTGCCAACTTTTGGAAATGTAGTCTTCACCATTGCTGATGATGCCAAAGAAGAAGCCTTGGACTTAGCTCGTCGTTTCCAAAATATTGGATATGGAATCCTCGCGACAGAAGGGACAGCAGCCTTCTTTGCCAGTCATGGATTGCAAGCCCAACCTGTTGGTAAGATTGGTGATGACGATAAGGATATTCCAAGTTTTGTTCGCAAAGGAAGAATTCAAGCTATCATTAACACAGTTGGAACCAAACGAACTGCTGATGAAGATGGTGAGCAGATTCGCCGTTCAGCTATTGAACACGGGGTGCCCCTCTTCACAGCCCTAGATACAGCTAACGCCATGCTCAAAGTATTGGAAAGCCGTAGTTTTGTCACAGAAGCAATCTAGTTTAGAAAAGTTTTTCACAGTTTAAAAGCCAGCGTCAGAAAACGCTGGCTTTTGCGATATTAGTGCAGACTATTCAACTATCAGTTCTTCCCTCAAAAAATATTAAATTCAATTAACTATATAAAGTTTTTTCACTACTTGTTAGTATGAGTTCTTTGATTGTAAAGCCTTTTCCCCAGCCTACTTCTAGTTATATCATAAAGTCAGCTAATAAGAAATGAAGGGCAGTAATACTCTTCGAAAATCAAATTCAAACCACGTCAGCGTCGCCTTACCGTACTCAAGTACAGCTTACGGCTAGCTTCCTAGTTTGCTTTTTGATTTTCATTGAGTATAAGTCAAGTAATCACTTTGAAGCCTCAAAGTTTGATTTTAAGTTTTCTTTAAGGAAAGTATATTATTCTGAAGAACTCTAAAATTTCACAGCCATTTATTAGTAATGACTACAGAATTCCTAGTCACTACTAGAAATGGACTAGTTTCTTTGAATAATAGAACTCTTTAATCCTTCTATTCTAGAACGGGAGGGCCGGTATTTCTTTCATGATAGGACTAGATTGTGGTATAATAGAGAAAATAAGTTTTTTTAGTAAGACAAAGGAGAAAATAGATGATTTATGCAGGAATTCTTGCTGGTGGAACTGGCACACGCATGGGAATCAGTAACTTGCCAAAACAATTTTTAGAGTTAGGTGATCGACCTATTTTGATTCATACAATTGAAAAATTTGTCTTGGAACCAAGTATTGAAAAAATTGTAGTTGGGGTTCATGGAGACTGGGTTTCTCATGCAGAAGATCTTGTAGATAAATATCTTCCTCTTCATAAGGAACGTATCATCATTACAAAGGGTGGTGCTGACCGCAATACAAGTATTGAGAAAATCATTGAAGCCATTGATGCTTATCATCCGCTTACGCCAGAGGATATCGTTATTACCCACGATTCTGTTCGTCCATTTATTACACTTCGCATGATTCAGGACAATATCCAACTTGCCCAAAATCATGACGCAGTGGACACAGTGGTAGAAGCGGTTGATACTATCGTTGAAAGTACTAATGGTCAATTTATTACAGATATTCCAAATCGTGCTCACCTTTATCAAGGACAAACACCTCAAACATTCCGTTGCAAGGACTTCATGGACCTTTACGGTTCTCTCTCTGCTGAAGAGAAGGAAATCTTGACAGATGCATGTAAAATCTTTGTGATCAAAGGAAAAGATGTGGCCTTGGCCAAAGGTGAATACTCAAATCTGAAGATTACAACCGTAACAGATTTGAAGATTGCAAAAAGTATGATTGAGAAAGACTAGTAAAATGATTAATCAAATTTATCAACTAACTAAGCCTAAGTTTATCAATGTCAAATATCAGGAAGAGGCTATTGACCAAGAGAATCATATCCTCATCCGCCCTAATTATATGGCGGTCTGTCATGCGGATCAGCGTTACTATCAAGGAAAACGTGACCCAAAGATTTTGAATAAAAAGCTTCCAATGGCAATGATTCACGAGTCATGTGGAACCGTTATTTCTGACCCTACAGGAACCTACGAGGTTGGGCAAAAAGTTGTCATGATTCCGAATCAGCCTCCTATGCAGAGTGCTGAAGAATTCTATGAGAACTACATGACAGGGACCCATTTCTTGTCTAGTGGATTTGACGGCTTTATGAGAGAGTTTGTTTCTCTCCCTAAAGACCGTGTGGTGGCTTATGATGCTATCGAAGATACGGTTGCAGCCATTACAGAGTTTGTCAGTGTCGGCATGCACGCTATGAATCGTCTATTAACCCTTGCTCATAGCAAGCGGGAGCGGATCGCCGTTATTGGAGATGGAAGTTTAGCTTTTGTGGTTGCCAATATTATCAACTATACTTTGCCAGAAGCAGAGATTGTGGTTATTGGTCGTCATTGGGAAAAATTGGAACTTTTCTCTTTTGCCAAAGAATGCTATATTACGGATAATATTCCTGAAGATTTGGCCTTTGACCATGCTTTTGAGTGTTGTGGTGGTGATGGTACTGGACCAGCTATCAATGATTTGATTCGCTACATTCGTCCTCAGGGAACGATTCTCATGATGGGTGTTAGCGAGTATAAAGTCAATCTCAATACACGCGATGCCTTAGAAAAAGGCTTGCTCTTGGTTGGTTCCTCTCGTTCTGGTCGCATCGATTTTGAAAATGCAATCCAAATGATGGAAGTCAAGAAATTTGCCAATCGTCTTAAAAATATCCTTTATCTAGAAGAACCTGTAAGAGAAATTAAAGATATTCACCGTGTCTTTGCAACCGATTTAAACACAGCCTTTAAAACCGTGTTTAAGTGGGAAGTATAAGTGCTGGAGGTTAATTGTGGAGAAAATCATTAAAGAAAAAATTTCTTCCCTACTTAGTCAAGAAGAGGAGGTCCTCAGTGTTGAACAACTGGGGGGAATGACCAATCAAAACTATTTGGTCAAAACAACAAATAAGCAATACATTGTTAAATTCTTTGGTAAAGGGACAGAAAAACTGATCAATCGACAAGATGAAAAGTACAATCTTGAACTACTAAAGGATTTAGACTTAGATGTAAAAAATTATCTTTTTGATATTGAAGCTGGTATCAAAGTAAATGAGTATATCGAATCTGCGATTACACTTGATTCAAGGTCAATCAAGACCAAATTTGATAAAATTGCTCCAATATTACAAACTATTCATGCTTCTGGTAAGGAATTAAGAGGAGAATTTGCTCCTTTTGAAGAAATCAAAAAATACGAATCCTTGATTGAGGAAAAAATCCCTTATGCCAACTATGAAGCTGTTCGAAAAGAAGTCTTCTCCTTAGAGAAAAGACTGGCTGACTTAGGTGTTGACAGAAAATCTTGTCATATCGATTTGGTGCCTGAAAACTTTATCGAATCACCTCAAGGACGTCTCTATCTGATTGACTGGGAATATTCATCAATGAACGATCCAATGTGGGATTTGGCTGCCCTCTTTTTAGAGTCTGAATTCACTCGTCAAGAGGAAGAAGCCTTCTTATCTCACTATGAGAGTGAGCAAACACCTGTCTCTCGTGAAAAGATTGCCATTTATAAAATTTTACAAGATGCTATTTGGAGTCTATGGACAGTCTATAAAGAAGAGCAAGGAGCAGATTTTGGCGACTATGGTGTGAGTCGTTACCAAAGAGCTGTTAAAGGTTTGGCTTATTATGGAGGTTCTGATGAAAAATAAAAATGGAGTTTCCTTTGGTCTACTCTCAGGTGTTTTCTGGGGTTTAGGTCTAACGATTAGTGCTTATATCTTTTCGATTTTTACAGATTTGTCGCCCTTTGTGGTGGCCGCTGCTCATGATTTCTTGAGTATCTTTATCTTACTAGCTTTTCTCTTGGTAAAAGAAGGAAAAGTTCGTCTCTCGATTTTCTTAAATATTCGCAATGTGAGTGTTATCATCGGAGCCTTGCTAGCAGGCCCAATCGGTATGCAGGCCAACCTTTATGCGGTTAAGTATATTGGAAGTTCCTTAGCTTCATCGGTATCTGCTATCTACCCTGCAGTTTCAGTTTTATTGGCTTTCTTCTTTTTGAAGCACAAGATTTCAAAAAATACTGTGTTTGGGATTGTCTTGATTATTGGAGGGATTATTGCTCAGACCTATAAGGTTGAACAGGTCAATTCCTTCTATATTGGTATTCTCTGTGCTTTGGTTTGTGCTATTGCATGGGGAAGCGAGAGTGTTCTTAGCTCTTTTGCTATGGAAAGTGAATTGAGTGAAATCGAAGCCCTCTTAATCCGTCAAGTAACTTCATTCTTGTCCTATCTTGTGATTGTGCTCTTCTCTCATCAGTCATTTGCAGAAGTGGCCAATGGACAATTGCTAGGTCTTATGATTGTCTTTGCAGCCTTTGATATGATTTCCTACTTGGCTTATTATATCGCTATCAATCGCTTGCAACCAGCCAAGGCTACAGGCTTGAACGTGAGTTATGTAGTTTGGACTGTCTTGTTTGCAGTTGTTTTCTTGGGTGCACCGCTAGATATGCTGACAATTATTACGTCACTTGTCGTCATTGCCGGAGTTTATATTATTATTAAAGAATAAAGGAGATTCGTGTGAAAGCCATCATTTTAGCAGCGGGATTGGGAACTCGCTTGCGTCCTATGACTGAAAATACCCCTAAAGCCTTGGTTCAGGTTAATCAAAAACCTTTGATTGAATACCAAATTGAGTTTCTAAAAGAAAAAGGAATCCATGACATCATCATCATCGTTGGTTACCTTAAAGAACAATTCGATTACTTGAAAGAGAAATACGGAGTTCGCCTCGTTTTCAATGATAAATATGCTGATTACAATAACTTTTACTCTCTCTATCTTGTAAAAGAAGAATTGGCCAACAGCTATGTTATTGATGCGGATAACTATCTCTTCAAAAATATGTTCCGCAATGATTTGACACGTTCTACTTATTTTAGTGTTTATCGTGAAGATTGTACCAACGAATGGTTCTTGGTCTATGGAGATGACTACAAGGTTCAAGACATTATTGTTGATAGTAAGGCAGGTCGTATCCTTAGTGGTGTATCCTTCTGGGACGCTCCAACTGCAGAAAAGATTGTCAGCTTTATCGACAAGGCTTATGCAAGTGGTGAATTTGTTGATCTTTATTGGGACAATATGGTTAAGGATAATATCAAAGAGCTAGATGTCTATGTTGAAGAATTAGAAGGCAATAGCATCTATGAAATCGATAGTGTCCAAGACTATCATAAATTAGAAGAAATTCTTAAAAACGAAAATTAAAGATTCCAACATCTGACTAAAATAGTCGGATGTTTTTTTGATTTTTTACGAATAAATAGATGAGTAGAAAAAGAAATGGAGTTATTTATGAAAATCACAAACTATGAAATCTATAAGTTAAAAAAATCAGGTTTGACCAATCAACAGATTTTAAAAGTGCTAGAATACGGTGAAAATGTCGATCAGGAGCTTTTGTTGGGTGATATTGCAGATATATCAGGTTGCCGAAATCCAGCCGTTTTTATGGAACGTTATTTTCAGATAGACGATGCGCATTTGGAGAAAGAATTTCAAAAATTTCCATCTTTCTCTATTTTAGACGACTGTTACCCTTGGGACTTGAGTGAAATTTATGATGCACCTGTGCTTTTATTTTACAAGGGAAATCTTGACATCTTAAAATTTCCAAAGGTAGCAGTTGTGGGTAGTCGTGCTTGTAGCAAACAGGGAGCTAGGTCAGTTGAAAAAGTTATTCAGGGATTGGAAAATGAACTGGTTATCGTCAGTGGATTAGCCAAGGGAATAGACACAGCAGCCCATATGGCAGCTCTTCAGAATGGCGGAAAAACCATTGCAGTGATTGGAACAGGTCTGGATGTGTTTTATCCTAAAGCCAATAAACGTTTGCAAGACTATATTGGTAATGACCATCTGGTTCTCAGTGAGTATGGACCTGGCGAACAACCTCTGAAATTTCATTTTCCTGCCCGTAATCGCATCATTGCTGGACTTTGTCGAGGTGTGATTGTAGCAGAGGCTAAGATGCGCTCAGGTAGTCTCATTACCTGTGAGAGGGCAATGGAAGAAGGACGCGATGTTTTTGCTATACCTGGTAGCATTTTAGATGGACTATCAGACGGTTGCCATCATTTGATTCAAGAAGGAGCAAAATTGGTCACCAGTGGGCAGGATGTTCTTGCGGAATTTGAATTTTAAAAATGACCTAAGCTAGAATTCTGAGAAAAATCAATTTTTAATAAAAAATGAAGTAAATATCCCCACAATAAAACGCATAGTCAGTTTTCACTTGATATTATGCGTTTTTTCTAAGTGGATCAGTAGAGTGGAGGACTTTTCCCATAGGAAGGAAAGCAATTTAGTGTAATTGAGAAAGGAGAGTTGCTTGTGACTAATCTTGGTCAGCTTATTATCAGGGAGCTGTATCGTCTCAAGTATTGCCAGTAAGGAAAAATAAAGCCTTCAAAAGTAAAGATTACAAGGCTTGTTTAAGAAAGAATTCAAAGACCTTGACAGATAAAAATAAAATGGTTATTATAAAAAATGGTCTGAAATTGATGATGATACTTTTCGAAAATCTTTTTCAATCAGCTCAGCTTTGCCTTGCTGTGTTTCGAGCAAGCTACGGTGAGTTTCCGAGTTTGATTTTCATTTACTAGAAATGAAGCTGATGAGAGATAGCAGTAGACATTTGCGTCAGGATATGATGGAAAATGATAAAAAGACCTCATGAGATTGGCATATCAGACTACTAAAGCATTGAGTTTGTTAGGATTTTATACTCAATGAAAATCAAAGAGCAAACTAGGAAGCTAGCCGTAGGTTG
>NZ_JVRR01000093.1 GCF_001070715.1 Streptococcus pseudopneumoniae
TTTTAGAAATGCCGAGAAGCTTAGGAATCTCTTCTCCATAGGTAAATGCAAAGAGCTCATAGGCTGACTTTCCATTCAAAGCAGCACGTTTGACACTGTTGACATGCGAACAAACGAGATTGATGTCCTCTTGAGTTAAGTTGTCAAAAGAAGTTCCTTTAGGTAGAATGTCGCGAATTAGCGTGTGATTTTTCTCAATTCTGCCTTTCTGGTCAGAGCGATTAGGGTCACAAAAGAAAAGTTTACTCTCTCCTCGCACATCCATTTCGATATCATCGACTCTGGCAAACTCTCCTCCATTATCTGTCAGGATGACAGGAAAGAGTTGACAGAAATCTTTATCAGCTTGGTGAAGAGTGTTCTTGATGTCATAGAGGTGTTTGGTAACCTCAAGGGCAGTTTTATTATCCAGCAGTCTAGCGAAGATAAAGTTACAGAAAGACAAGTTGAAGGTGAGTAGGACTTTACCTCCCATCCTGCCCAGAACTGTATCCATTTCCAGCCAAGAGTTTAGTTGATTCAGTGCTAAATAGTTTTGGAAATCCTCATAGGAACGGCCTTTTTTAGCTTCTTTAGGGATAGAAGGTAGCTTACTTTTTCTTCTTTCTTTGAATTTAACGGCTCTGGCTAGGTCAATCGGAGCGATAGATAGGTATCCTTTTCGGATGTGTCGATAGACAGTTGAGGAGCTGACATCAAGGTTATGAGTTTTGAGGATATGATAGATGTGTTGTCCCTTTTTAACCCCATCGGAAATGACTTTGTCCATGTCCCAGAAGGTCTTGGAATTGAGGGGAGTTCC
>NZ_JVRR01000094.1 GCF_001070715.1 Streptococcus pseudopneumoniae
ACGGTAAGGCGACGCTGACGTGGTTTGAAGAGATTTTCGAAGAGTATTATTTTTTCATACAAATATTTATTCTCTCCTATCTATTTTATTATATTTTCACAAAAAAAGCGATTGTTTCCTTCACAATCGCTTTTTCCATTATAGGGATATATCTCCATCATTTTATTATTTAAACGATTTTTAGCATATCCTATTCTTCTCGTTTTTTAGAAAATACCGTCAAAGCACCTAGGATAGATAAGCCACCTAGAGCTACCAACGATTCATCTTGTTGACTACCTGTCTGAGGTAATTCATCCTGCTTGTGCACTTCAGTACTTCCTTGATTCCAATTCTCTGAAGGAGTCGGACTTGGACTTGGTGCTGAGCTTGGACTTGGTGTCGGCTGGGGGGTTGGCTGGGGTTGCGGTTCTGGTGTCGGCTGTGGATTTGGTTCCGGACTTGGTGCTGGGCTTGGATTTGGTGCTGGGCTTGGATTTGGTCCTGGGCTTGGATTTGGTCCTGGGTTAGGTGTTATGTTTTCTCTTGGCTGATAAACATAACCTAGCTCTAAAACATTAGCTTCTACTTTGTTGATAGGTAAATTTCTAGCTAAAGTAAAGAAAAACACGCTGCCTGCACTAGGGCGAACATTACCCTCAACAGTACCTGTCACCTTTAAAACTGTTCTCCCATTCGTATCTGCTAACTCTTTGGCTTTATCTTGTTTAATACGAATAACCATCTTATTGATTTCTTCAGGCCTCTTATTAGGGAATAACTTTTTAAGCTCTTTTGATGAAAGAGTTTTAAGTGTCATATTACGCATAATAGTTTCAGCGATAGACTTACCTTCATCTGGTTTTATTGCACTTTCAGCGATACGTTCATTATATTTACCATCTGATCTACTACTATCCTTGTCGTTTAAAGATCTAAGAATCATCCTAAATGTAATATTATTGTAACCTTTAGTTTCAACACCAAATGTAATTTTAGGTTCTGTATTACTAACTAATGAATTAAAGCTATTTTTGTCATTTCCTAAATTTTTTTCGGATGTTGAATATACATTTAAGATTTCCTTCGTTTTATCTTCCTTAATTCCTATAGCATATAAAGGTCTCCATGAGTAACCATTAAACTCTGCATATAATTTTTCTGGAACAACTAAATCTTTGTCTAAATTCACATTTAAGTCTACATATGTGTAAGTCTTTGTAGTTTCATCTATTTTAAATTTATTATTTTTGTATGTGTTTGATAAAACAGGACCCGCTCCTCTTGCATCAGGATTTCTATATACAGTCATAGCTGTAGTATTATCCATTTCAAACTCAGCTTTTAGAACCACTTCGTTCACTTTATCAGTATCATTATTTTTCGGGTCATACTCATCAATGATAGTACGTGTATTTTTTCCATCTTTTACAACTTCTGTTGCATTGCTCAACTTAGTATTTGGTAATACAGCATCCGATTCTACCATAGTATCAATTTTAACTTTGTTAGCATTAATTTTGAATCTATCTAACCCGTTATAAAGAATCATAGTTCTTCTATGATCCGTTGGGACAGGCGCTTCGTCCTTGGTAAAGCTTGTGTAAACCCCATATAGCTTTGAATCAGGTTTTAAACCATTTGGAAAGGCTGTTGCTAATGTATCTTCTGGTGAAAATAATCTAGCTCCGTGCTCTTCATCAATTTTCCCATCTACTGAAGGTTTGTCAGACCAACCAAGAAAAGTGTTGGCAGTACTAGAGTTAACTGTTGGTTTTCCTAACTTATCTTCCCCCGTCTTATATGTCCTATCTGCATTTTCTCTAATAGTAGGATCATCTGCATCAACATTCCACTGTTTCATAAGTGTTACTTTACCAGCATAATTAGGCTTAGTAGTTGTTTCACCTGTCCCCGATTCAGGAGAAGTAGCACTTCTATCTGTACCTGATGTAATAGTACCATTTCCACCTGTACTTCCTGTACCACTTGTTGTGCTTTCTCCTGATGGTAAAGCACCTGTTGCGCCTGCTACTGGTCCATCCGCTTGAACAGCCGCCACACCAGTTGCAAAAAATAATACCGAAGCTACTGCCACACTAGCTACTCCCAAATGATGCTTTCTAATAGAATAGCGTAAAACTTTTTTCCCGTTT
>NZ_JVRR01000095.1:0-10827 GCF_001070715.1 Streptococcus pseudopneumoniae
ACGGTAAGGCGACGCTGACGTGGTTTGAAGAGATTTTCGAAGAGTATTAGAGCTCTTTTTGCTAGCTTATTCATACTTTTCTGAATTTTGAAAAAGAAATGTAAGCGTTTGATAGATTTACAAAAAGATTGTATAATAGGGATAGGAATAGAAAAGGAGAAGTCTCATGGCAGTTAAAGATTTTATGACCCGCAAGGTAGTTTATATTAGTCCAGATACAACAGTATCTCATGCAGCAGATTTGATGAGAGAGCAAGGGTTGCACCGCTTGCCTGTTATCGAAAATGATCAATTGGTTGGTTTGGTGACTGAGGGAACCATTGCACAAGCTAGTCCATCAAAAGCAACCAGTCTTTCTATCTATGAGATGAATTATCTTCTGAATAAGACCAAAGTAAAAGATGTCATGATTCGCGATGTTGTCACTGTATCAGGCTATGCGAGTCTAGAGGATGCAACTTATTTGATGTTGAAAAACAAGATTGGTATTCTTCCTGTCGTAGATAACCATCAAGTCTATGGGGTTATTACGGACCGTGACGTTTTCCAAGCCTTTCTTGAAATTGCTGGCTATGGAGAAGAAGGAATTCGTGTGCGCTTTGTTACAGAAGATGAAGTCGGTGTCCTCGGAAAGATTGTTTCTTTGATTGTAGAAGAAAATTTGAATATCTCCCATACAGTCAATATTCCGCGTAAGGATGGTAAGGTGATTATCGAAGTGCAAATCGATGGATCAATTGATTTACCAGCCTTGAAAGAAAAATTTGAAGCAAATGGTATTCAAGTAGAAGAAATCACTCGTACTTCAGCAAAAGTCTTGTAAGAAGGGAAGCCGAAAGGCTTCTTTTTTCATGAAAAGGGAATAAAGCAAAAGATGGAAAGAAATGATAAAATATGCTATAATGAAATGATGTAAAAAGGAGTATTTATGGACATTTCAGTAATTCGTCAGAAAATTGACGCAAATCGTGAAAAATTAGCTTCTTTCAGGGGGTCTCTTTGACCTAGAAGGTCTAGAGGAAGAGATTGCCATCTTGGAAAACAAGATGACAGAACCTGATTTTTGGAACGATAATATCGCGGCCCAAAAAACGTCGCAAGAATTAAATGAATTAAAAAACACCTACAATACCTTCCATAAGATGGAAGAGTTGCAGGATGAAGTTGAAATTTTATTGGACTTTTTAGCAGAAGACGAGTCGGTGCATGAAGAATTGGTAACGCAGTTATCCGAACTTGATAAGATGATGACCAGTTACGAGATGACCTTGCTCTTGTCAGAACCTTATGACCATAATAATGCGATTTTGGAAATCCATCCAGGTTCTGGTGGTACTGAGGCGCAGGACTGGGGTGATATGTTGCTTCGTATGTACACTCGTTATGGTAATGCCAAAGGCTTTAAAGTGGAAGTATTGGATTACCAAGCAGGAGATGAAGCTGGTATTAAGTCGGTGACCTTATCATTTGAAGGGCCTAATGCCTATGGTCTTCTCAAGTCAGAAATGGGAGTTCACCGTTTGGTGCGAATTTCGCCGTTTGACTCTGCTAAACGTCGCCATACCTCTTTCACATCTGTAGAAGTGATGCCTGAGTTGGACGATACCATTGAAGTGGAAATCCGGGAAGATGACATCAAGATGGATACCTTCCGTTCAGGTGGTGCTGGTGGACAAAACGTCAACAAGGTTTCAACAGGTGTACGTTTAACCCACATTCCAACTGGAATTGTTGTCCAATCAACAGTGGATCGGACCCAGTATGGAAATAGAGATCGAGCTATGAAGATGTTGCAGGCTAAGCTCTATCAAATGGAGCAAGAGAAGAAAGCTGCGGAGGTAGATTCCCTCAAGGGTGAGAAAAAAGAAATCACATGGGGAAGCCAAATCCGTTCGTATGTCTTCACGCCTTATACTATGGTAAAAGATCATCGAACTAGCTTTGAAGTTGCTCAGGTAGATAAGGTTATGGACGGAGACCTAGATGGTTTTATCGATGCCTATCTCAAGTGGCGAATCAGCTAAGAAAGAAAGGAACTCACATGTCAATCATTGAAATGAGAGATGTCGTCAAAAAATACGACAACGGAACGACTGCCCTACGCGGTGTTTCGGTCAGCGTTCAACCGGGAGAATTTGCTTACATTGTAGGACCTTCAGGAGCAGGGAAGTCAACCTTCATTCGTTCTCTATATCGTGAAGTAAAAATCGATAAAGGAAGCCTATCAGTTGCTGGTTTTAATCTGGTTAAAATCAAAAAGAAAGACGTCCCGCTTCTACGTCGTAGTGTTGGGGTTGTCTTCCAGGATTATAAACTCTTGCCAAAGAAAACTGTCTATGAAAATATTGCTTACGCTATGGAAGTAATCGGGGAAAATCGCCGTAATATCAAAAAACGTGTGATGGAAGTTTTAGACTTGGTTGGGTTGAAGCACAAGGTTCGTTCTTTCCCCAATGAGCTCTCAGGTGGAGAGCAACAGCGGATTGCGATTGCGCGTGCCATTGTAAATAATCCCAAAGTATTGATAGCCGATGAACCAACAGGAAATCTGGACCCGGATAATTCATGGGAAATTATGAATCTCTTGGAACGGATTAACCTACAAGGGACAACTATTTTGATGGCGACTCATAATAGCCAGATTGTAAATACCTTACGCCACCGTGTCATTGCCATTGAAAATGGCCGTGTCGTTCGTGACGAATCAAAAGGAGAGTATGGATACGATGATTAGTAGATTTTTTCGCCATTTATTTGAATCACTAAAAAGTTTGAAACGAAATGGTTGGATGACAGTGGCTGCTGTCAGCTCAGTCATGATTACTTTGACCTTGGTTGCCATATTTGCTTCTGTTATTTTCAATACAGCGAAACTAGCTACAGATATTGAAAATAATGTCCGAGTGATGGTTTATATTCGCAAGGATGTAGCTGATAATAGCGAGACTATTGAAAAAGAAGGTCAAACTGTTACAAATAATGACTACCACAAGGTATACAATGCTTTGAAGGGGATGTCTACTGTTAAGAGTGTTACCTTTTCAAGTAAAGAGGAACAATATGAAAAGTTGACAGAAACAATGGGGGATAACTGGAAAATCTTTGAAGGCGATGCCAACCCCCTCTATGATGCCTATATTGTTGATACCAAAGCGCCAAGTGATGTAAAAACTGTGTCTGAAGATGCTAAAAAAATTGAAGGTGTGTCTGAGGTTCAGGATGGTGGTGCCAATACAGAACGCCTATTCCAACTAGCATCATTTATTCGTGTTTGGGGATTAGTTATTGCAGGACTTTTGATTTTCATTGCAGTTTTCTTGATTTCAAATACCATTCGTATTACCATTATTTCTCGCAGTCGTGAAATTCAAATCATGCGCTTGGTTGGTGCTAAGAACAGTTATATCCGTGGACCTTTCTTACTTGAAGGTGCCTTCATTGGTTTGCTTGGAGCAACTGCGCCATCAGTGTTGGTCTTTATTGTTTATCGAATGGTTTACCAATCTGTCAACAAATCGTTGGTCGGACAAAATCTTTCTATGATTGCGCCAGAGGTATTTACTCCTCTGATGATTGCCCTATTATTTGTGATTGGAATTTTCATTGGTTCACTGGGATCAGGAATTTCCATGCGCCGATTCTTGAAGATTTAGATAAATAGCTACTTTTATGAGGAGATTAAGTGATCTCCTTTTTTTGCTACAAGAGTTTTTGAAAAGGGAGTTCTAATACTCAATGAAAATCAAAGAGCAAACTAGGTAGCTCGCCAAAGAATGCTCAAAATACTGTTTTGAGGTTGTAGAAAGTCAGTCACATATATACGGTAAGACGACGTGACGTGGTTTGAAGAGATTTTCGAAGTGTATCAAGAAGTCCCCCAGAGAAGACTTCTTGATAGCTAACTTGAACTTGAAATTTAGCACCTAGAAAATTTTTGAAAAAAGAGGATTTTTTTGAATAAAAGCCTTTACAAAAAAAATTAAAGTGGTATAATTAAATCATAAAAGGTGCAAACGTTTTCGTAAAACGTTTGCCTAAATAAAAATAAAGGAGATTTGAATGATGAAAGATACATTCAAAAATGTCTTGTCTTTCGAATTTTGGCAAAAATTCGGTAAGGCTTTGATGGTGGTTATCGCGGTTATGCCGGCTGCTGGTTTGATGATTTCAATCGGTAAGTCTATCGTGATGATTAACCCAACCTTTGCACCACTCGTTATTACTGGTGGTGTACTAGAGCAAATCGGTTGGGGAGTTATCGTTAACCTTCATATCTTGTTCGCCCTCGCTATTGGAGGAAGCTGGGCTAAAGAACGTGCTGGCGGTGCTTTCGCCGCTGGTCTTGCCTTCATCTTGATTAACCGTATCACTGGTACAATCTTTGGTGTATCAGGCGATATGTTAAAAAATCCAGATGCTATGGTAACTACTCTCTTTGGTGGTTCAATCAAAGTTGCTGATTACTTTATCAGTGTTCTTGAAGCTCCAGCCTTGAACATGGGTGTCTTCGTAGGGATTATTTCTGGTTTTATTGGGGCAACTGCTTACAACAAATACTACAACTTCCGTAAGCTTCCTGATGCACTTTCATTCTTTAACGGAAAACGTTTTGTACCGTTTGTAGTTATTCTTCGTTCAATAATTGCTGCAATTGTACTTGCTGCTTTCTGGCCACTTGTGCAAACTGGTATCAATAGCTTTGGTATCTGGATTGCCAACTCACAAGAAACTGCTCCAATTCTTGCACCATTCTTGTATGGTACATTGGAACGTTTGCTCTTGCCATTTGGTCTTCACCACATGTTGACTATCCCAATGAACTACACAGCTCTTGGTGGTACTTATGATGTCTTAACTGGTGCAGCTAAAGGTAGTCAAGTATTTGGTCAAGACCCACTTTGGCTTGCATGGGTAACAGACCTTGTAAACCTTAAAGGTGCTGATGCTAGTCAATACCAACACTTGTTAGATACTGTTCACCCAGCTCGTTTCAAAGTTGGACAAATGATTGGTTCATTCGGTATCTTGATGGGTGTGGTTGTGGCTATCTACCGTAATGTTGATGCTGACAAGAAACACAAATACAAAGGTATGATGATTGCGACAGCTCTTGCAACATTCTTGACAGGGGTTACTGAACCAATCGAATACATGTTCATGTTCGTCGCAACACCTATGTATCTTGTTTACTCACTTGTTCAAGGTGCTGCCTTCGCTATGGCTGACGTCGTAAACCTACGTATGCACTCATTCGGTTCAATCGAGTTCTTGACTCGTACACCTATTGCAATCAGTGCTGGTATCGGTATGGATATCGTTAACTTCGTTTGGGTAACTGTTCTCTTTGCTGTAATCATGTACTTTATCGCAAACTTCATGATTCAAAAATTCAACTACGCAACTCCAGGGCGTAACGGAAACTACGAAACTGCTGAAGGTTCAGAAGAATCTAGCAGCGAAGTGAAAGTTGCAGCAGGCTCTCAAGCTGTAAACATTATTAACCTTCTTGGTGGACGTGCAAACATCGTTGATGTTGATGCATGTATGACTCGTCTTCGTGTAACTGTTAAAGATGCAGATAAAGTAGGAAATGCAGAGCAATGGAAAGCAGAAGGAGCTATGGGTCTTGTCATGAAAGGACAAGGGGTTCAAGCTATCTACGGACCAAAAGCTGACGTATTGAAATCTGATATCCAAGATATCCTTGATTCAGGTGAAATCATTCCTGAAACTCTTCCAAGTCAAATGACAGAAGCGCAACAAAACACTGTTCACTTCAAAGGTCTTACTGAGGAAGTTTACTCAGTAGCAGACGGTCAAGTTGTTGCTTTGGAACAAGTAAAAGATCCAGTATTTGCTCAAAAAATGATGGGTGATGGATTTGCAGTAGAACCTGCAAATGGAAATATCGTATCTCCAGTTTCAGGTACTGTATCAAGCATCTTCCCAACAAAACATGCTCTTGGTATTGTGACTGAAGCAGGTCTTGAAGTATTGGTTCACATTGGTTTGGACACAGTAAGTCTTGAAGGTAAACCATTTACAGTTCATGTTGCTGAAGGACAAAAAGTTGCAGCAGGTGATCTCCTTGTCACAGCTGACTTGGATGCTATCCGTGCAGCAGGACGTGAAACTTCAACAGTAGTTGTCTTCACAAATGGTGATGCAATTAAATCAGTTAAATTAGAAAAAACAGGTTCTCTTGCAGCTAAAACAGCAGTTGCTAAAGTAGAATTGTAATATACTTGAGGTTGGAAGCTGTATTCCAACCTCTTATTTTGGGAGAAAAGAATGAAATTTTTAACACTCAATACTCACAGTTGGATGGAGAAAGAAGCAGAGGAAAAATTCCAGATTTTGCTTGAGGATATTCTTGAAAAGGACTATGATTTGATTTGTTTCCAAGAAATCAATCAGGAGATCACATCTCCAGAGGTGGAGGTCAATGATCTTTATCAAGCTTTGCCAGCTGCTGAGCCTATTCACCAAGACCATTATGTTAGACTTTTGGTTGAAAAGTTGTCTGAGCAAGGAAAAGATTACTACTGGACTTGGGGCTATAACCATATCGGTTATGACCGCTACCATGAAGGTGTAGCTATCTTGTCTAAAACACCTATTGAAGCCAGAGAAATTTTGGTTTCAGATGTGGATGATCCAACAGACTATCATACTCGTCGTGTTGCCTTGGCTGAAACTGTAGTTGATGGTAAGGAGCTTGCAGTTGCAAGTGTCCACCTTTCTTGGTGGGATAAAGGTTTCCAAGAAGAATGGGCACGATTTGAGGATGTTTTGAAAGAATTGAACAAGCCACTTTTACTAGCTGGAGATTTCAACAACCCAGCAGGTCAGGAAGGTTACCAAGCTCTTTTAGCTAGTCCATTAGGCTTACAAGACGCATTTGAAGTTGCTCAAGAGAAAAGTGGTAGCTATACTGTTCCACCAGAAATAGATGGATGGAAAGGGAACACTGAACCCCTTCGGATCGACTATGTTTTTACTACCAAAGAGTTAGCGGTGGAAAATTTACATGTCGTATTTGATGGTAAGAAGAGTCCGCAAGTGAGTGATCACTATGGTTTGAGTGCTATTTTAAACTGGAAATAACGACTGAAAAGAGGTTGGAATCACGAAGTTCCAGCCTTTTTCTGACTAGAAAAGTTACTGGAAATAGCCTAAATAAGTGGGATTACTGAAATGGAATAAAATGTGGTATAATTGATAGGATAGATAGAATCGAGGATAGTATGTCATTTACGAAATTTCAATTTAAAAACTATATTAGAGAGGCCTTGGAGGAGTTAAAATTTACAACTCCAACAGAGGTGCAAGACAAATTGATTCCTATTGTTTTGGCAGGTAGAGATTTGGTTGGAGAATCAAAAACAGGTTCAGGTAAGACTCACACTTTCTTGTTACCGATTTTCCAGCAATTAGATGAAGCTAGCGATAGTGTACAAGCAGTGATTACTGCACCGAGTCGTGAGTTGGCTACTCAAATTTACCAAGCAGCCCGTCAGATTGCAGCCCACTCAGACGTGGAAGTTCGTGTGGTTAATTATGTGGGTGGTACGGATAAGGCTCGCCAGATTGAGAAATTGGCAAGTAACCAGCCTCATATTGTTATTGGAACACCAGGCCGTATCTACGACTTGGTTAAGTCTGGTGACCTAGCTATTCACAAGGCTAAGACCTTTGTGGTTGATGAGGCAGACATGACCTTGGATATGGGATTCTTAGAAACTGTTGATAAGATTGCTGGAAGCCTTCCAAAAGACCTGCAATTCATGGTCTTCTCAGCGACTATTCCACAAAAGTTGCAACCATTCTTGAAAAAATACTTGTCAAATCCTGTTATGGAGAAAATCAAGACCAAAACGATCATTTCTGATACCATTGATAATTGGTTGATTTCTACTAAGGGACGTGACAAGAACGCCCAAATTTACCAGCTGACTCAGTTGATGCAGCCTTATTTGGCAATGATTTTTGTCAACACTAAAACGCGTGCTGATGAATTGCATTCATATCTGACTGCTCAAGGCTTGAAGGTGGCAAAAATCCATGGGGATATTGCCCCTCGTGAACGCAAGCGTATCATGAATCAGGTGAAAAATCTGGATTTTGAGTACATTGTCGCAACAGATTTGGCAGCGCGTGGAATTGATATTGAAGGTGTCAGCCATGTCATCAATGATGCCATTCCGCAAGACTTATCCTTCTTTGTGCACCGTGTTGGTCGAACTGGGCGTAATGGCCTACCAGGTACAGCCATTACCCTTTACCAACCAAGCGATGACTCGGATATCCGTGAGTTGGAGAAATTGGGAATCAAGTTTACTCCTAAGATGGTCAAAGACGGGGAATTTCAAGATACTTATGACCGTGATCGTCGTGCTAATCGTGAGAAGAAGCAAGATAAGCTTGATATTGAAATGATTGGTCTGGTCAAAAAGAAAAAGAAAAAAGTCAAACCGGGTTATAAGAAGAAAATTCAATGGGCGGTTGATGAAAAGCGCCGCAAAACCAAACGCGCTGAAAATCGTGCTCGCGGTCGTGCAGAGCGTAAAGCTAAACGCCAAACATTTTAATAGAAATTGTTGGAGTACTGAGCTCCAACTTTTTGCTTTATGAGAACGAACTATCTAAACCGAAATATCACATTAAAGACTGCAAATTGCGCTAAAAAATGGTATAATGATAAAGTTATATAGTCCCGATAAGATGGTAGGCATTTATCACTAAGAGTTTTCCTATCAGTACTTTGTAACTCTATAACACTATTTTTAAGGGGGGACATTTTTATGTCAGAACGTAAATTATTCACGTCTGAATCTGTATCTGAGGGGCATCCAGATAAGATTGCAGACCAAATTTCAGATGCGATTTTGGATGCTATTTTAGCAGAGGATCCAGAGGCGCACGTTGCTGCTGAGACAGCTGTATATACTGGTTCTGTCCACGTTTTTGGTGAAATATCTACAAATGCCTATGTAGATATTAACCGTGTGGTTCGTGATACCATTGCAGAGATTGGTTATACCAATACAGAATATGGATTTTCTGCTGAGACGGTGGGAGTCCATCCGTCACTTGTTGAGCAGTCACCAGACATTGCCCAAGGTGTTAACGAAGCCTTGGAGGTCCGTGGAAATGCAGATCAAGATCCGCTGGACTTGATTGGTGCTGGAGACCAAGGGCTCATGTTTGGATTTGCAGTGGATGAAACAGAAGAGCTCATGCCATTGCCAATTTCACTCAGCCACAAGTTGGTTCGTCGTCTGGCAGAACTTCGCAAGTCTGGGGAAATCAGCTATCTTCGCCCAGATGCTAAATCACAAGTTACAGTTGAGTATGATGAAAATGACCGTCCAGTACGTGTGGACACAGTCGTTATTTCTACTCAGCACGATCCAGAAGTCAGCAACGAACAAATTCACAACGATGTCATTAACAAGGTTATCAAAGAGGTTATTCCAGCCTCGTACTTGGATGAGCAAACAAAATTCTTCATCAATCCAACTGGTCGCTTTGTAATCGGTGGACCTCAAGGAGACTCAGGCTTGACTGGTCGTAAGATTATCGTGGATACCTATGGTGGCTACTCTCGTCATGGTGGTGGTGCCTTCTCTGGTAAGGATGCGACTAAGGTGGACCGTTCTGCGTCATATGCGGCTCGTTATATTGCCAAGAATATCGTTGCAGCAGGTCTTGCAAAGAAAGCAGAAGTGCAATTGGCTTACGCTATCGGTGTTGCCCAGCCTGTTTCTGTCCGTATCGATACCTTTGGTACAGGAGCAGTAGCTGAAAGCAAGCTTGAAAAAGCAGCTCGTCAAATCTTTGATCTTCGTCCTGCAGGAATTATCCAAATGCTGGACCTCAAGCGCCCAATTTACCGTCAAACAGCAGCTTATGGACACATGGGACGTACAGATATTGACCTTCCATGGGAACGTTTGGACAAGGTAGATGCTTTAAAAGAAGCAGTCAAATAAAATTTTATTGTGTTTAAAAGTTACACAAGAGTAGATGGAGTTGATATAAAAAGTAGATTTTGGTAGGAAATAAAGTACAACCCAAACTATTCATATCTCACACTAACGAACTAACCAATTCAAAAATCACCAGAAAAGCTAGTTAAACAGCTACCTTTCTGGTGATTTTTATTGCTTTCTGATGATTGAGACATGATTGAGGAAATTTGTCTTGATTTTTTCCTAAAAAAGGGCAGACTCCTCCCTTGGTTTGATGCTCAATTTTTAAAATAATACTCTTCGAAAATCTCTTCAAACCGCGTCAACGTCGTCTTGCCGTACTCAAGTACAGCCTGCGGCTAGTTTCCTAGTTTGCTCTCTGAGTATAAGGTGACTTATTCTGTTAGGCTTTTTTTGCCCTGTACTCTAACTCTATATAGAACAGGGAGTATCAGATTTATTTGGCAGATTGTATCAAATAAGGCTTGAAACTGTTTTGAATAGGCGTATAGACTTGAGAATTTGAGAATATGTCGTCTAGCAGTAGAGACACATTTTCCGGCAATATGAAGGAAGATACGTCGAAAACGCTTGATAGTCAAGCTTTTCATTTCACCACCAGCTAGCTGTTTTAAAAAGGAGAAACTCTTTTTTGTCCAGTAAAAACAGCACCCAATGGGTGAAAAGAGAAAAGCATCTAGAATCCTTGGTTTCATATTGATTCTGGATGATTTTTGTGTTATGTGTGAATAATTGGGTTACAAGTATGAGGAGTGTTTTCAATCAAGAAGTTTATAAAAATTCGATATATTGTAATACAACAAAAATTTCTACTAATTTTAAAGGTTAAAAT
>NZ_JVRR01000095.1:10845-11046 GCF_001070715.1 Streptococcus pseudopneumoniae
GGGGGGGGGGATTTATAGTAAAATAGGACTTGTACATCAATATAAAAGATTGATTTATTATAAGAATATTTTTATAAAACAATCATATCTTTTAGAAAAAAATGAATGGAGAAAGATGAAATAATGAAGTATAAGAAAGCTAAAAAACAGTCGCCGAAAATGTGGAACCGTTTGGAGAAGTTTTCTATCCGTAAATTTAGC
>NZ_JVRR01000096.1 GCF_001070715.1 Streptococcus pseudopneumoniae
TACGGCAAGGCGACGCTGACGTGGTTTGAAGAGATTTTCGAAGAGTATTAGAATAAATACCTACTCTATTTTCTATTATAGCCTCTTACTTGCCTTTTGTCTGTAATCAACTGACCACTAGATAAAACAAAGAGAGCCTATCGCTCTCTCTGCTTGCATTTCACTCTCTATAGAATGAAAATTATTTAGCTGCTTTTGAAAATGTTACAACGTAATTATAATCTTTCCCATTAGATTGATATACATAGTCCTCTTTTAAAGTATAGCCGCGTTTGCTCAGCTCTTCTTTCTTAGCTTCAACTTGGCTCTTGACAGCTGATTTAACCTGTTCATTTGATAAACCTTCCGCAATTTCAAGAGAAGTTCCATTGATATCTCCTAGGAAACCTGCAATATCTTTCATTTGATCAAAGTTATAAAAAACATTGACTTTGACCTTTTGAGGAGCTGGCTGTTCTAGACTTCTACGATTTCTGCTAGCACGTGGTTGAACTGCTGGAGCCATTCTGAAACCTGAAGTTCCTGTAGTCTCCTTAGTGAATGTAACGACGTAGTTATAATTTTTCACAGTAGTATCTTGTTCAAAAATAATGTCATTTTTCACATGATACCCTCTAGCAGCTAAGTCTTTTATCTTGGCTTGAATTTTTTCTTTTACTAGCTCTTTTGCCTGTGCTTCACTCGTTCCTGCAGGAATTGTGACAGTGTTATCTTCTCCCGGGTCAGATAGGAAACCATGAATATCTGGCATTCCAGCGAAGTTATAGCTAATATTTACAGTTCCATCTGGTTCTGATGTTGAACGTGCCACTCTTCTTGCTCTCGCTTGAACTGATGGGGCATTTCTAAAACTTGAAGCCCCTTCTGAAGTTGAAGAAGGTTGTGTTGGAGATGCTGTTGAAGTCGTTCTTTCTTCACTAGCAGGCTGTGTAGGAGTTGTTGAGGTAGCTTCACCTGAACCATGACCTATTACCGTACTTCCATTATCAATTGTAGTACCATCATTACGACCAGTTGATAAATTATCTTTATCATAATTTGGTTTTGTATATTTTTCACCAGCTATTTTAAGAGAATTAATTATATTTTGATGTTTTTCTGTAAGTATTAATGCCTCTTCTTCATCTTTAGCATTTTTAATGTCATCTACTGCATTCTTTCTTAACTCATCTAATTTTGCTTTTAATTTTTCTTTTTCATCTGGATTTTCAATCTTTTCAATTTCCGCTAATTTAATATTAACAACTGCGTCAATATTTTCTCTTATGCTATCCTGTTTAGTTTCCTCTAATAACTTTTCTTCTTCAGTTTTCGGCGCTGGAGTCGATGGCTCTTCCGCTTTCGGTGTTGGAGTCGCTAGCTTCTCTTCTTTTGGTGCTACCTCTGGCTCTGTTGCTTTCGCTTCAGTTGATTCTGCTGGAGTTTCTGCTTTTGGTGTAGCTGGTTTTACTGCCTCTGGCTCTGTTACTTTCGCTTCAGTTGATTCTGTTGGAGCTTCTGCTTTTGGTGTAGCTGGTTTTACTGCCTCTGGCTCTGTTGCTTTTGCTTCAGTTGATTCTGTTGGAGCTTCTGCTTTTGGTGTAACTGGTTTTGCTACCTCTGGTTCTGTTGCTTTTGCTTCAGTTGATTCTACTGGAGCTTCCGTTTTTGGCGTAGCTGGGTTTGCTACCTCTGGCTCTATTGCTTTCGCTTCAGTTGATTCTGCTGGAGTTTCCGTTTTTGGTGTAGCTGGTTTCGCTACCTCTGGCTCTATTGCTTTCGCTTCAGTTGATTCTGCTGGCGTTTCTGTTGTGCCTGGCGCTGCTGGCGTTTCTTCCGTTGGTTGCGCTGGCGCTGGATTTTCTGTTCCTTCTACTTTATTTGATGATACTTCTGATTCTTCAGCTTTCGGTGATGGGGTTGCTGGCTCCTCCACTTTCGGTGCTGGAGTCACTGGCTCTTCAGCTTTTGGCGCTGGTGTCGCTGGCTCTTCACCTGGTTCTTCCGCTCTTTCCACTACTGGAGCTGATACAGGCTGATAGACTGGGCTATAGTTCACAGCCATTTTTTCAACTTTCTCAGTGACATCTGTTAATTCAAAGGTAACAGCTTTTGTTTCCTGATCTTTCTTGAGCAAGACTTCGTAAGTGCGAACTTCGCCACTTGCACCACTTTCCTTGATGACAATCTTGTGTTTTGTGACTGTATCTGAAACTGTTTCAGCTTCAGTAAAGTACAATTCATTGTGTGGTAAGAATAAATTCTTGCCTGAAGCTTGATTCATTTCTTTGAGTACATCTACAGGGATATTGCTTGCTTCGCTGATAACACTTAATGTGTCCCCCCACTTAATAACATACTTAAATAAATCACCTTCTTTTTGAAGATCAGCTTTTACTTCTGCAACTGTTCTGGCTACCCAAACACCATCTTGTTCACTGGCTGATACAGTTGGAGCTAAAAAGCCCAGCCCCAATAAAATCACACCTGTCGCAACAATTGCACCAGTTCTCAATTTTCTAAAGCCACGGAGGGACAAGTTTCCTCTAACATTTGTTTGTCTCATAATGTTTATTTTTCCTCACTAATCTATATTTTCCAAAGCAGACCCTGCCTAGGTCTACTAGTCTATGTTTGCAATATGGATAGGCTTCTACAGATTTATCTATCTATTTTCAAGATAGGGTTTCTATAGATTTTTATGCACAATTCCATATATAAGTTGTGAAATTCCTTTCTAATAAATTTAACAACTTTAGTATATCATATTTAAGAACTAAAGTACAAAGAAAGAAACTGAAAGCAATGATTTTTATCACTGCTTTCGGATTTATTTTGAATTGTTAAATAGCCATTCTCTATTCCAGACTCATTTTTTTAAACTTATTCACCATCCAGCAGGAGCTCTTTTGGTTGTTTTCTAAGAAGATTGCTTGAAGCAAGCGCCATAACGAGAACCACTAGAACCAAGGCAAGGACAAAGACGATGATAAAGTCTGATGTCTGAATAGAAATATCTAAGCTCGACAAGGTCTTGCTAAAGCCGTCTACTTCTGCACCACCACCAAGGTTAGAGGCTTGAGCCGCCTTGCTGGCTTGCTTGGCAACACCCGAAGTGACATTGGCAAGAACAGTATTTCCGATTGCACGTGCTGTGTAGTTAGCTAGGAAATAAGCAGAAACAAGAGCAGGGATGGCAATCAAGATGGATTCGGTGATGAATTGACCCAAGATACTTGCCTGCTTGAGACCGATAGAGAGGAGAATTCCCACTTCCTTGCGACGGGCATTGATCCAAAGACTGAGCAAGAGGGCAAGGAGAAGAACTGAGAAGCTCAAGCTACCCCAGAAGAGGAGGTTGGCCATTTTGTACATACCAGAAATGGATTGCTCAAGTGCTGGGTAGTTAGATGAGCTCTTCACCAGTGTATAGCTCTTCCAGTTGATACCGCTGATACCACTCAACTCTTTCATGACATCATCCAAGTTTTTATCGGCTGTTACAAAGAAGGTTGCGTCCCCATAAATAGCCGTTTCTTCTGTATAACCATATAGTTTAGCAGCTGTATGGATGTCTGTGATAGCTGTATTTTCGTATAGTTCTTGTGAGTAGGTTACTGCAGACTTATTGTGACCATCAAAGAGTCCCTTGATTGTCACTTCAACTGTTTCCTTGGCACCTTTTTCATTGTCTGCATCGTAGACATTAGAGTCTAGTTTGACCTTATCCCCGACTTTCCAGCCGTGCTTGGCTGCCAAGTCCTTGTGCAGGAGAATCTTGTCCTTGTCATCGTTGGTTAGGTGCTCACCTTCGACCAGCTTATAAGAACCAGAGACAAACTTGTCTTCTTTAGAGGAGTCATTGACACCTGTAATCATCAAGCTACTTCCAAAATGTTTGGTACGGTCAGGTGTCAGATTTTTCTTGGTTTCTGGAGTTTCGATAAGTTCATAGCCAGTCAAATCTCCGATAGCGTTGATGCGTTTCACATAAGACTCAATAGCCTTGTTTTCGGTGATTTTTTTGATATCTTCACCTTTAATATTCCCAGCACCACGTGGCGTTCCTTGATTAACGCGACGATTGATTTGCATGGAGAAGCTGTTGGTGATATTTTTAAAGGTCTCCTGAGAAGCTTTGGCAGTAGCTCCCTTGATCGACAAGCCGACCAAACTCAAGCTCGCCATGAGGAGAATAATCAGGAAGATGACAATCGATTTGAAAAACTTCCTTGTAACATAGGCAAATGCGTTGTGTAACATAGGTTCCCTTTCTAGATTTGATTTTATAATGCTATCAAAACAAGCTCATATTATTTCGTAGTATTGCGAGTTTCAGTCAGTTTCTTATCCTTCAATTCAAGTGTAATATCTGATGCTTGTGCCACTTCTTTGCTGTGAGTTACGACGATGACACATTTACCTGTTTTCTGGGCAAGTGATTTGAGCAGTTCGACAATATCTCCAGCAGTTTTAGGGTCCAGATTTCCTGTTGGCTCATCCGCTAGAATAACTGGAGCTTCTGATACCAAACTACGAGCAATGGCAACACGTTGTTGTTGACCACCTGATAACTGGAGAACATTCCGCTTGATCTGACTTTCATCCAAACCAAGCTCAAGAAGTGTATCCTTGCTTGCCTTTTTGTTGACCAAGCGGATATTTTCCAGCGGAGAAAGATAATCTATCAAGTTATAATTTTGAAAGACCAAGGAAATATGGTGCATACGATGGTACGAATAGCCCTTCTTACGAATGTCCTCTCCTTGGAAAAGGATAGAACCTTCAACAGGACTATCTAAACCAGCAAGTAGGGACAAGAGAGTGGATTTTCCTGCTCCTGACTCACCAATAATACTGTAAAATTTCCCAGGTTCAAAATGATAATTGATCTGATATAGGACTGCCTCAGCAGTGTTCTTATAACGGTAGGTAAGGTCTTGTAATTGTAATAAAGTCATGATTTCTCCTTCTTAACTAATAGATGATAAAATTTCTTTCGGCGATTTTCTAAATAAAAATAGGAAACAAAGGGCTACAGAAAAGCAACTAATCAGTAGCAGAAAAACATAGGATTCTGCAAAGGATAGGAGACTAGTTGATAGACCACTTGCTTTGGCTAGTGTGTCCTGTAAGCTTGCCTGATCTCCACTGGCTAGGACAGTTTGGAGCAGATAGGATGTAATGGCATTTCCAGCGATAAAGGATGGAATCAAAGCACCGAGAGATACCAAAACTACCTCTAAACAGAACTGTAGGAAGATTGAGCTTTTGCCTTTTCCAAGTGCAAGTAAAATCCCCACTTCGTAGACCCTTTCTCTCAACCAGAGAGATAAAACAAGAATTAAGGCTCCTGCTCCTGCTACCAACATCCCATAAAGGAAGATGGTCAGAAAGGTTTGGAAGGTTGCAACTGAGTCTTTGATTTGTTCAAAGGCCTTGTTTTCCTTTTCGACTTGATAGCCTTGATTCTCCAAGGCCAAGTTTTCCACCTGCTCCATGAGTCCGTCCATTTCCTTAGGATTTTCTATATAGAAGCGAGCTGCACTGACTTGAGCTTCACTATTACCCAAAAGGCTTTGGCTACTTTCGTAATCTGTAAAGACTTGGTTTTCACTGAAGTCAGAAGACAAGCCTGTGAATTTCTCCTGTTTTTTACCAGAAAAGATGCCAACGATTTCATACTCAACTGTGTGTCCTTTTCCAGCTTCTGACTGTCCAGCATCCAAGCGAAGCTTGTCATGAAGGGAAAGACCGTTCTTCTTAGCCAACTCTTCGTGGATCAAGATTTTCTTGGAATCTCCTTTTTCAAGGTATCGCCCTTCTTTTAGATTGAAAGCTGAACTGGTAAAGGTGACATCCTTGGATGAATCCTCAAGAGCCGTTAAGCTGACCAAGTTCTTGTCCGCAGCTGACAAATCATCACGCTCCACGCTCTGCTCACCAGCCACCGCTTCCTTGTCTTTTAGTTTTGCGACCGTCTCGAGTTCAGGAGAAACATTTTCCAGTCCCTTAATCTTGCTTACAGATGCTAGGTCTGACAACTTGAATGTCTGACCATTCTCTATCTTCTTAATAGAAAAAGAGGTATTGAGTGATTTGTAAAGATTGGTTTCAACTGTTTTGTTGGACTTCATCAGAGTCAAACAGGCTGAAATTCCAGCCAACAGGATCAATAAAATCAGAAATAAAATAAAACTTCTCAGTCGCTTTCTGCTGACATAAGCCCAAGCTCTTTGGATTGGATTCATTTGTCACCTCCATATTTGTAAGACTATTATAAAATCCAAATATGAAATGTTTATGAAATACGAAAAAAGAACTAGAATTCTCACAAATGAGTGATTTTTCTAGTTCTTTTTAATTTACAAAGACTTTATGCAGGGAAAGCTACTAAGGATCAGATGAGATCATCTATTTAAGCTTCCTCTTCATCGTCTTTTTTCTTTTTGGCAAATAGCAAACCAAATGCGCCAAGAAGAGATAGAATTCCGAATGCACCTGTAGCACGGTCTTCTTGTGTACCAGTATTTGGCAATACTGCTTGTGGTTGAGAAACTGATGGATTCGTTTCTGACACTTCATTCGGCAATTGAGCAGGTACTTCAACTGTTTGACTTGGTTGTCCAGCCGGTTGAGTAGCTGGCACCTCAGCAGGGCTAGCAGTATCCGGTCTACGATTTGTATCGGCAGATGGCGCAGCTGGTCCCTGTTGGCCGTCACCTGTTGGCCCAGTTGGTACCGCACTAGCTACTTTCTTCGCTGGTACTGCTACCGCTGTTCCTGGTGTCGGTAATTTACCATCTTCTGTTGCTGTTGGAACATGGTTTCCTGCGCTTTCTGGTAAGTTCGCATTTGGTATTGTTAACTCTCCGTTAGCTCCGACGGTGAACGTTCCTACTCCCTCTACGGTGATTGGCGTATTTTGTGGGTAGGCTGTGTCTTCTGGCGTTGTCACTCGATAGTGTACAT
>NZ_JVRR01000097.1 GCF_001070715.1 Streptococcus pseudopneumoniae
AGCCTGCGGCTAGCTTCCTAGTTTGCTCTTTGATTTTCATTGAGTATTACATGGAGACAGCGACATAAAAAATCTCCTCAAAAGAGGAGATTCAATTATTCTTGAATATGACGGTCTAAGTTCTTCTGATAATCAGCATTTGATTTGGCTTTTTCATCAGCAAATTTCTTACGGAACTCATCCATTTCTTTAGACGTTACAATCTTGTCTTGTAATTTTTGGTACTTGTAGCTGTTTTCACTTGTCTTATCACCTACCCAACCACCTGCACCGCTACCTGGAACTTTCTTCGTTATTAGCATTTGGGCACCATCTGAGTGTACAGGAATAACCAAGGCACTATCTGTTAACCAAGCTTGAGCTTTAGCATATTTAGAATAACGTTTTTGCAGATCTATTTTCTCACCACTAGCATCCGTAATTAACTCTTTAAACTTATCTAAACCAACAGCTTTGATTGCCGGATTATCTGTACCTGGTGCTACACCAAGTGCTCCTAGAAGAGTTGGACCAGATGTTGGATCAAATACATCTAAATAGGTTGATGGATCTGCATAATCCGGACTCCAACCACTATTTACATTGATATCCCAATCAGTATTGTTAGTCGATGTTGCAAATACTGTCATATTTCCCAATTCATCATCAGAAACTTGTTGAATGTCAATCACTATATTTTCAGAGCCTAAGGCTTCCTCAATGGATTGTTTATAAGATTGGGCTTGACGAATAAAATCTGTCTGAGTAGAGGAAACTGGAAGGTCTAAATGAACGGGGAACTGTACTCCATCGGCTTGAAGTGTTTTCTTAGCAACTTCAAATTTAGCTTTAGCCTTGTCTACATTATGAAGTGAATCCTGGGCATCATCAAGACTGACATCTTTCCATACATCATCTAACTTATCCAGTTCTGCCTTAGCTACTTGCCCAAATGACTGCTCTCCAACTTGGACAAATGTTGGAGGGGTAAAACTTGTACGTAACTTACGAGGTGCCACTTCGTCCCCAAATACTTGAGATACTGCAGCGGTACGATCTGCAGCGAAAGCCAAGGATTGACGGAAATCTTTATTCAACAAAGCCTTTTTAGTGGATGATTTTTCCGCATCACTTGTTTTAGCAGTATGGTTATAAGCTACACGATCGATATTAGTTGAGATATAGAAAGTTCCGCCTCTTTGTGGCCCATACACAATATTATCCTTGTATTTTTCTTTTAGACGTTCATAATTGGCAGAGTTTTTAAAGAGAGGCGCCGCTGGATAATGTCCTTCATCAAAGCCACGGCCAAGAGAATCGGCATCCTGACCATCAAAGAAAGACAATTTAATATCATCAATAAAGACATTTTGCTTATCCCAATAGTTTTGATTTTTGGTCATCTCAATGGAAGATTTAGATGTCAATCCCTTGAGGAGATAGGCACCATTATAAAGAATGCTTGTTACATCAGTCGCCTTCCCAAAGTCATCTCCTTTAGAAGCTAAAAAGTCCTCGCTAATTGGGGCAAGAACGCCCATTGTTGTCTTGGAATTCCAGAAAGATTCTGGATGATTCAAAGTGTAAACAACCGTATAATCATCTGTCGCTTTTACACCAACAGTAGAGAAATCTGTTGTTTTCCCATTGACATAATCGTCCAAACCTTGAACTGAGTCTTGAACCAGATAAAGAGCCTGTGATTTCTTATCAGCTGCGTGCTTCAGACCAGTTACAAAGTCCTGAGCTTTGACTTCACCATATTCTTCGCCTTCATTAGTATACCATTTGACACCCTGACGGATTTTATAGGTATAGGTCAAACCATCTTTTGAAACAGTCCAATCTTCTGCAACTGATGGAATCAGATTTCCATATTGGTCATTTTCAAGTAGACCATCAATAACATTACCTGTAATTTGTTTAGTGCTAGCAGTTCCAGAAACTGTATAATCCAGAGTCGTAGGATCTGTAGAGAAGACATAGGTATAGGTAACAGGTTTAGTAGCATCTTTACCACCTGTTGAGCACGCTGCTAGCATAGCCGCCGAGAGTACAGCTACACCAGTTGCTAGAAAAACTCGTTTTTTCATAGTAAGGACTCCTTTAAACATTTTATGAGTTCATTATAGCACTTTTAAGAAGAAAAGTAAGGAAAACAATCTCAATATTATTATGTTTTTCAAAAAACCAATCAATTATTTTTTTAAAGTGCTTACATCTAATTGGATGTCTTTATTTGGCTTGTTTTTGTGATATAATAGTCTTATCTTTATATAGAGGTAACGTTATGAAAGAAACTGTTTATTTTGGAACTTATACACGTCGTACTTCCCAAGGGATTTACAAGGCTGACTTTGATACAGAAACTGGTCAGCTTTCAAACCTAGAACTTTTTGCAGCTGAGCCAAGTCCAACCTACCTTGCCTTTGACCAGCACCAACATTTATACACCGTTGGTAGTCAAGACGATAAGGGGGGAATTGCAGCCTATCAAACTGACGGGACTTTGTTAAATCATGTTGTTGAGGAGGGAGCTCCCCACTGTTATGTTGCTGTCGATGAAAAGCGTGATTTGGTCTATGCAGCCAACTACCACAAGGGACAGGTACTTGTTTATAAACGTCAGGAAGATGGGAGTCTTTTACTTAGTGATGTAGATCAACACAGTGGCCAAGGTCCACATGAAAATCAAGCTTCCCCCCATGTCCACTTTACAGATTTAACACCTGACCACTATCTAGTGACCTGCGACTTGGGAACTGACCAAGTCATCACTTATGACCTTGATCAAGAAGGGAAACTGTCTAAACTCTATACCTACAATAGTATTCCTGGAGCTGGTTCTCGTCATATCGTTTTCCATAACCACTATAAAATCGCTTATCTGATCTGTGAACTCAATAGTACTATCGAAGTTTTAATCTACGATGGCGTTGGTGAATTTGAGCGCATGCAAGTGATTTCAACTTTACCAGAAGCTTACAAAGGCTTTAATGGAACCGCTGCTATTCGTCTCTCTAAAGACGGTAAATACCTCTACGCTTCTAACCGTGGCCATGATTCTATCGCAGTATATACCATCCTTGCGGACGGTAGCTTAGAGTTATTAGAAATCGTTCCAACACATGGTAAGACTCCGCGAGATTTTGATTTGACACCCGACCAAAAATTTCTCATTGCTGTCCACCAAGACTCTGACAATGCAACTGTCTTTAAACGTAATTGTGACAATGGTCGTCTAGCAGAACTCTCCAACGACTTCCATGTTCCCGAAGCAGTCTGCATCCGTTTTGCTCCTTAAGAAAACATAAAAAATGAACTTGGATTTTCAAGTTCATTTTTTCTTATAGTCAATGAAAATCAAAGAGCAAACTAGGAAACTAGCCGCAGGCTGTACTTGAGTACGGCAAGGCGACGTTGACGTGGTTTGAATTTGATTTTCGAAGAGTATTATAGTCTATTTCCGACATTAATACGGTTAATGGCACGTTGCAGTGCAATCTTCGCACGACGTTCTTGGTCAATCAAGTGTTTGTCTTGTGCTTCTTCAATTGCACGTTCTGCACGAAGTTTGGCACGTTCTGCACGACTGATATCGATATCACGAGCACGTTCTGCAGAGTCAGCGACGATTGTAATCATATCATTGGCAATTTCAATAACGCCGCCGTTTACTGCAATCCAGTTCACGTGATCTTCGTCATCAATACGTTTTACCTTTACTTCATCAACTGCTAAAACCGCAATCATATTTTCATGTCGTGGCAAGATCCCCATCTCACCATCCAGAGTTCGAACCGATACATAGCTGGCATGGTGATCATAGACGAGGCCATCTGGTGTCACGATCTGGACAGTTAACTGAGCCATAGATCACCTCTTAAAATCCCATTTTTTCAGCTTTTGCAATCACATCTTCGATAGAACCTACACCACGGAAGGCATCTTCTGGCAAGTGGTCATATTTACCATCAAGGATTTCCTTAAAGCCACGTACAGTTTCAGCAACTGGAACATAAGAACCTGGCTGACCAGTAAATTGTTCTGCAACGTTGAAGTTTTGTGACAAGAAGAACTGGATACGACGGGCACGTGCAACCAAGGTCTTTTCTTCATCAGAAAGCTCATCCATACCAAGGATAGCAATGATATCTTGCAATTCATGGTAACGTTGAAGGACACGTTTTACTTCAGCAGCAACTGCATAGTGCTCTTCTCCAACGATTTCAGGTGCCAAGGCACGTGAACTTGAAGCAAGTGGGTCAACGGCTGGGTAGATACCCAATTGTACCAACTTACGTTCCAAGTTTGTTGTTGAATCCAAGTGAGCGAAGGCTGTTGCTGGCGCTGGGTCAGTATAGTCATCCGCTGGCACATAGATAGCCTGGATAGAGGTTACAGACCCCTTCTTAGTTGATGTAATACGCTCTTGCAATTGACCCATTTCCGTAGCAAGTGTTGGTTGGTAACCAACGGCTGATGGCATACGACCCAAAAGGGCAGATACTTCAGAACCAGCCTGAGTGAAACGGAAGATATTATCGATAAAGAGAAGCACGTCTTGGCCTTCTACATCACGGAAGTATTCAGCGATTGTCAAACCAGTAAGGGCAACACGCATACGTGCTCCTGGTGGCTCATTCATTTGACCAAATACCATAGCTGTTTTCTCGATAACGCCTGATTCTTTCATTTCCCAGTAAAGGTCGTTCCCCTCACGAGTACGTTCCCCAACACCGGTAAATACTGAAATACCACCGTGTTCTTGGGCAATGTTGTGAATCAATTCTTGGATTAAGACGGTTTTACCAACTCCGGCACCACCGAAAAGTCCAACTTTACCACCTTTAAGGTAAGGGGCAAGAAGGTCGATAACCTTAATCCCTGTTTCAAGGATTTCAGAAGAGGTAGACAACTCATCAAAAGTTGGAGCTTTTTTATGAATTGGCTGACGCTCTGCATCTTCTGTAAAAGGAGCTTCCAAGTCAATGGTATCTCCCAAAACATTGAAGACACGTCCCAAAGTTTCTTTACCTACTGGTACAGAGATTGGACGACCTGTGTCCAATACTTCCATTCCACGAGTCAACCCATCTGTTGATTCCATGGCGATAGTACGGACCATACCATCTCCCAACTCCAAGGCTACTTCAAGGACGATTTTTGTTTTTCTTTCGTCATTTTTGTAGACGACAAGTGCATTGTTAATCTCAGGAAGTTTTTCCCCTGCTGCAAACAAGACGTCTACAACGGGACCGATAACCTGAGCAATTTTACCTGAACTCATCTCCTTCTCCTATTCTATATAAGATACTGTCGGTTCCTAGCTCAACTAGGTCCTAAGTTCATTTTCATACGAGCTGGACTAGAGCCTATTCTAAGGCACTAGCACCTGCTACGATTTCTGTAATTTCTTGTGTAATCGCCGCCTGTCTGGCACGGTTATACTGAATTGTCAAATCATTGATGACTTTCTTAGCATTATCTGTCGCTGTTTGCATGGCTGTCATACCAGCAGCATTTTCAGCTGTCTTGGCATCGATAATAGCCCCGTAAATCATACTTTCTGCAAACTGAGGCAACAACTGCTCCAAAATTTCTTCTCGGCTGGTTTCCAATTCAAAAGTCAAGCTGTACTCTTCATCCGCTTCATTTGGATCCAAGTCAACAATCGGAAGCATTTGTTCCACACGCATTTGACTGGTTAGCGTATTGACATGGTGGTTGTAGCAAACATAAAGCTCATCAAAGAGTTCATTTTGGTACATTTCAACAGTTTTTGAAATAATCTTACGAACTTGATCAAAGCTAGGTTGGTCTGCCAAGCCACGTAATTCATAAAGTGGTTGAATACCACGAGCCTTAAAGAAATCAGCTCCCATTCCACCAATACAGATCATTTCAAAACCTGTACCGTCTGGGTGGTATTCTTCTTTCAACTCCATAACAGCTTTCAGAATAGAGGAATTATAACCTCCAACCAAACCGCGGTCTGAAGTGATGACGATATAGCCTGTCTTCTTCACAGGACGGCTAATCAACATGGGATTAGTTGAACCACCAGCTCCATTACCATGAAGAATATCTGTCAAAAGTTTACGCACTTTCTGAGCGTAAACTTGGAAGTTGCGAGCAGCTTCTTCAGAGCGACCAAGCTTAGCAGCCGATACCATTTGCATGGCATTAGTGATTTGACTAGTATTTTTTGTTGAGGCGATTTTTGTTTTAATATCATTTAGAGATACTGCCATCTGACACCTCTATTCTTATTGGAAGCTAGATTGATTGAGAAACTCTGTAATCGCAGCATCCAAGACTGCTTCTTCTGGCAAGTCTTTTGTATCACGAATGGTTTCTAAAATCTCTGGATGTTGAGCATCAAAGAAGGCATGGAACTCTTCCTCGAAACGAACAATATCATCTACTGGAACAGTATCCAAGAAACCATGTGTCAAAGCATAGAGAATGGTTACTTGTTTCTCAACAGGCAATGGTTTGTGAACAGGTTGTTTCAAGACCTCAACGGTACGACGTCCACGGTTCAGCTTAGCCTGTGTTGCTGCATCCAAGTCAGAACCAAACTTAGTGAAGGCTTCCAACTCACGATATGAAGCAAGGTCGATACGAAGTGTACCAGCAACCTTCTTCATAGCTTTGATTTGTGCAGAACCACCTACACGAGATACAGATGAACCCGCATCGATGGCTGGACGAATACCCGCATTGAAGAGACCATCACCAAGGAAGATTTGTCCATCAGTGATTGAAATCACGTTGGTTGCGATATAGGCAGAGATATCTCCTGCTTGTGTCTCGATAAACGGTAGGGCTGTAATAGATCCACCACCAAGTTCATCAGAAACTTTAGCTGAGCGCTCAAGCAAACGGCTGTGAAGGTAGAAAACATCCCCTGGAAAGGCTTCACGACCTGGAGGACGACGAAGCAAGAGTGACAGTTCACGATAAGCTACCGCTTGTTTTGATAAATCATCATAAACAATCAAAACATGTTTCCCTTGGTACATAAATTCTTCCGCCATGGCAACCCCAGCATAAGGAGCTAGGAAAAGCAATGGAGATGGTTGTGAAGCAGAGGCTGTCACAACGATTGTGTAATCCAAGGCACCGTACTGACGAAGTGTTTCTACTTGCGTACGAACTGTTGATTCTTTTTGTCCAATCGCTACGTAGATACAGATCATATCTTGACCTTTTTGGTTCAAGATTGTATCAATCGCAATGGTTGTTTTCCCTGTCTGACGGTCCCCAATAATCAACTCACGTTGACCACGACCAATCGGTACAAGGGCGTCAATAGCTTTCAAACCAGTTTGCAATGGTTCTGATACAGACTTACGTTGCATAACACCAGGAGCTGGTGCTTCTACTGGACGAGTTTTGTCAGTGTGGATTTCTCCAAGACCGTCAACTGGACGACCAAGTGGGTCCACAACACGACCAATCAGACTTTCACCTACTGGGACTTCCATGATTTTACCTGTACGGCGGATTGTATCGCCTTCACGGATATCTGTAAAGTCACCTAGGATGATAATACCAACGTCTGTTGACTCCAAGTTTTGAGCCATACCATAAGAGCCGTTTTCAAAAATCAACAACTCTCCACTCATGGCGTTTTCAAGGCCATGAGCACGCGCGATACCGTCACCGATATAGGTTACAACACCTGTTTCAGTCACATCAAAATTGGGTTTGAAATTTTCAATTTGTTGCTTAATTAAAGCGCTGATTTCTTGTGCGTTAATTGCCAAAAGAACACCACTTTCTATTTCAAATTTTCTTTAACAACTTTAAGTTGTTGTTTAATACTCACATCAATTGTCTTGTGATTGGCAAAAATGACAAAACCACCAATGAGACTTTCATCGATTTCTTCTTTTACACTCCTTACTTTCAGAGACATTTTTTTCTCAATCAAAGGGAGCAAACGACTCTTTTGTTCATCTGTTAAAAGATGAGCTGAAGTAATCGTCACTTCAAATCGATTTGTTTCTTTTTCAAGTCGGTTCAAACAATCTACAAGCACATCATAAAAAAGATTTGCTCTGTGATTATAGGCCAGAACCTGGATCAAGTTTTGTATTAAAGGCGACACAGAGTCTTGGAAAAAAGCAATTGTTTTTTCCTTATCCGACTCGTCTACGGCCACTTTTTTTAAAAAAGAAGGTAAACCTGTTTCTTCAGCAACTTGCTTGATTTGAGTCAAGTCTGAAAAGATACGGTCTTCTTCTCCTTTTTCAAGTACCAATTGGACAAAAGGCATGCTGTATTTTTCAATTACCTTTACTGTTTTCTTGTCCATTAAGCTTCTCCTAGCTGATCGATATACTGATCAATGAGTTCTTTATGGGCATGACCGTCAAGGTTTTGTGAGATGATTTTACCAGCCAAGCTGATGGTCAAATCTGCTACCTCACCCTTAACACTTTGTAAAGCTTCAGCTTTGTTTTGAGCAATTTCTTGGTTTGCTTTTTCTTTTAAGCGTCCTGCTTCTATTTTAGCATCTGCTAAAATACTAGCCTTACTTTTCTCAGCTGTTTCTTTCGCATTCTCAATGATTGTCTTAGCTTCTTTACGGCTACCAGCCAATTCATCTTCGCGTTTTTGAGCCAATACTTCTGCTTTTTGACGGGCTTCTTCAGCTCTGTCAATATCTGAAGCAATTTTTTCAGCTCTTTCTTCGAAAATGCCTGTAATATTAGACCATGCAAATTTTTTAATCAAGACTAGCAAAAGGATAAAAGAGCCAGCGATTAAAATAAAATTACCAATTAATTCACCTACTGTTACGTGCATCAGTTACTCCTTTCTACTCTTCATCATTAATTTTATTTCCTAGGTACATAGAGGATAATAGTGTAAAGACATAGGCTTGTACACAAGAAATGAACACGGAAAATGCAGTCCAAACTAAGTTTGTTCCAAATGCGATTGGATACCAAAAAATAGCCTGATGTGAAAGTAAAAGAAGCAAGCTTGTCATTACTTCACCTGCAAAGATATTCCCAAAAATCCGCAAAGCAAGAGAAAGGAAATTCGTGACTTCTTCAAGTAGATTCATCGGTGTCATAAATGCAGGAGTTACAAAACCTTTTAGGTATTGTTTAATCCCACGACGACGAATCCCCTCAATGTGCGCCATCACAATAATACAGAAAGACAAGACAAGGTCAAATGAAAGATTTGCAGTTGGCGATGTCCAAAGGTTTGTCCCATCTGTTGTTTGAAGTTTAGCCATCAAACCAAGATTATTGGCGATGACCATAAAAAGAAATAAGCATAAGTAAAAGAGTGAGTAATCTTTCATGTAGCGGGAACCAAGGTTAGGTTCTGTAAATCCAATTACAAAATCGTAGAGATACTCTAGTACATTTTGTTTACCTTTGGGTTTCAAGGTCATATTACGACTTGCCCAATAGATAAATGCAAAAATCAGAAACACAGACAGCAAAGTCAAGGCTGTCAAAGTTAAATCAAAGGTAACAGGACCAATATTGATGGTTGGATTGATACTTTCTTCCATCTAACATTCTCCCTTCTCCAATTTATATTTCGTTATTTAATAATAAATGAGAAGACAAGAGTTACGAAGAAAGTTCCTTCAATAAAGGCAACCCCTAAAAACATCAAGCTACGAAACTCAGCGATAATATCTGGTTGGCGAGCTACTGATTTCAACAAACCATTCATCAATAACCCTTCACCAAGAGATACACCCATACAGGCAAGACATAGACCAAAAAATGTTAAATTCATGATGAATTCTCCTTTTAATTAAAATTTACTTACTTAGTTTAGTCCTAAAAATTGGATTTGTCAACTTTTTACCAACATTGAAAGCGTTTAATGGAAATTATTTACAATTTTACTATTTTTGAGCTCATTATATAGAAAAAATTGGAAAAAACTTGTAATAAATCCGACCATTATCTAGGTCTTTCTGAAAAATAATGAAAAAATCCGAGATGAAATCTCGGACGAAATTGATATATTTTCTTTAACTTCTTTTCTTTTAGTGAGCAGGATTAAAGGGAAAACAACTAGAAATCTTTCATATCCTGCTTGCTTATTAAGCACGAACTGTGACGCTGGTTCCATCTTCTTTATAGAGATTGATGAGTCCTTCTTTTAATGCACGAACCATGTCTCCTGCTTGAACAGGTTGAGGCACCTTAATAGTCAAGAGTTCCATTGGATTTGGGGCGCGGTCGATTTTATTGCCTTTGGCATCGTGCAAATCTTCGATATACGTTTCAAAATGACGGAAACCTGGACCATAAAACTCAACTTGATCGCCTTCGTTGATGACATTCCGTTGACGAATGGTTGCCGTTTGAGTCGCATCATCATAAGAAACCACTTCAGCGACAAACTTATACTCAGGAATTTTACGACGCGCACCAAACAACTGCTCATTTTCAGATGGTGTACCGTAGTAGAAACCTGTTGCCAATTCACGTTGGGCAACCTTCCACATCTCGTCCACCAAATCTTGTTTGATCGCTTCAAACTTTTCAGGACTTTCAAGATAAGCATCCACAGCTGCCTTATAGCAGTTGGTTACTGTTGATACATAGTGAATAGACTTCATACGTCCTTCGATTTTTAGACTGTCCACACCATTTTCAATCATATCTGGGATATGGTCAATCATAGACATGTCAACGGCTGACATCGAAAATTCTTCTGGAATTTCACCTTTCAAGCTCTTGCGTTCTTGACCAAATGGCATATCGTAAAGGTCGTATTTCCAACGGCAAGATTGAGAGCAACCACCACGGTTAGCATCACGCATACTCATGTGGTTTGAAAGAGTACAACGACCAGAGTATGAAATACACATAGCTCCATGGACAAAGGCTTCAATCTCAACATCTGTACGTTTGCGGATTTCTGCCAATTCTTCCATTGAAACCTCACGCGCCAAAACGACACGAGTCAAGCCCAGTTCTTTCCAGAACTCAAGGGTTTCATAGTTAGTCGCACTGGCTTGAGTGGAAAGGTGGATTTCAAGACCTGGTGCTTCTGTTGCTGCAATCATAATCAAGGCTGGGTCAGACACGATAACTGCTGCAATCCCAATATCACGCAGTTTACGAAACCACTCACCAGCACCAGCTTCATTTCCTTCATGCATAACCATGTTGGCAGCCACATAAACCTTAGCACCATACTTGGCCGCAAACTGGACACCTTCTTCCATCTGTTCAAAGGTAAAGTTTCCGGCACGGCTACGAAGACCATAGGCCTGACCGCCAATAAAGACAGCATCTGCTCCATATTGAACAGCTACCTTTAGCTTCTCTAAAGTCCCTGCAGGTGATAAAACCTCAGGACGTTTTAATGTTTTTGTCATGTTTTCTCCTATTTGCAATATAAAAGTTTGACGTTTTTCCTTCTCATTTTATAGTAAATAAGCCATAAAATCAAGCCTAGACAAATTGTTTTGACAATTCTAATCTTTTAGACTGTAGATAACAGAGTTCTAAAAGCTTTGACTTATAACAAACTTCTCAGACCATCATCTCGTGAAAAATTTATACTCAATGAAAATCAAAGAGCAAACAAGGCAGCTAGGCGTATAGCAAGGAGAAGCTAAAAATATCCTCCGATACACTACTTTCATCTAGCATATCGGAGGGTTAGCTCTCATAGCAATATTCTTATTATGGAACACCTACAGTCTGGTAACCATAATTAACTATCTTAAATCATTAAAAGCAAGTAAGAATCTGAGGGATTTGCACCTTCTATACTCTATTCCCACTTTTGATAAACTATGAGCGAAAAATTTATCTTCTAGTCTTCTTTTCTTTTGGCTACATAAAGTGTAAGCAAAATTCCACTTCCTAAAAGAATTGAAATGACATCTGTTTGGCTTCCAGTATTCGGTAAGGCCACTCTTGTATGATTCGTCATTCCAGAAGTTACATAATCTGGGATTTGAGTATTTGTTTCAGATGTTACTGGAACTGCGTTTGGAATCTCTACAGTGTCAGAAGTATGTGAATCAAGTACAGTTTGATTATTTGTACTTGGGATGCCTGTTTCTGGCTTCCCTGTATTTGGAGTACCTTCCCCTGAAGTGTTTGGTTTGCCGGTTTCTGGCGTTCCTGTATTTGAAGTACCTGCTCCTGGAGTGTCTGGTGTTCCGGTCTTTGGAGTACCTGAACCCGGAGTGTTTGGTTTATTTGTTTCTGGTTTCGGAACCGGTTTCGATTCCGGTTTAACCGGCTTGTCTGATGGTGGTGTAATTCTTCCTGATTCTGGTTTCGGTTGTTCTGGTGGTGTTGTTCCAGTATTTCCTGGTTGTACAGGGGTTGGATTCACAGCACAATTACATGTTCCATCCTTACCATCACGTCCATCTTTACCATCTTTACCATCTTTACCATCTTTACCATCTTTACCATCTTTACCGTCCTTACCATTCTTCACAACGATTTCTTGTTTTGTTCCATCTGGATTTATAATGACAATTGTATGACTTCCATCTACATTCTCTTTCGTTTCAATTGTAGGAGATTTACCGTCTTGGCCATTTTTCACTACAATCTCACGTTTTGATCCATCTGGGTTGGTAATAATAATTGTATGGCTTCCATCAGAGTTTTCTTTTGTTTCAATTATCGCTGATTTACCATCAATACCATCACGACCGTCACGACCATCTACTCCGTTATAGATATCTTCCTCACTAATCAAAGTATCTCCAGCAGTATAGGTCAAACTATTATCATTATCGTAATAAACTGTAATATGAACGCCAATTGGCTTCGTTGCTGGTTGAGTAGTTGCACGGTCTTCATCCACACTTCTTGCTCTTCTAGTGCTTCGAGGTTGTGCAGGATAAATTGGTTTTAATTCAATTCTTGGAGAACGTCCATCTTTTCCGTTTTCTCCATTTTTAACCGTTGTTGCAATTGGTTCTTTACCATCTGGTTGAGTAATTGAAATTGTATGACTTCCATCTGGATTTGTCACTACACTTACTTCTGGTGTAAAGCCGTCTTTTCCGTCGCGGCCGGCTACTCCAGCTTCACCTTTATCACCTTTTGGTCCGGCTGCTCCAGTTTCACCTTTATCGCCTTTCGGCCCAGCTGCTCCAGTTTCACCTTTGTCACCTTTCGGTCCGGTTGCTCCAGTTTCACCTTTGTCACCTTTAGCTCCATCGACTCCGTCTTGACCATCTTTAATCACAGATGTTCCTAGAACTGTATCTGTTCCTTCATCAAACTGATTATTGGCATTCTTGTCACTATAGAACGTTAATGTCGTTTCTTTTTTAGTCTCATCACGGTCTACTTTCACTTTTGGAGTCTCACCATCTTTACCATTCTTAATAACGGTTGATACTGGTTGTCCACCTGGTTGTGAAATCGTAATTGTATGCGTTCCATCATTGTTTTCTGCCACAGTTACAGTTGGTGTAGCCGGCGTTAAGTCTATAACATCTATAGTGATGTCTTTGGTAATTGATTTAGTTTTACCTGCATTTGTCACCGTTACTGGAATATCAAATGCTCCAGCTACTGTCGGTGTTCCAGAGATGGTTTTAGCAGATTCATCATATGTTACACCATTTGGAAGTTTTGTTGTATCCACAGTAAGAGTAACTCCATCTGGAACTGTGAACGTAATTGGACGAAGACTTGTTTTTCCTAGTGCAATCATTTGACGATCATTTTTAATGTCTAATGATACTGGATCATCTACTACCGTTACAGTGATAATCTCTTCCGCACTACCTTTACCTAATGTTTCAGAATCTAATGTTGCTTTTAAACGAACTTTATAGACACCTGGCTTGGTTGGAGTTCCGCTAATTGTACGATTTGCACTGTCATAATGCAGACCAGCAGTTGATTCAAGATAAGAATCTAAGTCTGTTTCTGGTAAATCCACACTTAAATAACGAGCACCTAAATCTGAATGTTCACTGTGAGAAACCACCATATTTTTAATCGTTTCACCCAGACGAATCGTTTGTTCTTTTTCTGTAACATTAATACTTACCGGAAGTGGGCGAACATTAATTTTAATATGTCCCCCATCTACTGGAGATTCTGCCATTTCTGGGAAAGTCGCTTTATATGGAATTAAGTATTCTCCTACTTTAGATGGTGTGCCAGAAATAGTCCTTGTAGCTGAATCATAAGTAACTCCCGGTGGAAGTTGACTTGTATCTACTTCTAATCTAGCTTTGCTATCAGAAGGAGTTAAAACTACATTGTCTATAGCAGTTAGAACTGTCTTCTCTTGTTCCTTATTATCAACAGTTACAGTTAAATCACGTGATGTTACATTAATCGTTAATGTTGCACTTGCTGTTGAATTTCCACTAATAGTTGGACTTGTCGCTGTAAAGGTTGCTGTATAAGTACCGACTTTTGTTGGTGTACCTGAAACAGTTTTAGTCGCTGCATCATAGTTTACCCCTGGAGGCAACTCTCCAGAAGTGATTGTTAGCAAGGCTCCATCAGCTTGTAACTTAATAGAAGGAAGTTCATCTAAAGCTTTTACTGTTTTTGTATTATCAGGAATAGAAAAGTTTAGTGGTACACTGTTTACTGTAATATTGACATACGCATAGGCATACTGGTTATTCCCCGATTTATCAGTTCTATATACATAAGCATATGTTTGGAATGTCCCTACTTGAGTTGGAGTTCCTGTTATAGTTTTATTATCTGAGGACCAATTTAGACCGTTTGGTAAACTGCCCCCTGTGTAACTTACTGTCGCATTTTTAGGAATTTTAAGAGTAATTGGAGTTATTTCATTACCTGCTGTAAACGTGTAATCAGCTGTTGGGACATTAAAGTTTCCTGGCGTTACGGTCAAATCAACTACTTTAGTAATGGAAGCCCCATCTTTAGTAGCAGTAACTGGAATCACATAATGCCCTTCATATAATCCAGTACCTGATAATGTTTTGCTATTGCTATCATACATAACACCATCTGGCAGTGTTCCTACTGTAACCGTTGCTCCCTCACTAGCTGTTACAACCATATCTGCAAATTTAGTTCCTTCTGAAACTGTTTGCTTATCATTCGTTACAGATAAAGTTAAATCAGAAACTGGTGGAGGGGTAACTGTATAGGTAAAGCTTGTCTTAATCTGACGACTTTGACCTTCATTATTGATATAAGTAGCGGTTGCAATCGCTGTTTGTGGTGCATCTGTATGTTTTAAAGCATAACCTGTTAGACCTGTATTATCAGCATTAGGACTTAGGTAGAGATGTCCTCCATCAGATTCGACTGATAGATTCGTAATCTTACTACCATTTGTCATCGAAACAGGAATAGTTGGGATAGTTTGTCCTTCTTGCCAGCTTTGATTGGAAATAGGATTTAACCCATCCATTACCTCGAACTTATAGGTACGAGCTGGGACATTGGCTCCAAAGTGTCCATCCTTTGCTGTAGATGTAATCGTATAGACACCTGCAGCTAAGGTCTTACCATTTTGTTTGATAATCTTAAATCTAGTAGGATTCTCAGTGTCTTTTGTAATCTCAACCCCATCCGGTTTACTATCAATCGTTAAAGTCGCATTCGCTTTATTCAATACCAAGTTTCCTAGATTCTGTTCCTTATCCGAGATAGGAACAGCTACTGGTATTGGATTCGTTACTCGATACAGCTTGTCCGCATCAAACATAACATCAGCATTGGTTAAAGTATAGTTACCATTTTCGCCCGAACTCACATTTGGTGTCGTTTGAGAAACCTCTCTAGTCACTAAATTCAAATGATGCTTTGTCACCCGTCCAATATTATCCGTAACATTAAATTCTACAAAATACGTCCCTGCTTTTTCTGGTAATGTCTTAAAATTAATACGATAGGGAGATACATTATCCCTTGATGAGTCAGCATACTCAGCACTAGCAGAAGAACTAACTTGTTTATTTCCCGTCAAAACATCACTTGGCCAAGCGCTACTATTAACAAAAACATTATCAGCGGTAGGAGCTTTATCCATTATAAACTCTACTGTAACCCCAGGACTACCTCCTGTCTGTTCGAACTTAGTAATGGTAACGGGAGCATTATTTCCTACTAGATTATATTCATTTTTACTCCCTGGTAATGACAACCATAGGTTAGACGTATACTGAGGACTATCTGGAGTCGCATCCGCTATCGTTTTAGGACTTCTATCATGTAAGTAATAACCAAAAGGAGTAGACGTCATGTAAGCTGTGGATGAAGCTTCATCATATGAAACAGAGTCTCCCATTCGATTGTTTCCAGCTTTAAATTTCGCGTAACCAGGAGAATTAGAATCATAATAATAAAATAAAGAAGAATAATCCTCTACTACTTTATACAACGGCGGTTCTTCAATCGTTAGATTAGCTGTAATCCTAGTATAGGGATCTGCTTTTGACTGAACTCCGATTGTATAGGTTCCGCTTTGAAGCGTATTATCCAAGGTGACAGTCTTGGTCAGATACCGATTATCTTTACCACCGTCATTAAATACAAATCCTAACCGTTTCGCATCGGGGTTAGTTCCACTTCATTGGGCTCGATATTCGTCAAGCCCACCTTATATTTCAACTCTACTGTAGAACCATCTTTTTTAAATTTGTAGTCAGGAATATTACGACCTGTTTCTGCTCCAAAATACCGCTCCAGGGTCATATACGGATAGTTCATATATGGAACACCTTCAGCAGGCTTGACCGTAACTGTTGTCGTATAGGCTTGATTGTTATAAGTGAAGCCGACATTGTATGTACCAGGCTCTACCGTAGTTGGAACATTTCCAGATAGGGCGAGAATCCAGTCACTATTCCCTGAAGGATTCGTAGTCGATTTTTCTATAATCTTTAAACCTAATTTTTGAGCATCTTCATTCAAAGTTGAACCGCGTTCAACACTATTATATAGACTAGAATTAGAATTATAGTATGGTGCAAGATCGGTAGAAATATCAAACTCGACTTTAGGTGCAGTTGTTGCTCCGTAGGAGTAAATCGTCGTTGACCCAGTTGGGATTAGAACAGCTGGTTGACTCGTCGTCTCTGCATCCAACATATAACTAAGGTTGCCCGAATGCCCCATCTTTTTGAGTTGGTTCCAGACTGCCTCGATGGCTTCTGCTAGATTGGTACGAGCTGTTTCAAAGGTTGCATTTGAAGCATCTATTGACTTGAGAGAAGTTCTGGCCTCTGTTAGAAGTTGGTTGGAGCGACGCAAGGCTTCTTCGATGGCAGCTTTTTGATTGGAGTCTGTTAGACCGCTCAGGTATTTTTCAGCTTCCTTCGTTACTACCTCTGCCTCTGTGATCGTGGTTCCCAATTGATCCTTGTCAGGATTTGTAACCTCTTCCTTTTCCTCCAATTTCGTCAGAGGAGCCTCTACTAACGGTTTTTTATCGGATTCTTTATGAACAGTCTCTGCCACTTCTTTTGGTAGCATTTCTGGCTGGGCTTTTGAATCCTTTTCTGTAGAAACAGCTTTTTCTGAATTTGAAATGCTTGTTTCAACTGACGGTTGAGTTACAACTGGTTTTTCTGCCGATGGATCTGACTCAGGTTTAGGAACGACTTGATTCGTATCAGTGTCTACAGTAGTTGCTTCTACCTTGGGTTGAGCTACTTCAGCATCTGGGTCCTTTTGCTTTTCCGCATGGACACCAATCACTTCACTGGCGCGTACAACTGGCGCATTGGCTACAGCACCAATAAAGAATTGCCCAATCAAAACAGATGCCACACCGACACTGAATTTCCTAATGGCAAACTTTTGACGTTTTTCGAATTTCACTTCTATTCTCCCTTATTATTTTTTGAGTTCTTTTATCACACAATAATAAACATATACTAAATCATAAGCAATTGTGTATATTATAGCCTGTTTTACTATTTTAATACTTTCTGAATATAAATCAACAGATATCCACTGTTTTCTTTCACAGCAAAAGTAGAAATAGCCGCTAATAATAAATTTATCACAAAATAAAATACACAAAAATAATAACTATTTATTTTATTAAGTATTTTTTCTCGTTATACGCATATTTACCCCTCCCCATGAAATATTGGGAGTTCTTTGTGAAATATAACATTTTTATTACAAATTTCAATTTCTAGACTCAGAGATAGATAAAGTTCACTTCACAATTGTTGTAGAGTGAAAGTTCTTTCTATTTCCCATTTACTAAGTAGCAACTTCATTTCACGCTTGATATCAAATCTTAAAAACTCGTCTAACGGGTGGTTTATGTGGAGGTTGGGCAAAAAGTCTTTAATACTCTTCGAAAATCTCTTCAAACCACGTCAGCTCTATCTGCAACCT
>NZ_JVRR01000098.1 GCF_001070715.1 Streptococcus pseudopneumoniae
TCAAAAAGCATTATATAATAGTGATATGAAATCAACTAAAGAAGAAATCCGAGCTATCAAAACACTTTTAAAAAACTCTAGTACAGATAATTATTAATTATAAACCATGACATAAGAAAACGATCATCTCCAATTACGGAAATGCTCGTTTTTTTGATAGTTAGAAGTCGATTTTTACCCAGCCTCTTGGGGCAGGTTGTTGTAATTTTAGCATGTTTCTATACCTTGCCATATTTCCTTCCTCGTAATACTTTTTAGCTAAATTTGTTCTAACTATAACAGCAGGACTGGCAGAACTCTCCATCAAAGTCTTATACCTTCTTTGGGTGGGAGTTAGTTTTTCTTCCTCGATAATCTGTGTCTTTCTTTTAGCGTGTGCCATATATTACACCTCCTTAATAATTTTTTCTAATCATAGCTAGAAAATCAAACCCTTTATAAAACCAACTCTCTATTTCTGATTGTGCAGTCTTGTTTCTGTCATGATTGATAAAGTTTAGTGTATTGCTCTGCATGTTATATCTCAGAGCTATTGTGTATGCGCAAAGCCTGTCTATATAGTAACTCATGGATTCAATATTTGCAATAGTGAAAGGGATTATTATTTTATTTAACAACCCTTTGTCAATTGGTTTAGGAAATTTAATTTTTAGAAAACCGTAAATTGTGATATCCTTACTAGTTGTTAATGGAGATATAGCTAATATAAGAGTATTGTTATCTGAATCGTAGTAGTAACATTTTCCTGTTCTAAAAACATTATTATAAGTATCAATGAATGCTGGTTCTATAGTAGCAGTCCTTCCTCTTCTTTCTGATATTCTTCGTCTATCCACAAAGGCACAATAAATTTGTGAGCTATTTAAATCCTTAACAGACAAATCAGATTCGAAAAACATTAGGTCAATATTTGTAGTATCCGAAAAAACAGAATCGAACACCTCTGTGAGTTCGTTAAATATCTCATTCAAATATTCTTTACTTCTAACAGTCATATATTTACTAAAATTAGAGACTAAGTTTTTACCTATCTTAAAGCGTCGAACAATACTTACATTTGCATTTGAACCTATCCTGTCGTAGGTGTTTTGGATAATATCTGTATAATTCTCTACATCTTTCTCAAGCCTCTCTAAAAAAATATTATGAGTTTTTAGTATTCTTTCAGAAGTAGAGGAGAGTTTGGCTGTAAAGTTTCGAAACTCCAAAGAAAGTTTATAGTATGTGTAGAAAAAATAACCAGTTACACACAATACTGCAATATTAATAATTATGAGCCAAAATAAGATTGATTGTCTATAATTTTCAATAAATTTTATATCAAAATTTATTAGTGATACTATGAGAGCACTAAGGTCAACAAGTGAAAACATAGAAGCGGCAATTTTCAATATGTTTTTCAAAATTTTTCCACTAAAAACATGTTTAACTATGAAACGATTTAATATTTCATTCATAATACACCTATATCTTTCAAAATATATCTTATTTTATCACAAGTTTCGAAAAAAGTGTGATTCGAAAGTGATTATGTCCCAAAACAATGGAGACATTGAGGTCAATTATTTTGATTTCATTTGACACGAGGAACCCTTGAAGCTGTTTTGTTAGCTAAACCAAGGCTACTCTTAGCCTTGGCACGCCAGCCTAACAGCTCCAAGCCTCTTATCAAATGAAATGCTGGTCTTACACTCCTTGCTTTCTCTCTTATAAATTTAACAGATAGACTGATTTCCTTTAAGGAAAAGCTTCCCATTTATTGAGAAATAGCTTATACTTGTAGATGAGGAGAATTAAGCTCCTCGCTAGTAAATTCTTCATAATCCTTTTTATTTTTATGAAGATATTGTCTGAAAGATGTGAGTTTCCACGGATGGGTTTGTGGAGGGATATACTTGCATCTTTCTTTTTTTTGTTCCGGTTCTTGTTCAAAGTTTTTCGAATAGAGTTCATGATCTAGTAGCTCCTTTGTGTGATAGATTTTGTCAGCGATATTGAGGTAGATGTCTCCGTCAAATGCTTTTATAACTAATGCTTTTGTCTTTCTGATGAAATAGACTTCTTTTCCTTGCTCGGTAGGAATATAGCAACGATTTTGGAATCGGATATGGTGTCCACTATCGACGACTCTCTCCGCCAGTCTAGCCAGAATGAGATTTCGTTCAGAGGGCTTAGGAGCCTCCTCAAAGACAGAGAGTTTTGTCTTGTTTCCAAACTGTTCATTAAAGATTTGAATGTAGGAAAGCAGGAAAGTATTGGCTTCTTCCAAGGTATGAATATTGTTTCGTTCCAGTTCGATAGGCAGGCGTATACAAATTGTGTATGAGTGTCGTCCTCCATTTTCTTAGAATTGGAGGCTTGATAGGTAAAGACAGTTCTCTTATCTGTTTTAATTTGAAGGGGAATGCCGTGATTGTCTAAAATCTGTTGGTAACTTCTAAAACTAACTTCCAGTTTTGGGAGAGGGATGGAAGTTACTTTGAGAAGTTACCAAATGAAAAATTTTGAAAAAAAGTGTTGACAAGCCTCCCAAAAGTTGATATACTAGTAAAGTAATCGACGCGGGGATGGCGGAATTGGCAGACGCGCAGGACTAAGGATCCTGTGACCGCTTTAGGTCGTGAGGGTTCAAGTCCCTCTCTCCGCATAGGATAAGAGTTAGCTGAGGCTAGCTCTTTTGTTTTTATCAGGGTTGTAATATCTATGGTGGATGCCTCTCACTTTCAGATAATACTCAATGAAAATCAAAGAGCAAACTAGGAAGCTAGCCGCAGGTTGCTCAAAGCACTGCTTTGAGGTTGCAGATGGACGCTGACGTGGTTTGAAGAGATTTTCGCAGAGTATAAATCATATAGTTTGAAATTTCTCCTAATTTTCTCTATTCTTTCTACTTTTTCCGAATAAATAGATAGAAGCATTTAATCTAGTAAGCCTAGATTAAAAAATGTGCTATAATGAAAGGAGAAGCAATATGACATTACGTCATCCGGGCATCAGCCCGACCAATGATTTGGTTGCTAAGAAAATCTTTAGCAATCCAGAAATCACTTGTCAATTTATCCGAGATATGCTGGACTTGCCAGCAAAAAATGTGACGATTTTGGAGGGAAGCAATATTCACGTCTTGCCATCTCTGCCCTACTCAGCGCAGGATTTTTATACTAGTATAGATGTCTTAGCTGAACTAGATAATGGGACGCAAGTAATCATCGAAATTCAGGTGCATCATCAGAATTTTTTCATCAATCGCCTGTGGGCTTATCTGTGTAGTCAGGTCAATCAAAACCTAGAAAAAATCCGTCAGCAAGAGGGCAATACTCACCAGAGTTACAAACACATCGCACCAGTATATGCTATCGCAATCGTGGATAGCAACTATTTCTCAGATGATTTGGCTTTTCATAGTTTTAGTATGCGCGAGGACACGACAGGTGAGGTTTTAACAATTACAAACAATGGACAGGAACACCATCTAGTCAAGATGGCATTCTTGGAACTAAAAAAATACAGAGAAACCAGCAAAGACAAGGTTCGCAAGCCGTGGTTGGAGTTTTTCGGGAACAAACCCTTTACCCAGCAACCTGA
>NZ_JVRR01000099.1 GCF_001070715.1 Streptococcus pseudopneumoniae
GGGTTTTTGTATTAAGTTTTTGTTACATTTTTGTTACTTACTTTCCATTTTTATAAGAAATAGCTACTAACTCCAAAGTGATACGGATACTCTTTTATAACGGATTGAAACAAGATATGAGCAAAACGATTAAGAAAGTCAAACGAATTTCTAATAATGTTTAGAAGCCAAGGTGTACTGTTCTAGTTTCAATCTACTATAGAAGTCCTTGTGTACTATTCTAGCTTCAATACTATATATAACAAAAACCCACCAACCTGAGTTGATGAGTCTTTAATCTATTTTCTAAATTTCCACTGGCTGTAAATCCCGAAACCGATAATCCAGATAGCTGAACCAATTGCTCCTACAAATGTAGACTCTTGTAAAAAGAGGGTTACAAAGACAAAGGCAAAGAAGAGCATGGTTAAAGGATTTAGGAAACGATAATGGGGCATGAGATAGCCATCCGCCATAAAGTCCTGTGACTTGCGGTATTTAAGGTGAGCCACCATAATCAAGATATAAATGGCGATATAGACACCAGATGATGAAGCCGTAATCAAGGCAAAGGCATCCGAAACACCTGGCAAGACATTGATAAAGGCTGCTAGGGCAATCAAAACCGCTGAGGCAATGATGGCATTTTGTGGCACGTTATGACGAGAAAGAGTATCTGCTTTAATCGCCTTTAAGAATGGATTTGGCGAATCATGAGCAATCTGGTACAAATGGCGCCCTGTTGAATAAAGGGTTGAGTTAAGGGCAGATGCTGCTGAGGTCAAAACGACGAAGTTAATCAAGGCCGCTGCCCACTTGATACCTGCCAATTCAAATACCGTAACAAAAGGAGAATCAGCAGAAGCCAGTTCACGCCACGGAATGATAGCCATGATGGCTAAGAGGGCACCCCCATAGAAAAAGGCGATACGCAAAGGAATTTCCTTAACAGCTTTTGGCAAGACCTGACGTGGATTTTTTGTTTCTGAAGTCGTTACCCCGATAAACTCAATCATGAGGTAGGCAAAGAAAACCATCTGGAAGGCCATGACAAAGTTCACTCCACCATTTGGGAAGAGGGAGAAATTGTCAGCAATATTGGCTAGACTTGCTACTCCATGAGGTGTCTTAAAGCCTGTCAAGACCATAAAGACTCCTGTTGCAATCATAGCTAAAATAGCCACAATCTTGACCATCGCAAACCAAAACTCAACTTCCCCAAAGAGCTTCACCGCAATCAGATTAACCAAGGCTAGAATGGTCAAAAATCCAATCTCAATCATCCAACTCGGCCAAGTTGGGAACCAAAATTGCACATAATGTGCGATAGCAGTGATTTCCGCCATACCGATAAAGACAACAGATAACCAGTAAGACCAAACCGAGAAATAGCCCCAGCCCTTACCCAAATGGCGCGTGATAAAGTTGATAAAGGTATGTTGCTCAGGATCTTGATAGAGCATTTCCCCAACCGCACGCATCATGAGGAACATGAAAGCCCCTGTAATCATATAAATCAGTACAATGGACGGACCTGTTAGGCTGATAGAGCGACCTGCTCCCAAAAAGAGTCCTGTTCCGATTGTTCCAGCGATGGCCATAACCTGCACATGACGATTGGTCAGACCACGCTCCATCTTGTTTTTTTTCTTTGAACTCATATAGTCTCCAATTTCAATTCAATTTAAAATGGAAAAAGGAGTGAGTGAAGCGCACAGCCTCCCCACTCCTTTTTTGTTTTTAGGCTGTTTTTTCAACCTTTAAGATTTTTACATCATAGCTACCAACAGGTGTTTCAATCGTTGCTGTGTCACCTGTTTTCTTGCCAATCAAGGCTTGTCCAATTGGGCTTTCATTTGAAACTTTACCTGCAAAGGCATCCGCACCCGCTGAACCTACGATAATATAAACTTCTTCTTCGTCCTCACCAATTTCTTGGATAGTGACTGTTTTACCAATCGCTACTTCATCATCTGCAACTGAGTCACTATTGACGATTTCAGCGTAACGGATTTTTGTTTCCAAGCTAGAGATTTGTCCTTCGACAAAGGCTTGTTCATCCTTAGCTGCTTCGTATTCACTGTTTTCAGAAAGGTCACCGTATGAACGGGCAATCTTAATGCGTTCTACCACTTCTGGTCGGCGAACCAATTTCAATTCTTCTAATTCTTTTTCAAGTTTTTCCTTTTCCTCAAGGGTCATAGGATATGTTTTTTCTGCCATTTTTCTCAACTTTCTTCTGATGATATTTTCGAAAGAAAATTATGTGAAGTATCACATAATTTTAGTTTGTTTGGTTTAATTTGCTGTTGACATGTTCAGCGACATTGCGGTCGTGGTCTTCTTGATTATTAGCATAGTAGACCTTGCCTTCTGTGACATCTGCTACAAAGTAGAGGTTATCGCTCTTAGTTTGATTGATGCTTGACTCAATCGCATCCAGACTTGGACTATCGACTGGACCAGGCATGAGACCTACATTTTTATAAACATTATAAGGTGAATCAATGTTGGTATCAATCGCAACATCCTCAGCTAGGCTGATATTTTGCCCCAGTTTTCCTTGGGCATACAAGATTGCAATATTACTTTGAAGTGGCATATCACGATTCAAACGATTGTAGAATACACCGGCAATGAGCTTACGATCTTCTGTCTTGGCACCTTCTTTTTCGACCAAGGAAGCAATGGTCAACAACTCATTGACAGTCAAGTTTTTAGATTTGATAGTACTATAGTAAGGAGATAGGTTCTTATCCATAGCAGCTAACATCTCATCAATCAAGCTTTCAACAGTTGTGCTTTCCTTGATAGAGTAAGTAGCTGGGAAAAGATATCCTTCCAAACGATAACGAGCCCCACTTTCCTTTGTAGGCAAGCTTTCAAGTAAACTCGGATATTTGGCAACTTCTTGACTGATAAAGTTCTCATCTTGAACTTTTGCTAGGAAAGCCTCCGCTGTCAAAGGCTCTTTGAAGTCACCTTGCAATTGACCCACAGCTTGAGCAATCTGATCCAAGGTATAACCTTCTGGAATTGTCAAAGTCGCAAGGACAGGTTCTTGTGGTTCATCTGTTCCACCTTTTTGCAACTCTTTGAGTAAGTCTTCTGTACTCATACTCTTTTGCAAATTGTAGTAACCTGCTTTCAAGTCGGTATAATTTTTATACTTGGCATAAAAGCTAAAAATCAGACCATGCTTTACCAAACCAGCTTTTTCAAGCGTCGTACCGATTTCTTGAACGTTTGAACCGTCAGGAATTTGAACCGTCACATATTTCTTAGAATTAGCATCGATGGGTAACAAAGAATCTAGCACGTACTGGTAACCAAAGTAACCACCTGCTGAGAGCAAGGCAAGGAATACAAGGAATGAAATCACAAAGGCTTTCACATGTGACTTCTTCTCTTTCTTAGGCTTAACGGGTTTTGCTCCTTCTCTACGGCTACGACGTGGTGTATCGCTGATGATATCCACTGTTTCTGTAGCAGGCGTAGGTGTTTCTGGACCTGCTTGTTCTGCTTTTTTCTCTGCTGTCTTATAGGAAACAGCTACCCTTGTTGGGGTTTCATTGTATTCTCTTTCAAGTTTCTTAGGTCTAACAGGACCTGGTCCTGGTCTTGAACCACTTTCTTCCGCTGGAGAAGAAGGTACATCTTGACTTGGGTGACTTGGAACACCAAGAGTTTCTCTTTGAATCTCATCTGCTGGAGAAGCTGGTACATCTTGACTTGGGTGAGTAGGCGCAGCAGGAGCTTTTCTCATAATCTCCTCTACCGTTGACAAGGAATCAGCCATGAGTTCTTCAGCTGAAGGTTCATTTGCAGGAGTGCGAACTACTGCATTATCTTCTTTCAGAACTTCATCATAGCCTTTTACTTTTTCTAAATCTCTCAGAATCTGCTCTTTAAAGCTTAATTTCTCTTCTTCTCTTGACTTTTCACTCAAAAGTTTTTCCTCCTTGTTGACAATCCATAATATTATATCTTAAAAGTCCAAGAAAAGCAACCTATGATACTTTTCCTAGCTTATTTTTTATACTCAATGAAAATCAAAGAGCAAACTAGGAAGCTAGCCGCAAGCTGTACTTGAGTACGGTAAGGCGACGCTGACGTGGTTTGAATTTGATTTTCGAAGAGTATTAGCTTCCCAGACCATATCATACCAAGTTTCCCCTGCAAAGGTTGACTGAGACAAGCCTTCATTGACAAATCCGTGTTTTTCATAGTAGGCGATGAGATAGTCATGACAGGTTAGGTTAATGCCTTCTCTTTCGTGTTCAAGAGACAGTTTTTTCAAGGATGTCAGCAATTTCTGACCCAGTCCGAGTCCCTGTGCTTCCTTGGCAATAGAAAGACAGGTCACAGAGATATAACCACCAGTCTCATGACTATAGTCTTTTATTTCTTCTGTAAAAGACTGGTCTTGCAGATGGCGGTGGGGGCCAACTGGTCCTTCGATATAACCCATAATCCTGCCCTCTTTTTCTGCAACCAGAAACGAAGTCTGAATTTCTCGCAAATGCGCTTCAAAGACGGAGCGAGGAATGGCTTCTTCGACCGAGAAATTCTCTAGTTCAAGTTCAACAATCCGATCCAAATCTTCTAATCTTGCTTGTCTGATTTTCATTGTGCCTCCAGATAAAAGGGATTAAACCAAATCATACTAAAACCCTGGCTAGTTGCATAAAGCGAAGTTTCTTCATCAATAAAACCATTCATTTCAAAATAGGAAAGCAGCTCAGAAGGACTCTCCAAACGAATCCCTTTGTAATCCAGCTCAACTGCCACCTCTTTCAAGGCTGCAAGAAGAAGTGTTCCCAAGCCCTGTCTCTGATGGTCAGACTCAATGACTAAAGAATGTATTTTTAGACATTGCGGATTGTCTGACTGGGGACTTGATAGAATATAGCCTAACAGTTGATTTTCATCCCTAGCTAGAAGAAAGGTATCCGCACACTTACGGATACTTTCTTCTAAAATATGGGAAGTCAGCTGCTTTTCAGCTGGAAAAGACGAAGTTTGAATCGCCTCTATCTCAGCCAAATCAGACTTGCTTGCCTGAATGATCTTAATTGGAATTTCCATGGGAGCATCCTATTGAACATTGCTTGTCAAGTTTGACAAGAGACGCTCAAATGAGTATTCATAGGTTTGGATGTCTCCTGCTCCCATAAAGACATAGACAGCATTGTCATGGTCTAGGAGGGGAGAAACATTTTCAACAGTAATCACTTGGTGTTTCTTGTTGATTTTATTGGCTAGGTCTTCTACCTTGACATCTCCATGGTCTACTTCACGAGCTGACCCATAAATTTGCGCTAGGTAAACAGCATCTGCTTGGTTTAAAGCATGAGCAAAGTCATCTAACAAGGCAATGGTTCTTGTAAAGGTATGCGGTTGGAAGACTGCTACAATTTCCTTGCTTGGGTATTTCTGACGAGCCGCATCCAAGGTCGCAATGATTTCTGTTGGATGGTGGGCAAAGTCATCGATAATAACTGTATCATTGACAATTTTCTCAGTGAAACGACGCTTAACACCGGCAAATGTTTTCAAGTGCTCACGCACCAAGTTCAAATCAAATCCTGCTGTGTAAAGAAGACCAATAACGGCTGTCGCATTCATGATATTGTGACGACCAAAGGTTGGGATGTGGAATTGCCCCAAGTCTTGTCCACGGAAGTGAACTGTGAAGGTTGAACCAGTTGTTGAACGAAGAAGCTCGCTAGCTACAAAGTCATTACCTTCTGCTTCAAAACCATAATAATAAATTGGTGCATCAGACGTAATTTTACGCAATTCTGCATCTTCACCATAGACAAAAAGACCCTTGGTAATTTGTTTAGCATAGTCGTTAAAAGCATTGAAAACATCCTCTAGACTTGTGAAATAGTCTGGATGGTCAAAGTCAATGTTGGTGATAATAGAGTATTCTGGGTGGTAAGGCATGAAATGGCGCTCATATTCGTCAGATTCAAAGACAAAATATTTGGCATTGGCCGAACCACGACCTGTCCCATCTCCGATTAAGAAGCTAGTATCTGTAATATGAGACAAGACATGAGACAACATACCTGTCGTTGAAGTTTTTCCATGCGCTCCAGCTACTCCCATGCTAACAAAGTCACGCATAAAGCTACCTAGAAACTCATGGTAACGTTTGTAGCTGATACCATTTTGGTCCGCATAGGCAATTTCGACGTTGTTATCTGGACGAAAGGCATTTCCAGCGATAATTTCCATATCACCGTCTAGATTCTTTTCATCAAAAGGAAGAATAGTAATTCCTGCCTGCTCAAGACCACGTTGAGTAAAGTAGTACTTTTCAACATCTGATCCCTGTACCTTATGCCCCATTTGGTGCAACATCAAGGCCAAGGCACTCATCCCTGATCCCTTAATTCCGATAAAATGATATGTCTTTGGCATGTTTTCTCCCCTATTCTGTAATTCTTGTCAGATTCAACTCTTGGGCAACCCGACGTTCTTGTTCTGTTTGTTTACTTTTTTTATTGTAGATTTGGCTTTTCTTTAGAAAATCATAGTTGTTTTTCTTTGGAGCAGGTGCTGACACTTCTTCATTCTTGGTAGGGATAGAATGAACTTCTTCCGCCAAGATATAATGAGACTGGGTCAATTTTTGGCTATATTTCACCAATTCACCAGGATTTTCCTTTTGGAAAGGCGCTGTCGGTTGATTGCCCTGTCTAAGAAAGCCTGATTTAGAATGACGTCTCGCACGGCTGAAATCCTGAGTTAGATAGTTAGCAGAGCGTTTCTTTTTCAAGTCTGCACGCGCTTCTTCACGCGCCACCTCCGCATAGCTCTTTCCTTCTTTTTTTACCCCTAAAGGAGCTTTTTTAGGTTTCTCGACTTGCTTTTCAATCGGTTTTACTGGCGCCTCTTCAGTAATAGGAGCCCATCCTAAATAATTTTTATCTCGATACTCACCCTTGATATTACTGATCAGATCAGACTCATCGTACAAGTTCATGACTGGCATTTCAGTCAGCATGACCTCGTCATCTGACACCAATGGAAATCGTTCTTGTTTCATTTTCTATTTCCTTTCAACACTTCATTATAGCGTATTGTCTTGATTTTTCAAGTGCTGGCTTCAGAAATTCCCAAAATTTCTCTAATTTCTGCTAGGGTCAGACTGCCACGTGACTCTGTTCCGTCCAATACTTGTGACACCAAATGTTTCTTCTGTTCTTGGAGTTCCTGAATTTTTTCTTCAATGGTTCCCTTGGTCACCAAGCGATAGACCTCAACCGCTTCTTCCTGACCCATCCGATGGGCACGGCCAATGGCTTGCGCTTCCACCGCAGGATTCCACCAAAGGTCAACCAAGATAACCGTATCAGCACCTGTTAGGTTCAGACCAACCCCACCCGCCTTGAGGGAAATCAGAAAGGCATCTCTTTCTCCTTGATTAAAGGCCTTGGTCATGTCTTGTCTTTCCTTGGCTGGGGTTGAACCTGTAATTTTAAAGGAAGTCAAGCCCAAGTCTGGCAATTCTTGTTCAATTTTCTCCAACATTCCCTTGAACTGCGAGAAAATCAAGACACGGTGTCCACCGTCTGCCACCTGTACCAGCAGGTCTCGGAGACTATTCAGTTTGCCACTGGCTCCCTGATAATCTTCCATAAAGAGGGCAGGGGTGTCACAGATTTGGCGCAAGCGCATCAGACCAGACAAGATTTCCACACGACTTCGCTGGAATTCCTGATCTGACACTTGAGCCAGACGGTCCCGCATCTGTTGCAACTGGGCTAGGTAGATAGCCTTTTGCTGGTCTTCCAGTTCATTCTTATAAACTACTTCGATTAAGTCTGGCAATTCAGTCAGAACTTCTTCTTTCTTTCGCCGCATCACGAAAGGCTTGATAAACTGAGCTACGCGCTCAGCTGGCAATTTCATAAATTCTTTCTTGCTTGGCAAAAGTCCTGGCATGACGATTTGGAAAATAGACCACAGCTCACCCAGATGGTTTTCAATAGGAGTTCCTGACAAGGCAAAGACCGACGGCACCACAAATTGTCTCAAGGTCTGAGCAATCTTGGTTTGGGCGTTCTTCATTACCTGAGCCTCATCTAAGAAAAGGAAGTCAAAGGCCATCCCCTGATAAAGCTCACTGTCCTGACGGAAGGTAGCATAGCTCGTCACATAGATTTGATGGCTCTCAGCAAGAATCTCTTCACGACTAGCTTTCAAACCATGAACGACAGCCACATCCAACTGTGGGGCAAATTTTTGAAATTCATCTGCCCAGTTGTAGATCAAACCTGACGGAGCTAAAATCAAGACTCGACTTTCTTTTGTCACTTGACTGGTCAAAAAAGCAATGGTCTGAAGTGTTTTTCCCAATCCCATATCATCAGCCAAAATCCCACCAAAACCATAATGATGGAGCATTTGTAGCCAGCCGATTCCCTTTTCCTGATAATCACGCAAGGCAGCCTGAACCTGAGTTGTTTGTCGAGGGAAGTCCTCTGGATGCGTCAAATCATGAGCCAGATTCTGGAATTCCTGTGAAAAAGAAACACGGTCACGCCCCTCAAAAAGATGAGCTAAACTGTAGACCAAGGATTTCCGAGCCTGCAAGGAGCCATCTTTTAGTTCAAACTGCCCCAGTTCCTGTAAATTTTGGCGAATTTTCTTGGTTTCTTCATCGAAAAAGTAGACTTGATTAGACGCACCAATGTAAAAATCCTTGTTGGCAACCAAGGCCTGCATAGCTTGGTCAATTTCCTCTTGGGCAATATCTTGAAAATCAAATTGGATTTCCAAGAGACCTCCCTTGGAAGCAATCTGCACTTGAGGACTCGCTAAGCTATAAAGTTCTGCTATCTTGTCTGATAGGTTAACATCCCCGAGTTTTTCAAAGACTGGAATGATTTCGTGGAAGAAATGATAAACAGACTCCGCTTTTAAGGCCTGACGCCAAGATTGAAAGTCTGCTTCAAATCCAGCTACCAAACAGACTTGGAAAATTCTTTCTTCTAAGTCCGCGTCACTCGAAAATGGTAATTCTTCTAGCTCTTGTCGGCTAGATACCTGCTTATCTCCATAATCAAACTGGATTTCTAAACGAATCCGATTATCTTCTTCTCTGTCAAAGTAAAAAGAGGGCGCAAAAGTTTTGATTTGTAGCCGTTCTGGAGCTGAAACAGTCCCCATCTGGCTAAAGAGAGTCAGACAGGAGGCCAACTTATCTCGGTCACTACTATCAAATTGGAGGTATTTCTTTCCATGTTGATCCACAGGTAGCGCTTTAATTTCCTTGAGAAGACGCATCTGTTGGTCTGTTAGAAAATAAACCTGTCCTTTATGGAAAAGTACAGCTCCCTGATAAAAGACATTGACCCTAGGACTCTCACTGATTTCCATTTCAAAATAATCCGAGTATTCTGTTACTGTAAAGGCAAATAGGTTGGCATCAGCATGCATATCCTGAAAAAGCAGAGTCTGGTAGCTATCCACTTGATGGTCAAATTGAAAATGCGGCAAGGTCATCAGTAAATTCACACCTTGCTCAAAAAAGGTCAAAGGGAAAAAGAGGTGCCGGCCTTGGTTCTGGAAAAAGAGGTCTGGAGCCTGTCCTTCCTCCGTTAGTCCCCGCAAGAAAGTCAGAAGTTCTTGGCTAGCCTCATCAAAGGATTCCCAAGATAAGGATTCCTCATAAATCTTGCCAATCATATAAGACTTTCTCTGCTCGACAATCCTTAAAAAGAGTGGAATATCCCGAATGACGTAGTATTTTTGGCTATTGATTTGGCCGATTCTCAGAGTCCACAAGATATGATTGGTTCCTGCTTCCACCTGCCCCACAGCCGATAATTCATAGGCACGTTCTGATTTTGGAGATAAGATTCGATCCAAAAACTTGCCACCCAAGGTCACCTTGGTTTCAACGGCCTCTTTTTCCTCATGGCCCTCTTCCAAACTCTGCAAGATTTCCTGACCACGCTCATCATTTTTTAAAAAATGCTCCAGCGCCGCCAAATGCACACAGTAGCCCCTCTTTTGGAAAAAATCGCAGGCACAAAAAACCAAATCATCCTCTAAACTATAGCGCAGTTCTTCTTCTGCAACGCGAGCATAGAGCCGATTATTCTTTTCATTGATGATGTCAACCTTACCAGTTTCATAAAGGGCAACGCCTTCGATACGGACTTTGCCCGGAATCAATTTAGCCATATTTTCACCTTTACCTTATCTTTTTATTATACCATATTTTCCCCTATGAAAATAGCCTTCTAGGGATACTTTTCGGCTAATTTCAAGTTACCGAATTTCAAGTTACCCTGAGAAAATGAGGCTGAAATTTCCACTATTTCATAAACTTTTTTAAAGCGTAGCAGAAGTGTGCAAAAGTTTTTTTCTTGTGCTAGAATGAAAATCGAAATAGGAGGAAGATAAATGTTAACATACGATTTAATTGTTATTGGATTTGGTAAGGCTGGTAAAACACTAGCTGGTAAATTAGCTTCAGCTGGCAAAAAAGTGGCCCTCGTTGAACGTAGCAAAGCTATGTACGGTGGAACTTGTATCAACATCGGTTGTATCCCAACTAAGACTTTGCTAGTTGCTGCTGAGAAGGACTTGTCTTTTGAAGAAGTGATTGCTACCAAAAACACGATCACTGGTCGCCTCAACGGTAAAAACTATGCGACTGTTGCTGGTACAGGCGTAGATATCTTTGATGCGGAAGCCCACTTCCTTTCAAATAAAGTCATCGAAATCCAAGCTGGTGATGAAAAGAAAGAACTGACTGCTGAAACAATCGTCATCAACACTGGTGCTGTTTCAAACGTCTTGCCAATCCCAGGACTTGCTACAAGCAAGAACGTCTTTGACTCAACAGGTATTCAAAACTTGGACAAATTGCCTGAAAAACTTGGAGTTCTTGGTGGAGGAAATATCGGTCTTGAATTTGCTGGTCTTTACAACAAACTTGGAAGCAAAGTTACAGTCCTAGACGCCTTGGATACTTTCCTTCCTCGTGCAGAACCTTCCATCGCAGCTCTTGCTAAACAATACATGGAAGAAGACGGTATTGAATTGCTTCAAAATATCCATACTACTGAAATCAAAAACGACGGTGACCAAGTGCTTGTCGTGACTGAAAACGAAACTTACCGTTTCGATGCCCTTCTCTACGCAACTGGACGCAAACCAAATGTAGAACCACTTCAACTTGAAAATACAGATATTGAACTAACTGAACGTGGCGCTATTAAAGTAGACAAACACTGTCAAACAAACGTTCCTGGTGTCTTTGCAGTTGGAGATGTCAACGGTGGCCTTCAATTTACTTACATTTCACTGGATGACTTCCGTGTTGTTTACAGCTACCTTGCTGGAGATGGCAGCTACACACTTGAAGACCGTCTCAATGTACCAAACACCATGTTTATCACACCCGCACTTTCACAAGTTGGTTTGACTGAAAGCCAAGCAGCTGATTTGAAACTTCCATACGCCGTTAAGGAAATCCCTGTTGCAGCAATGCCTCGTGGTCACGTGAACGGAGACCTTCGCGGAGCTTTCAAAGCTGTTGTTAATACTGAAACAAAAGAAATTCTTGGAGCAAGTATCTTCTCAGAAGGTTCTCAAGAAATCATCAACATCATCACTGTTGCTATGGACAACAAGATTCCTTACACTTACTTCACAAAACAAATCTTCACTCACCCAACCTTGGCTGAGAACTTGAATGACTTGTTTGCGATTTAAGTTGAGATTTAATCATATCGAACAGCCCTCTTTGGGCTGTTTTTACTTCTGAGGAACCTCAAATCTGTCTTTCTCCTCTTTTATGATATAATAGAAACATGAACTTAAAAACTACTTTGGGCCTTCTTGCTGGGCGTTCTTCCCACTTCGTTTTAAGCCGTCTTGGCCGTGGAAGTACGCTACCAGGGAAAGTCGCCCTTCAATTTGATAAAGATATTTTACAAAACCTAGCTAAGAACTACGAGATTGTCGTGGTCACTGGAACAAATGGAAAAACCCTGACAACTGCCCTCACTGTCGGCATTTTAAAAGAGGTTTATGGTCAAGTTCTGACCAACCCAAGCGGTGCCAACATGATTACAGGAATTGCGACAACCTTCTTAACAGCCAAATCTTCTAAAAATGGGAAAAATATTGCCGTTCTAGAAATCGACGAGGCCAGTCTATCTCGTATCTGTGACTATATCCAGCCAAGCCTTTTTGTCATCACCAATATCTTCCGTGACCAGATGGACCGCTATGGTGAGATTTACACAACTTACAAGATGATTTTGGATGCCATTCGTAAGGTGCCTACGGCCACTGTTCTCCTTAATGGAGACAGTCCACTTTTCTACAAGCCAGCTATTCCAAATCCTGTAGAGTATTTTGGTTTTGACTTGGAGAAAGGTTCAGCCCAGCTGGCTCACTATAATACCGAAGGAATTCTCTGTCCTGACTGCCAAGGCATCCTCAAATATGAGCACAATACCTATGCAAACTTGGGTGCCTATATCTGTGAAAGCTGCGGATGTAAACGTCCTGAACTGGACTATCGTTTGACAGAACTGGTTGAGTTGACCAACAATCGTTCTCGCTTTGTCATTGACGGCCAAGAATACGGCATCCAAATCGGTGGTCTCTACAATATCTACAACGCCCTAGCTGCGGTTGCTATCGCCCGTTTTCTCGGCGCCGATTCCCAACTCATCAAGCAGGGATTTGATAAGAGCCGTGCTGTCTTTGGACGCCAAGAAACCTTCCATATCGGTGACAAAGAATGTACCCTTGTCTTGATTAAAAATCCAGTCGGTGCGACCCAAGCTATCGAAATGATCAAACTAGCACCTTATCCATTTAGCCTATCTGTCCTCCTTAACGCCAACTATGCAGATGGAATTGATACCAGCTGGATCTGGGATGCTGATTTTGAACAAATCACTGACATGGACATCCCTGAAATCAACGCTGGCGGTGTTCGTCATTCTGAAATTGCTCGTCGTCTCCGAGTAACGGGCTATCCAGCTGATAAAATCACTGAAACAAGTAGTCTTGAGCAAGTTCTTAAGACAATTGAGAACCAAGACTGCAAGCATGCTTATATTCTGGCAACCTATACTGCTATGCTGGAATTCCGCGAACTGCTGGCTAGTCGTCAGATTGTTAGAAAGGAGATGAACTAATGGTTTATACTTCACTTTCCTCAAAAGATGGCAATTACCCTTATCAGCTCAACATTGCCCACCTCTACGGAAATCTCATGAATACCTACGGGGACAATGGAAACATTCTCATGCTCAAGTATGTGGCTGAAAAGGTGGGAGCCCATGTGACCGTTGACATCGTTTCTCTCCATGATGACTTTGACGAAAATCACTACGACATCGCCTTTTTCGGTGGGGGTCAAGACTTTGAACAGAGTATCATTGCAGACGACCTACCTGCTAAAAAAGAGAGCATTGACAACTACATTCAAAACGACGGTGTGGTTCTAGCTATCTGTGGTGGTTTCCAACTATTGGGTCAATATTATGTGGAAGCTTCAGGCAAACGCATCGAAGGACTAGGGGTCATGGGCCACTACACCCTCAACCAGACCAATAATCGCTTTATCGGGGACATCAAGATTCATAATGAAGATTTCGATGAAACCTACTATGGCTTTGAAAATCACCAGGGCCGTACCTTCCTCTCGGATGACCAAAAACCACTGGGACAGGTTATCTATGGAAATGGAAATAACGAAGAAAAGGTCGGCGAAGGAGTGCATTATAAGAATGTCTTTGGTTCCTACTTCCACGGGCCTATCCTATCTCGTAATGCCAATCTAGCTTATCGCCTAGTCACTACTGCCCTCAAGAAGAAATATGGTCAGGACATCCAACTCCCTGCCTATGAAGATATTCTCAGCCAAGAAATCGCTGAAGAATACAGTGATGTCAAAAGCAAGGCTGACTTTTCTTAAATTAATACTCAATGAAAATCAAAGAGCAAACTAGGAAGCTAGCCGCAGGCTG
>NZ_JVRR01000100.1 GCF_001070715.1 Streptococcus pseudopneumoniae
TCATAGGCTGACTTTCCATTCAAAGCAGCACGTTTGACGCTGTTGACATGCGAACAGACGAGATTGATGTCCTCTTGAGTTAAATTGTCAAAAGAAGTTCCTTTAGGTAGAATGTTGCGAATCAGTGTGTGATTTTTCTCAATTCTCCCTTTCTGGTCAGAGCGATTAGGGTCACAAAAGAAGAGTTTACACTCTCCTCGCACATCCATTTCAATATCATCAACCCTGGCAAACTCTCCGCCATTATCTGTCAGAATGATAGGAAAGAGTTGGAAGAAGTCTTTGTCAGCTTCATGAAGGGTATTCTTAATATCATAGAGGTGTTTGGTAACCTCAAGGGCAGTTTTATTATCCAGAAGTCT
>NZ_JVRR01000101.1 GCF_001070715.1 Streptococcus pseudopneumoniae
CAAAATGCTGGATTTTAGAACCTTTTTTCTAACGAAAACGCTTCTAAAATAGACTGTATTTTCTGTCCAAAAAATCCTAGGTTTTTTGACAAGAACTATGAATTTTTTATCCAATTGTGAAAGGTGCTTTTTGATACTCCTAAGATGTCTGCACCTTCTCGTAAGGTTATTTCTTTTTTCTTATATTGAGCTATCACATCAGGGAGATTATTCGGGACAATCAATTTTGGTCTACCGAATTTCTTCCCTTTTTTCTGTGCTTCCCGTATTCCTTCCATTTGTCTTTGTTTGATTTGTTCTCTTTCAAACTGTGCCACATAAGATAGGACTTGTAAAACGATATCGGAGATTAGTTTTCCTGTGATATTATCATTGCTATTCTTTGTATTTAATAAGGGGAAATCTAAAACAGTTATATTTACTTTCTTTTTCTTAGTAATCGATTGCCATTGTTCTAAAATTTCATCATAGTTTCTTCCCAATCTATCAATTGATTTTATAACCAATTCATCATTCTCTTTCAAGGTAGTTAATAATTTTTGATATTCTATTCTGTCAAAATCTTTTCCTGAAACGTAATCAATAAAAATATTTTCTTTTGATAATTTGTTTTCTACTAAGGCTGAAAATTGCCTATCAATATTTTGTTCTTTTGTAGATACTCGAACATAACCGTAACGCATAAGGCTACCACCTATCTTTTTATCTCTATTTTAGACGAAAAGAAAACTACCACCCATAATGAGTGGTAGTTTGGTGTACTCTTCGCTACTGTATTTTTTTTGCCAAGATTTTGTCTTGGATGCGTGAATAGTAGTGTTGGATAAAAAATCCTAAGGACTTAAAATCCTTTTAAACCAACCTTTTTGATGTTTACAAAAATTAAAAACAGTATGTTCAATTTTTGCATGTTCATCATAAGATTTCTAAAATTCCTTTCATATCAAGGGTTAATTCCCTTATGTTTTTTAAATAGTGAGTAGATTGTGTCTTGCAACTACTTTACAGTGTAGCTTAATAGTTCCAAGTACATACTACATTGTACCATTTTTTTGCACTATAGTCTTTCATTTATCTCATATATGAAAGTTATCACTAAGAAAAGATAGAGAATAGGTTTAGGTGAGATTGCTTAAATGGAACATTGATTAATTGTCATCAAAAAGTAAAAATTCTGAAAACTAACCAAAAATATATTGAATTTTATAAAAAACATCTATAAACCCTATTAAACAAAGGTGTGCATATATATATATATATATAATTACTGATTTTCTAAAACAAAGCGCGGTTGAAGGAAGGGAACTAAGTTGATATAATGAAGTTGTAATAAAAAAGCTGGGATTTTTGTTGTCTGCTTAGGATGATATGAAGTCCTGTTTTCCTGTTTTTAAAACGAGTCTGGAATCATTAGATGAGGTTTGAGACTAGATGGACAGGGTAGAAAGAAAGGTAAAAAACCATGAAACAGTTTAAAATGAATGAGCGCCAACGCTTTTCTATACGCAAGTTTTCAATCGGAGCAACCTCAGTCTTGCTAGGATCTGTCTTTTTTGTAGCTAATCCAGCGACAGAAGTCCAGGCGGCGGAAGCAAATACAGAAGTGGTCAGTCAGGATGGAAATGGCAACACTGGGAATCCATCTGTCTTACCGCCATCAGATACAAGCAATCAAAATCTTAACGTAGAACAAGAAGGAGCTAAGCCAAACACTCAAGAGACAGAGAAAAAAGAGCCAGGAACTCCATCTAAAGATAGTGAAGGAAAAGCTAAGTCAACAGTAGAGAATACAGGTGACGAAAAAGTTGATGGTGTAGTTAAACCTGTGTCTGGTGAATCATCTCCCGTGTTTGAGGAAGAAAAAGATAAAAAAGAAGTACAACCAGAGTTGGAAGAAAAATCCTCAATTATCAAAGAAGAAGCTAATAGAGAAGATAAGATAGATCAATCTCAAGAAGAAGACGGGTATCAGTTATATGATAAATTGATAGATGCATCTAAAAGATTGAAAGAATCCAATCCTGAGTCGGCAGCAGATTTTAAAAACTTAGCAGATACCATCAACGAAAAGTTAGGACTTTCAGACGACGGAAAGATTTCTGGAGAACTTGTCGAAAAAGCTCACAAGTTACTGGATGGTAATCAGATAGACAAAGACGAAATAGAAGGAGCTAATAACTTTAGGAGAAGAAAACGTGAAGCCGCCAAAACTGAATCAACAACAATACAAATGGGATTAGTGAATTCGAAGGGTAATATTACTAATACAAAAATCATATCTTATCCAGAAGGACTTGGCTTTACAGGAACTGGTATTCAAGTGAAGGCTATATCTGGTGATGGACCTATTACAGCCATAACAGTCTCGAAAGACCATGATCAAGGCTTCCCGTTCACAGTAAAGGAAAATAAGTCTTCAAATGAAGCAACAGTATCATTTGAAGGGAATACTCCAAGAAGTGGTGGTTGGGTTGTAACTGTAAGAGTTGAAACAAAGAATACATATAAAGAATTCCAATTTGGGTACTATGCTATTTTTAAAAAACCAAATATAATTACTACTAATGAAGAATTAAAAGGAAAAGCAGAAGTAACAGGAAATTATAGGCCGGATATAAAAGTTAGTATTCCGGCTGTTCCTAAATTACCTCAAGGTGCTAAAATGAAAGTCTACTTAGTAGGTTCTGGAGCGGCCAATTACGGTGACGAATTTGAGCCTGATCCTGATACAGGTAACATTATTGCTTCAAAAGATGTATCACCGAATAATGATGGTACTGGATCTAGTAGAGAGATAACAATTACTAAAGATGATTACAAAGCAGCTAAATTAGGTACAGGTGGATTTAAGGCATTAACGGTTATAGAATTAGCAGATTCCAGTGGAGTTTATCATGAGAATCATAGACCAGGAAGTAAGGGATCCTTTTATAGTGACGTAAGGACAGCTACGAAACCAGTTGCCCCGGCAGACAAAGTAGAATATATTAAACGCGATAATAACATCGTGAAACAAACGACTCATTACACTGTAAATTCTACTGACGGAACTGTTACAGAAAATCCTACCAAAGATGAAGAAGTGGTAAGTCCTGAAAGTTTAGGCAACCCAGGTATAACGAGTGTTGCAGACAAGACAGAATACTATAAACAGGGCGATGATGTCATGAAGCGTGTGACGACATATGATGTCGATCGTCAAACCGGAAGAGTTACTGCAAATAGTACTGAGAC
>NZ_JVRR01000102.1 GCF_001070715.1 Streptococcus pseudopneumoniae
CGGCAAGGCGAAGCTGACGTGGTTTGAATTTGATTTTCGAAGAGTATAAGCACTTAAAAAAAGAGTTATTTTACTTCAAAAATGGTATAATGAGAGAACGATAGAAAGGAAGTATTTATGGAGCCAAAAGAGAAACATTTTAGCCTATCTTGGTTTTTTAAGTGGTTTTTAGATAACAAGGCCATTACGGTATTTTTAGTAACCTTATTATTGGGACTGAATCTTTTTATTTTAAGTAAGATTAGTTTTCTATTTTCACCTGTTTTAGACTTTTTAGCAGTTGTGATGTTGCCAGTCATTCTGTCTGGTTTACTATACTATTTACTGAATCCTATTGTTGATTGGATGGAGAAGCATAAGGTTAATCGTGTTATAGCTATCACTATTGTCTTTGTTATCATCGCTCTCTTTATTATTTGGGGTTTGGCAGTCGCCATTCCAAATCTGCAACGTCAGGTTTTGACCTTTGCAAGAAACGTTCCTGTTTACTTAGAAGATATAGATAGGATTGTTAATGGATTAGTAGCCCAGCACCTGCCAGATGATTTCAGACCTCAGTTAGAGCAGGTTTTGACAAACTTCTCTAGCCAGGCTACAGTTTGGGCAAGTAAGGTTTCATCTCAGGCAGTCAACTGGGTGAGCGCCTTTATTAGCGGGGCATCTCAAGTGATTGTTGCCTTGATTATCGTTCCTTTCATGCTCTTTTATCTCTTACGTGATGGGAAAGGCTTGCGTAACTATTTGACCCAATTTATGCCAAGAAAATTGAAAGAACCTGTTGGACAAGTTTTATCAGATGTGAATCAGCAGTTGTCCAACTATGTTCGAGGGCAAGTGACAGTGGCTATTATTGTAGCAGTAATGTTTATGATCTTCTTCAAGATTATTGGTCTCCGTTATGCTGTTACGCTGGGTGTTACTGCTGGTATTTTAAATCTGGTCCCTTATCTTGGTAGCTTCCTAGCCATGCTTCCTGCCCTAGTATTAGGCTTGATTGCTGGGCCAGTCATGCTTTTGAAAGTAGTGATTGTCTTTATCGTAGAACAAACTATTGAAGGCCGTTTTGTCTCTCCATTGATTTTGGGAAGTCAATTAAACATCCATCCCATTAATGTTCTCTTTGTCTTGTTGACTTCAGGATCTATGTTTGGTATCTGGGGAGTCTTGCTCGGTATTCCAGTTTATGCCTCTGCTAAGGTTGTCATTTCAGCCATTTTCGAATGGTATAAGGTAGTCAGTGGTCTATATGAATTAGAGGGCGAGGAAGTCAAGAGTGAACAATAGTCAACAGATGTTACAGGCTTTGGAGGAGCAAGATTTAACCAAGGCAGAGCACTATTTCGCCGAAGCTTTAGAAAATGATTCAAGTGAGCTTTTGTATGAGTTAGCTACTTATCTTGAAGGAATTGGTTTTTATCCTCAGGCTAAGGAAATTTACCTGAAAATCGTAGAGGATTTTCCAGAGGTTCATCTTAATCTAGCAGCTATTGCTAGCGAGGATGGTCAAATCGAAGAAGCCTTCGCTTATCTTGAGGAAATCCAAGCTGACAGTGACTGGTATGTGTCGGCTTTGGCTTTGAAGGCAGATCTTTACCAGATGGAAGGTTTGACTGATGTGGCACGTGAGAAATTGCTGGAGGCTTTGAGTTATTCAGAGGATCCTCTCTTGATACTAGGATTAGCAGAGTTGGATAGTGAGTTGGAAAATTACCAAGAGGCTATTCAAGGCTATGCCCAGTTAGATAATCGCTCGATTTATGAGCAAACGGGCATTTCCACCTATCAACGAATTGGCTTTGCCTATGCCCAGTTAGGGAAATTTGAAACGGCCACAGAGTTTTTAGAAAAAGCCTTGGAGTTAGAATATGATGATTTAATAGCTTTTGAGTTGGCCAGCCTTTACTTTGATCAAGAAGAATACCAAAAAGCTGTCCTCTATTTTAAGCAGATCGATACCATTTCTCCTGACTTTGAAGGATATGAATATGGTTATAGCCAGGCCTTACATAAGGAACATCAAGTTCAAGAAGCCCTGCGTATCGCTAAGCAAGGGTTGGAGAAAAATCCATTTGAAACTCGTCTCTTGCTGGCTGCTTCACAATTTTCTTATGAATTGCATGATGCTAGTGGAGCAGAAAATTATCTTCTTGCTGCAAAAGAAGACGCTGAGGATACAGAAGAAATCTTGCTTCGTTTAGCCACTATTTATCTGGAGCAGGAGCGTTATGAGGATATTCTAGACTTGCAGAGTGAGGAGCCAGAAAATCTTTTGACCAAGTGGATGATTGCTCGTTCTTATCAAGAAATGGACGATTTGGATACTGCTTATGAGCATTATCAAGAGTTGACAGGAGGTTTGAAGGACAATCCAGAATTTCTGGAACACTATATCTATCTCTTGCGTGAATTGGGACATTTTGAAGAAGCAAAAGTTCATGCGCAAGCTTACTTAAAACTGGTTCCAGATGATGTGCAAATGCAAGAACTGTTTGAGAGATTGTAAGAATGTTTAAACATATAGAACTGTAGTTTATCTCTTTTGATAGCTACGGTTTTTATTTGTATATGATAGAATTTTTTTACAAAAATACTTGGTAATCTTGTTTATTCATGCTATAATAGGAACAATTACTTTTAGGAGGTGCAGTATGTCTTATTTATTTGAGATATTACCGAGTTTACTGAATGGTGCGAGCACGACTGTACAGGTCTTTGCACTGGTCTTGCTATTTTCGATTCCTTTGGGCGTTTTGATTGCCTTTGCCTTGCAAGTCCATTGGAAGCCCCTCCATTATCTGATTAACATTTACATCTGGGTTATGCGTGGCACCCCCTTACTCTTGCAACTGATTTTTATTTATTATGTGCTGCCGAGTATTGGGATTCGTTTGGATCGCCTTCCTGCTGCCATTATTGCCTTTGTTCTCAACTATGCGGCTTACTTTGCAGAAATTTTCCGTGGGGGAATTGACACTATTCCAAGAGGACAGTATGAGGCTGCCAAGGTCTTGAAGTTTAGCCCTTTTGACACAGTGCGCTATATTATCTTGCCCCAAGTGACCAAGATCGTGCTTCCTAGTGTCTTTAATGAAGTTATGAGTTTGGTCAAGGATACTTCTCTGGTCTATGCTCTCGGAATTTCAGACCTTATCTTGGCTAGTCGAACAGCTGCCAACCGTGACGCCAGTCTGGTTCCCATGTTCTTGGCAGGAGCTATTTACTTGATTTTAATTGGGATTGTGACAATTATTTCCAAAAAAGTTGAGAAGAAGTATAGTTATTATAGATAGGAGGCTGCCATGTTAGAATTACGAAATATCAATAAGAAATTTGGAGACAAACAAATCCTGTCTGATTTCAGTCTAAATATTCCTGAAAAGCAAATTCTAGCTATCGTTGGACCTTCTGGTGGAGGTAAGACAACTCTTTTACGTATGCTTGCAGGTCTTGAAACCATTGATTCAGGGCAAATCTTTTATAATGGACAACCTTTAGAGCTGGATGAATTGCAGAAGCGCAATCTACTGGGATTTGTCTTCCAAGATTTTCAACTGTTCCCTCATTTATCAGTTCTGGACAATTTGACTTTATCGCCTGTGAAGACCATGGGAATGAAGCAGGAGGAGGCTGATAAGAAGGCGCGTGGTCTCTTGGAACAGTTAGGACTAGCAGGACACGCAGATGCCTATCCTTTCTCGCTATCTGGTGGGCAAAAGCAGCGGGTGGCTTTGGCGCGTGCTATGATGATTGACCCAGAAATCATTGGCTACGATGAACCAACTTCTGCTCTGGATCCAGAATTGCGCTTGGAAGTGGAAAAACTGATCTTGCAAAATAGGGAACTTGGGATGACCCAGATTGTGGTAACCCACGATTTGCAGTTCGCGGAAAATATTGCAGATGTATTATTGAAAGTAGAACCTAAATAGGAGGAAAAATGGATGAAAAAATGGATGCTTGTATTAGTCAGTCTGATGACTGCTTTGTTCTTAGTAGCTTGTGGGAAAAATTCTAGCGAAACTAGTGGAGATAATTGGTCTAAGTACGAGTCTAACAAGTCTATTACTATTGGATTTGATAGTACTTTTGTTCCAATGGGATTTGCTCAGAAAGATGGTTCTTATGCAGGATTTGATATTGATTTAGCTACAGCTGTTTTTGAAAAATACGGAATTACGGTAAATTGGCAACCGATTGATTGGGATTTGAAAGAAGCTGAATTGACAAAAGGAACGATTGATCTGATTTGGAATGGCTATTCCGCTACAGATGAACGCCGTGAAAAGGTAGCATTCAGTAACTCATATATGAAGAATGAGCAGGTATTGGTGACCAAGAAATCATCTGGTATCACGACTGCAAAGGATATGGCTGGAAAGACTTTAGGAGCGCAAGCCGGTTCATCTGGTTATGCGGACTTTGAAGCAAACCCAGCGATTTTAAAGGATATTGTCGCTAATAAGGAAGCGAATCAATACCAAACCTTTAATGAAGCCTTGATTGATTTGAAAAATGATCGAATTGAGGGTCTATTGATTGACCGTGTCTATGCAAATTATTATTTAGAAGCAGAAGGTGTTTTAAACGATTATAATGTCTTTACAGTTGGACTAGAAACAGAAGCTTTTGCGGTTGGAGCCCGTAAGGAAGATACAACTCTGGTTAAGAAGATAAATGAAGCTTTTTCTAGTCTTTACAAGGACGGCAAGTTCCAAGAAATCAGCCAAAAATGGTTTGGAGAAGATGTAGCAACCAAAGAAGTAAAAGAAGGACAGTAAGATAAAATAGTGGCTGAGACTGCGTTTTGATTAGCAAAACGTAGTTTTTTTCATCAAAAAAATCCCCTGGCAAGTACCAGAGGATAAGAGCTTATTTCATTGTTGGGAAGAGCAATACGTCACGGATAGTAGTTGTATCAGTGAGGAGCATGCAGAGACGGTCGATACCGATTCCCAAACCACCTGTTGGTGGCATACCATATTCAAGGGCTTCAATGTAGTCATAGTCGATGCCAGTCGCTTCATCATCACCAAGTTCTTTGGCTTTAGCTTGGGCTTCAAAGCGGCTAAGTTGGTCGATTGGATCGTTCAACTCAGTAAAGGCATTACCGTACTCCTTAGTCATGATGAAGAGCTCGAAACGGTCAGTAAAGCGTTCGTCTTCAGGATTCTTCTTAGCCAGTGGAGATACAGCTACTGGATGGCCATAGACAAAGGTTGGTTGGATCAAGGTTTCTTCAACAAACTCTTCAAAGAAGGCATTGATAATGTGACCAACCTCAGTGTAGTGTTTCTCAACTGGAACTTTCTTCTCAGCAGCAATAGCTTTGGCTTCCTCGAAAGTCATATCTTGCCAGAAATCGACACCAGTAATTTCTTTAATAGCATCCACCATGTGAACACGCTTAAATGGTTCATTGATTTTGATTTCAGTTCCTTGGTAGTTAACTGGGCCTTCGCCTTTGACAGCTTTAGCAGCATGTTGGATAATGCCTTCCGTCAAGTCCATGATGTCTTGGAAGTCTGCATAAGCTTGGTAGACTTCGATAGAAGTAAATTCAGGGTTATGAGTAGCATCCATTCCTTCGTTACGGAAGATACGGCCAATTTCATAGACGCGTTCCATACCACCGACGATAAGGCGTTTCAAGTGAAGCTCAGTTGCGATACGAAGAACCATATCAATGTTTTGGGCATTGTGGTGGGTGATAAATGGACGGGCAGCAGCACCACCAGCTTCGTTGTGAAGAACAGGTGTTTCCACTTCAAGGAAACCTTTTTGATCAAGGTAACGACGGATTTCAGAGATGATTTTTGAACGAGTGACAAAGCGCTCAAAACTTTCACGGTTAGAAATCAAGTCAAGGTAACGTTTACGGTAAATTGTTTCAACGTCTGTCAAACCGTGGAATTTTTCTGGAAGTGGACGAAGAGCCTTAGACAAGTGTGTAATGTGGGTTGCCTTGATAGAGAGTTCTCCCATATCTGTACGCATCACTTCACCTTCGACACCAAGGAAGTCACCAAGGTCTGCTTTTTTGAAGATTTCGTAGTTTTCTTCACCGACAGCATCCTTACGAACGTAGATCTGGATTTGACCTTCACGGTCTTGAAGGTGGGCAAAACCTACTTTACCTTTACCACGTTTGGTTACCAAGCGTCCTGCGATAGTTGCTGTTTCATTTTTATCATGTAATTGTTCTTTATCGAGGTCGGCATATTTATCTTTTAATTCTTGTGAATTTGCAGTGCGTTCAAAGCGTTTTCCGAAAGGATCAATTCCTTGCTCACGGAGCGCAGCCATTTTTTCACGGCGAACGATCTGCTGGTCATTTAGTTCTTCCATATGTTCTGTTGACATGGGATCCTCCTAGTTTTACTCAAAATTGAATACGATGAGTCTTTTTTTGCGATACTCCCATTTTATCATAAATAGCCAAGAAATTCACGGATAATCTTTCAAAACTAAAAAGAACCTGACGCTAATACTCTTCGAAAATCTCTTTAAACCACGTCAACGTCGCCTTGCCGTATGTATGTTCCTGACTTCGTCAGTTTTATCTGAAACCTCAAAACCATGTTTTGAGCTGACTTCGTCAGTTTCATCGACAACCTCAAAGCAGTGCTTTGAGCAGACTGCGGCTAGTTTCCTAGTTTGCTCTTTGATTTTCATTGAGTATAAAATCAAGTTCTGTTATTGATAAGAAGTATCATTCCAAGTATCGAGAGTGAATGTTTCAAAATCATGGGTTTCTATAACGGTCAGGCTGGCATTTGCAAGGCCTCCATCTTTACGAAGAAGTGGTTCTTTATATCCTAGAAGAGTACGAAGACTGGCAGTAAGATTGGCGCCGTGACCGACAATTAGAATACGCTCAGCTGGACTATCTTTTAATGATTTGATAAATTGGATAGTTCGTTGTGTTGTGCTATAGAGGGATTCGGCTCCAAACATTTGAGTGTCAAATTGAGCAAGATTAGATCGGAAAGCTTTGATCTGTTGTGGGTAAATAGATTCCAAGGTTGCGATTTTCAAACCTTCTAATTTCCCCAGTTGCCATTCACGGAGATTAGGAACACTTTCTAAAGGACAGGGCGTATGGAGTTGACTTTGGATAATCTCAGCAGATCTGACCGCTCGAGGTAAATCACTTGAATAAATCTGATCGAAAGGAACATCCTTGAGATACTGGCCAAGTCGTTTTAGGGTGTCAATGGATTCAGGAAGAAGGGGAGAGTCTCCACTAGCACCTTGAAAGCGTCCTTCTTGGTTCCAGAGGGTACGACCGTGGCGGACAAAGTAGAGTTTCATTCTTGGCTGTCCTCCAAGATATTTACAAAGCCAGCTTTTACAAAGCTAGCCAAGTCTTGTGGAGCGACGATAATGCTGTGACCAACTTCGCCTGCAGAGACAATCATTTGATCCAAGTCTAGAGCGATTTTATCGATAAAAATGGGGTAATTGTGTTTCTGACGAATTCCGACAGGATTATTGGCTCCATGAATATAACCTGTTGTTTTTTCCAAGTCCTTTTGTGGAATCATGCTTACTTTTTTATTGCCAGAAATTTTGGCTAGTTTCTTTTCAGACAAGTGTTTAGTGATAGGCACAATTCCGATAATCGGTCCTGTCTTGTCTCCCAAAAGAGCCAAGGTTTTGAAAATCTGATCTCGTTCATAACCTTGAGGCAGCTCTCCTTCCAGCGCATTGATTTGAATCCCCTGATGTGGGATACCTGCTTTAGACAGGATTTGTTCCACCAATGTTTTTTTGATTTTTACTTTTTTTGCCATTATTTATACTTATCCTCCAATTGGCTCATCCAAATACCAAGCCAGATTCCTAGTGCAAAGAAGAAGGCGATGATGACATACCCAACAAGAGAAATACCAGTGTATTGGATGCTTTCAGCGTTTCCTGCATTTGGAATCAAGATTAAAAGGGTACTTGATAGGACGATACCGATGATGAAATGATAGACACGTGAGTGGTAGTTGTTTAAGGCATAATCCATCAATTTTGAAAAAATGATGAGAGTTGCACCTGCCCCGATTCCAATCGGGAAGAAGGTTCCCAAGAGGTCAAAGGTTTTAAAACCAGTCAACATAGGAGCATAGAGACCCAAAATCAAAAGTAGATTTGATGGGCTGAGGCCAGGAACCAATACACCAAGGGCCAATAGTGCGCCTGCTAGGACGAAGTTAAGAAAGCTGGCGCTTAAGGTTCCAACGACAAAATTTAAGGCATAGAGTCCTAGTCCAGAAATGATAAAGGTTGCCCAGAACCAAGCTAAATCAATTTTGTCTCGGTCAGATTCTCGAGTTGATTCTTTGAGAAGGCTAGGAACTGTACCAATGATGGCACCCGCAAAGCTCCATAAGACAAAGACCTGATAATTTTCAAGCAGGTATTCAATCGGGTAGGAAAATAAGCCGATTCCCAGAAGCATGCCGATGGCAACTGGAATAAAGTACAAAACATTTTCTTTAAAGTCTTTAAAGGGATGGGCCAGAAAGCCAATCATCCGTTCATAAATTCCTAAGATTGCTGCTAGAACCCCTCCGGAAATTCCCGGTAGGATAAATCCAAGAGCAATCACAATCCCTTTAATAAGGCGTGCTAACCATGAGAGCATATTTTTCCTCCAACTATTTCTATTTCAAAAAATCCTTACTATATTGTATCACAATCAGACACAAAAAGAAAAAGCAAATGATAAACAAATGCTTTTAAGGTTTTAAAAAGAGTTTTCGAAAGGTTTCTTCTTTATTTTTTAAGGGAGAGATGACATTGATATCCAAATCGTGGTCAAAGCCGGCAATTTTTCCTTTAGATGTGTATTGGTGAATGTCGTAATCTAAGTCCGTATTAGGCTTGCTTTCGAAAAATCCAGTATTTGAACCGTATGAAGGAATCCAAACAGACGTAAACTTGTCCGTATCAATACTGTGTTCTTCCATGAAGTAGACCCCAACGTAGATTCCGATATTTTTTGCACCTAGCGATTCTAGTTTTGCACGAAAGGCTTCAACACCTTCGTTCATATTGGACATGGTTTTATCTTCCACATCTAGCCAATAGTAGCTAGGGCTGTATGGCGATGAAGCGTTATAAAAAACTTCAGCAGCCTTTTCCATTTCTTGGACACTTTTTCCAGCTACATAGGCATAGACACCAACTGGTACATTTCGTTTTTGAAACTCGGTAATATGGGTTTTAAAGGCCTTATCTACCCCATTAACAAAGGAAGCATCGTTTTCTTTTAAAGACTGAGCGCCACTATGGACACGAACAATAGCTCCAGAAATGTTTTGGGACAGAGTATCGTAATTGATTTCCTCAGGACGCTGCCAACCAGAAACATCAATTACCGGTTTATCTATATTGTGTAGCGCTTGGGTTTCTACTTGCGCGATATTTGACTTTGTTTTTACAGGATGGTCCTCAAAACGAGGGCGATTCAGGATTAAAATGAAAATCATAATCCCAAAAAAACCAAATAAAATAAGCGGATTTATTTTCTTTCTCATATCTCATAATTTTACCTTAAAAATGAAAAAAAATCAAAAAAAATGGGTTAAAGAAAGGACTTTGGAGCATTTTTTCATTCAAGAGCGCGGAATGATTTGAAATATGGTATAATAAAAGGGAATTTCTAGAGAAAAGAGAAGATTATGTCAAATTATGCCATTATTTTAGCAGCGGGTAAAGGGACTCGCATGAAATCTGATTTGCCAAAAGTGTTGCACAAGGTTGCGGGTATTTCTATGCTGGAACATGTTTTCCGTAGTGTGGGAGCTATCCAACCTGAAAAGACAGTAACAGTTGTCGGACACAAGGCGGAATTGGTTGAAGAGGTCTTGGCTGGACAGACAGAATTTGTGACTCAATCTGAACAGTTAGGGACTGGCCATGCAGTTATGATGACAGAGCCTATCTTAGAAGGTTTGTCAGGTCACACCTTGGTTATTGCAGGAGATACTCCTTTAATCACTGGTGAAAGCTTGAAAAACTTGATTGATTTCCACATCAATCATAAGAATGTAGCGACTATCTTGACTGCTGAAACAGATAATCCTTTCGGCTATGGACGAATTGTTCGTAATGACAATGCTGAAGTTCTTCGCATCGTTGAGCAGAAGGATGCCACAGATTTTGAGAAACAAATCAAGGAAATCAATACTGGAACTTACGTCTTTGACAACGAGCGTTTGTTTGAGGCTTTGAAAAATATCAATACCAACAATGCTCAAGGTGAATACTATATTACAGATGTCATTGGCATTTTCCGTGAAGCTGGTGAAAAAGTTGGTGCTTATACTTTGAAAGATTTTGATGAGAGTCTTGGAGTAAACGACCGTGTGGCACTTGCGACAGCTGAGTCAGTTATGCGTCGTCGCATCAATCATAATCACATGGTCAATGGTGTTAGCTTTGTCAATCCAGAAGCAACTTATATCGATATTGATGTTGAGATTGCGCCTGAAGTTCAAATCGAAGCCAATGTTACCTTGAAAGGGCAAACGAAAATTGGTGCTGAGACTGTTTTGACAAATGGAACGTATGTAGTGGATAGCACTATCGGAGCAGGAGCTGTCATTACCAATTCTATGATTGAGGAAAGTAGTGTTGCAGACGGTGTGACAGTCGGTCCTTATGCCCACATTCGTCCAGGTTCAAGTCTGGGTGCCCAAGTTCATATTGGAAACTTTGTTGAGGTGAAAGGGTCTTCTATCGGCGAGAATACTAAGGCTGGTCATTTGACTTATATCGGAAACTGTGAAGTGGGTAGCCATGTTAATTTCGGAGCAGGAACCATTACAGTCAACTATGACGGCAAAAACAAATACAAGACAGTCATTGGCAACAATGTCTTTGTGGGTTCAAATTCAACCATTATTGCGCCAGTAGAACTTGGTGACAATTCCCTCGTTGGAGCTGGTTCAACTATTACTAAAGACGTGCCAGCGGATGCCATTGCTATTGGTCGCGGTCGTCAGGTCAACAAAGACGAATATGCAACTCGCCTTCCTCATCATCCTAAGAATCAGTAGGAGTCTGTCATGGAATTTGAAGAAAAAACGCTTAGCCGAAAAGAAATCTATCAAGGACCAATATTTAAACTGGTCCAAGATCAGGTTGAATTACCAGAAGGCAAGGGAACTGCCCAACGAGATTTGATTTTCCACAATGGAGCTGTCTGTGTTTTAGCAGTAACGGATGAGCAAAAACTCATCTTGGTCAAGCAGTACCGCAAGGCCATCGAGGCTGTCTCTTACGAAATTCCAGCCGGAAAATTGGAAGTAGGAGAAAATACAGACCCTGTTGCAGCAGCTCTGCGTGAATTAGAGGAAGAAACAGCTTATACAGGAAAATTAGAACTCTTGTACGATTTTTATTCAGCCATTGGCTTTTGTAATGAAAAGTTAAAACTATATTTAGCAAGCGATTTGAAAAAGGTGGAAAATCCGCGTCCGCAGGATGACGATGAGACCTTGGAAGTCCTTGAAGTGAGCTTAGAAGAAGCTAAGGAATTGATCCAATCAGGTCATATTTGTGATGCCAAGACCATTATGGCTGTTCAGTATTGGGAATTGCACAAAAAATAGAGGAGGTCAGTATGGGTAAACCTTTATTAACGGATGAAATGATTGAAAGAGCTAATAGAGGCGAAAAAATTTCAGGTCCCCCTTTGCTAGATGATGAGGAGACCAAGATTTTACCAACCTCTTCTTCCCGTTTTGGTTATGCCAATCCTAAGGATCATGGTTTTAGCCAAGAAACCTTGAAGATTCAGGTCGAACCGTCTATTCATAAAAGCCGTCGCATTGAAAATACCAAGAGAAATGTCTTCAATTCTAAACTGAATAAAATCTTATTTGCAGTCATCTTTCTCTTGATTTTGCTTGTCTTAGCAATGAAACTGTTGTAATAGAAAAGGAAGTGAAATGAAAATAGGAATTATTGCAGCTATGCCAGAAGAACTGGCGTATCTGGTCCAGCATTTAGACAATGCCCAGGAGGAAGTTGTTTTAGGCAATACCTATCATACAGGAACCATTGCTTCGCATGAAGTCGTTCTTGTAGAAAGTGGAATTGGTAAGGTTATGTCTGCTATGAGTGTGGCGATTTTGGCTGATCATTTCCAAGTGGATGCTCTTATCAATACGGGATCAGCTGGGGCAGTAGCAGAAGGGATTGCTGTTGGGGATGTCGTGATTTCTGACAAATTAGCCTATCATGATGTGGATGTCACAGCTTTTGGTTATGCTTATGGACAAATGGCGCAACAACCGCTTTATTTCGAATCGGATAAAACCTTTGTTGCCAAAATCCAAGAGAGTTTATCTCAATTGGACCAGAACTGGCATCTTGGTTTGATTGCTACAGGAGATAGTTTTGTTGCAGGAAATGATAAGATAGAAGCGATTAAGTCCCATTTCCCAGAAGTTTTAGCAGTTGAGATGGAAGGAGCAGCTATTGCTCAGGCATCGCATGCCCTTAATCTCCCAGTTTTAGTCATTCGAGCTATGAGTGACAATGCCAACAATGAAGCAAACATCTCTTTTGATGAGTTTATTATCGAAGCTGGACGTCGCTCTGCCCAAGTCTTGTTAGCCTTTTTGAAGGCCTTAGATTAAGCGAAAATTTGACAGTTTTTCTAGCTTATGATAAGATTTAAGTAAAGAAAAGCTAGAAAACGTTTCAGAGGATATTATGAGTATTGAAATGACCGTCAGTGAGATTGCAGAGGTCTTAGGATTATCTCGCCAAGCAATCAATAACCGTGTCAAAGAATTACCAGAAGAAGACACAGATAAAAATGACAAAGGGGTAACAGTCGTTACCAGAAGTGGCTTGATTAAGCTAGAAGAAATCTATAAAAAAACGATTTTTGAAGATGAGCCTGTCAGTGAAGATGTCAAGCAACGTGAACTGATGGAGATTCTGGTTGATGAGAAGAATGCAGAAATTCTTCGTCTCTATGAACAATTAAAAGCCAAGGATCGTCAGTTATCAGAAAAAGACGAGCAGATGCGTATCAAAGACCGTCAGATTGCTGAGAAAGACAAACAACTCGATCAGCAACAACAATTGACCCTTCAAGCCATGAAGGATCAAGAAAATCTTAAGCTAGAGCTGGACCAAGCAAAAGAAGAAGTCCAATCAACTAAGAAAGGCTTTTTTGCTCGTTTATTTGGAGGATAATCAAGGAGCTGTTTAGGTTAAATGCTAACCTGATGGCTTCTTTTGTTTGTGAATAGTATAGTTGCTCAAGTAATACTCAATGAAAATCAAAGAGCAAACTAGGAAGCTAGCCGCAGGCT
>NZ_JVRR01000103.1 GCF_001070715.1 Streptococcus pseudopneumoniae
CGGTAAGGCGACGCTGACGTGGTTTGAATTTGATTTTCGAAGAGTATAAGAAAAACTATATCAAAGAACTCCCCTATCTTGTCGGAGTTTTTTTGTCTTTTCTTTTACCCTTCTCCCTTGCATTTTCTCACTTTTTTTGCCAAAATAGAGGGGTAGAAAGAAGGTAGCATATGTCTAAATTACAACAAATCGTAACATATCTTGAATCAGAAAAACTAGACGTCGCTGTCGTATCTGACCCCGTCACAATCAATTACCTCACTGGCTTTTACAGTGATCCCCATGAACGCCAAATGTTCCTTTTTGTCCTAGCGGATCAAGAACCCCTCCTCTTTGTCCCAGCCCTTGAGGTTGAGCGTGCTACTAGCACTGTTTCCTTCCCAGTTGTGGGCTATGTGGATTCTGAAAATCCATGGCAAAAAATGAAACATGCTCTTCCACAGCTTGACTTCAAACGTGTCGCTGTTGAGTTTGACAATCTCATCTTGACCAAATACCATGGCTTGAAAATAGTCTTTGAAACTGCTGAGTTTGAAAACCTCACACCTCGTATCCAACGCATGCGCCTCATCAAATCAGCTGACGAAGTGCAAAAAATGATGGTTGCAGGTCTCTATGCGGACAAGGCTGTTCATGTTGGTTTTGATAATATTTCTCTTGATAAGACAGAGACAGATATTATCGCTCAAATTGACTTTGCTATGAAACGTGAAGGCTATGAAATGAGCTTTGATACCATGGTCTTGACTGGTGATAATGCTGCAAATCCGCACGGCATTCCAGCAGCTAATAAGGTTGAAAATGATGCTCTTCTCCTCTTTGACCTTGGTGTTCTAGTTAACGGCTATGCGTCAGATATGACTCGTACAGTCGCTGTCGGCAAACCTGACCAATTCAAGAAAGACATTTACAACTTGACACTTGAAGCCCAACAAGCTGCTCTTGACTTTATCAAGCCAGGTGTGACTGCCCATGAAGTGGACCGTGCTGCCCGTGAGGTCATCGAAAAAGCTGGTTACGGCGAGTACTTCAACCACCGTCTCGGTCATGGTATCGGTATGGATGTCCACGAATTCCCATCTATCATGGAAGGAAACGACATGATTATCGAAGAAGGCATGTGCTTCTCTGTTGAACCAGGTATCTATATCCCTGGTAAAGTCGGTGTCCGTATCGAAGACTGCGGTGTTGTTACCAAGGACGGCTTTGACCTCTTTACAAGCACCAGCAAAGACCTGCTTTATTTTGATTAAAATTTTTCAAAAATCTTCCCACAATAAAACGCATACTATCAAGGTTTTCAACACCTGATACTATGCGTTTTTTCTAATTCTTAGGACTTTTGACTCAGCCTCTTTACTTAATCTTCTTGATACTTTGACTAAGGATAAATCCTACAATCATCCCTACCATATTTTGCATGAAATTTGGTAGGATCTCTGGTAGGGCTGCTGCCCAGCCATTCATCAATGTAGAGCCCAAGGCGTAACCCCCTACCATGGCAATCGTTGCTAAGATAAGGCCTAACCACTGAGTTTTTCCTTTAAATCCTGCGAAAAATCCCTGCAAGCCATGGTTGACCAAGCTAAAGAACATCCACTGGGGATAGCCTGATAAGAGGTCAATCAAGAAACCTGCTAGTCCTCCTACTACAGCCCCTTCACGACTACCAAAGTAGAAGGCCGTAAAGAAGACACCCGCATCTAAAAGAGTTAGAATGCCTGTCGGTGTTGGAATTTTTAAGAAATAGCCTAGAACCACAGAGAGGGCGGTTAATAGGGATACAAGGGCGATTTTAGTTGTTTTGGTTTGCTTCATATTGTCTCACTCCATACTGATCTGCTTGTGCAATAGCACGATAAACGAAAGCCTTAGAGCTTTCTACTGCTGGTAAAAGTTCATCACCTTTAACCAAGTGACTGGCAATGCTAGAGGCAAAGGTACAACCTGCGCCAGCATTTTGCCCTTGGATAACAGGATTTTCTAGGACTGTAAAGGTTTGTCCGTCATAAAAGATATCCATAGCCTTGTCCTGACTAAGGCGATTGCCTCCCTTGATAATGACTGCTGGCGCTCCTAAGTCATGCAATTTCTGTGCTGCAGTTTTCATATCTTCAAGGGTTTTAATCTCTTGATCTGCTAGTAATTCTGCTTCAGGAAGATTAGGCGTAATCACACTGACATGAGGGAAAAAGCGAACCAACTCTTGGCAGAGTTCACTAACTGCTACGTCGTGCGTTTCCTTGCAGACCAAGACAGGATCCAGAACCACAGGCACTCCTGGGCGTTGCTTGATAAAGTCCAATGCCTTCTCAGCCACACTGACAGTTGGTAGGAGACCAATCTTAATCCCTGCAAATTCCACATCACGCAAGCTATCTAATTCATGTTGAAAAATGGTATCGTCAGTTGGAAAGACTTCAAATCCTTTTTCTGTCAAGGCTGTCAAACAAGTCACTGCTACAAAACCATGCAAGCCGTTCAAGGTATAGGTAGCCAAATCAGCTGACAAGCCACCACCACTAAAAATATCATTTCCAGAAAGTGCTAAAATACGATTATTCTTCATAACGAATCTCCTTTAAATATAAACCATTTGGTGCTGCAGTGGGACCTGCAAGCTGCCTGTCCTTTTTCTCCAAAATCAAGTCAATCTGCTCTACTGGCATGCGGTTATTGCCGATTTTGAGCAGAGTCCCCACCATATTGCGAATCTGCTTATACAAGAAACCATTTCCTGAAAAGGTAAAAGTCAAAAACTGGCCTGTCTCATCAACCCCAAGACTAGCTTCTGTGATGGTGCGAACCTTATCTTCTACGCTGCTCCCAGATGCTGTAAAACCTGTAAAATCATGGGTTCCCTCAAGCTTTTTGACAGCCTCCTGCATTCGTTCCACATTAAGTGGGTAGGGAAAGTGAGTGGCATAATGACGGCGCATCGGATTTTTGGGACGGCCCCTATCCACAATAAACTCATAGGTCTTGCTATGCTTAGCATAACGGCAATGAAAATCATCCGCCACCAGCTCAATCGAAATCACATCAATATCTTCAGGGGACTGGGTGTCCAAGGCAAAGCGAAGTTTTTCCTCATCCATTTGATAGGGCAAGTCAAAATGAATAACCTGTCCCAGAGCATGAACCCCACTATCTGTCCTACCAGCACCGTGAACAGTAATAGCTTGCCCTTTATTTAACCTGGTCAAGGTTTTTTCAATTTCTTCCTGAACGCTACGCGCATGGGGCTGGCGCTGAAAACCAGCAAAGGCGTAACCATCATAGGAAATAGTTGCTTTATATCTCGTCATAACTTCCATTTTATCAAGAAATTAATCTGTAAACAAGGGTCTAAAACAAATATTGTCTGGGTACAAAATTCACAAAAAGAAAAACTTAGGAAACCAATCCTAAGCTCTCTTTTGAAGTAGGTACATAACAAAGATAGAGGTTACAATCAACCAACATCCTAAGATACCAAAGACCAACATCCCATTTTGTGTTAGCAAGCCAATTGCACCTAGAACAAATGGTGTCGTAAAGGCTCCGAAACTACAACCTAATACAGCAAATGAAGTGGCTTGATTGAGGAGCTTAGCTGGAATTCGTTCAGAGACAAGTTGAAAGACCGTCGTCAAGGCTACACTGTAGGCAAAACCAGCCAGAATACTTCCTGCTACTACCACCCACAAGGATGGAGACAGTGCAATCACAATTTGCCCTAAGCCAAAGGTAATACCAGACCAGAGGAGCAATTTTTCCTTAAAGATAGAAATCAAGAAAGAGAAACTCACCCCAGCCACAATCCCGATCAACTGCATGACACTAAGAACAAAACTAGATAACTGGGCATCTCCAAGTCCTCTTTCCACCATCAAACTTGGAATACGGATGGTAATAGCCGTATTGGTACAAACTACCACTGCTGCTTCTATAGCTAGGGTAAAAATCAATCCTTTCATTTCTCGAGTTAAGCGACTTGCTTCCTTCGTTTTTTTCTTGACTTCTTTCTTTTCCTTTCCATAAGGGACAAAGAGCAGATAGAGGGTCAACACCAAAAATCCAGCACTATAGGCTAAGAAAGTAGCTGTCCAACCAAAGGCCAACAACTGACCGACTGCCAAGGTGATGAGAGAAGCCCCAACAACCTCTGCAGAACCGCGTAGCCCTAACATCTGAATACGCGTTTTTCCTTGATAGCGTTCACTAATAATGGAAATGGCCTTGGCATTGATCATCCCGAGACCCAAACCAAAAAGAATCCGTGTCCAAAAGACAAAGGGGTAGGCTTGATACCAAAAGGGAGCCGTCCCGCTCAGTGATAAAATAAGCAAGCCCAAACTAATCTGTAATCGCTCAGGAAATATTTTTTCTAAGAAACCATTTAGTAGTAACATCATCATAATTCCAAAGGAAGGCAAGCTCGCCAAGAGCTCAATTTGTTCCTTAGGATAACCTTGATAATAGTCAAACATGGCTGGCAGGGCACTCGAGATGGAAAAGGATGTAATCAAAACGAGGGAGAGAGCCAAAATACTGGCCCGTTCTAAAAATTGTTTCATGAAATCTCTTTCTATATTTTCTCTTAATCTTCTGTCTCTTTTGATAGTTATCAAACAAGCAAGAAAAGAAGAAGCCTCTTTGGTGTACAGACTCCTTCTTAAACTCGAAAATGAATCCCTTGTGTCTTATACTCAATGAAAATCAAAGAGCAAACTAGGAAGCTAGCCGCAGGCTGTACTTGAGTACGGCAAGGCGAAACTGACGTGGTTTGAAGAGATTTTCGAAGAGTATTAGGATGACTTTCTCTTGATTTGCTTAATAAAGTAGAAGATAAATCCTGCCACCATATAGGCAACAAAGATAATCAGACACCACTTGAACACGACATCCCACCCCTTATTCACATTCAAAAAGAAATAAGGGAAGGGATTATCCTTGGCATTTGGAATATTGAGCTTTAAAACCAAACCATTAAAAAGAGCAAACATCATATACAGCAAGGGTAAAATCGTCCACACAATTGGATCCCAAATCTTGTATTGACCCTGTTTGTCAAACAAGAGGGTATCTGCGAAAAACCAGAGGGGAACGATATAATGGCAAAGGAAATTTTCCAGAGTATAGAAATTAGTCGCAATGGGCGCCAAGAGGAAATGGTAAATCACACAGGTAATCATGATACTCATGGTGACCCCACCTTTTAAGCGCAAGAGACTTGGTCTTTGCCAGTTTTCACCTACACGGCTCATAACCTTTAGAAGATAAAGGGTAAAAATAGTTACCAAGAGGTTGGACAGAACCGTGTAATAGAGAAGCATCCCAAAACCACCATGCTTGGTAATTTCAAGATAAACTCCCGTAAAAGCCGCTAGAAACAAGAAGATACGGCTATAAAATACAAGTTTATAGTGCTTGGACATACTTAAATCTTCTTCACAAACTCTGATTTGAGTTTCATGGCACCAAAGCCATCAATCTTACAGTCGATATTGTGGTCACCTTCTACGATGCGGATATTTTTCACGCGCGTCCCTTGTTTCAAATCTTTTGGCGCACCTTTTACTTTCAAATCCTTAATGAGGGTTACTGTATCACCATTAGCCAATTTATTCCCGTTGGCATCGATAGCGACAAGGCCCTCTTCTACATCTGCAACTTCAGCAGGATTCCACTCATAAGCACACTCTGGGCAAACCAGTAGGGCACCGTCTTCGTAGACATACTCTGAGTTACATTGTGGGCAATTTGGTAGGTTGTTCATGGTTTCTCCTTATCATCATTCACTATTCTTTGAAAATCAAAATTTCTCGAACAGCAACTATTATACCTTAAAATCAGCATTTTGACAAATATAGAAAAAAACCGATATCAATCTATCGGCTTCTCTACATTTACATTCTTTTTTCAGCTTCTGCTTTGATTTTTTCAACTACTTCTTGAATGTTCAAACCAGTTGTATCAAGGTAGACAGCATCCTCTGCTTGTTTGAGAGGTGAAGTCTCACGATGACTATCCTTGTAGTCACGCGCAGCAATTTCCTCTTTTAAAATTTCAAGGTCTGTTTCAATTCCCTTGGCAATATTTTCCTTGTAACGGCGCTCTGCTCTTTCATCTACCGAAGCTACTAGGAAAATTTTCAATTCTGCTTGTGGCAATACAACAGTCCCAATATCGCGACCGTCCATGACAATCCCGCCTTGTTGGGCAATTTCTTGTTGGAGGGAAACTAGTTTCTCACGCACTTGAGGAATTGCCGCAATGGCTGAAACATGATTGGTCACTTCATTTTCACGGATAGGGTGGGTAATATCCACATCTCCTACAAAAACAAGCTGTTCCCCAGTTTCTGAACGCCCAAAACTAATTGGATGCTGGGCCAACAAGGCTAGAAGTGCTTCAACTTCTTCTACTCCTAACTGGTTTTGGAGAGCCATGTAGGTCGCTGCACGATACATGGCACCTGTATCTAGGTAGGTGTATCCAAAGTCCTTGGCAATAATCTTTGCGACCGTACTCTTACCGCTGGAAGCAGGACCATCAATAGCAATTTGAATTGTTTTCATATCGGCTCCTATTTTATTTTTATAACATCACCTGGATTAGCAAACCAAGACCCTGTAGCCATGTGCCCAGGATTCAAGGCCTCTAACTGAGCAATGGAGATTCCTGCACGAGCGGCAATAGCTGCTTCCCCTTCTCCTGCTAGAACTTTAATCGTTCCTTCAGGATTAGCAGCTTCTTCTGAACTACTAGAAGTAGATTCTGGCTCTGAACTCTGCTCAGGCTGGGAACTGCTTGAAGATGAGACTTGTACTACACTTGCATCAGAATCGTGAAAATCTTTCAAGGCTGCCGTGCGATTACTCCCCCCCGTTGATAGATAGATAAGAACAATAATCATCACGACTACAATCACGAAGAAAATACTAGCTAAAATCGTCAAGACACGATTGGCCACTACATCTCTGCCTTGAGTTCTCTTACGACGCTCTGCTCTTGATTCTTCTTGATCATAAATATCTTCTTGCCACGGTTCTTTTTCCATACCCTACTCCTTGTTTTTTTTTACTTTTCTTATTACAATATAAATATGAACATGAAAATCACACTTATACCTGAACGATGTATCGCCTGTGGGCTTTGCCAAACTTATTCTGATTTATTTGATTACCACGATAATGGAATCGTGCGTTTTTACGATGATCCTGATCAACTAGAAAAAGAAATTTCTCCTTGTCAGGATGTCTTAGAAGCTGTTAAAAACTGCCCAACTCGCGCCCTGATTAGCAATCAGGAAGCATAAATCAATGGCGATAATCTACTCCCTCTAGTTTAGCATATTTCCATGTAAAATTATAGTCTTTTCACTTTATTTTTTTCTGTAAAATCAGGAAGGTCACTTTTTTCTTTGATCAGATAAAGTGGTCTTTTTTTAGTCTCTAGATAAATCTTACTGATATACTTGCCGAGAATCCCAATGGTCAAGAGTTGAATGCCTCCAAGAAAGAGAATAACAGCCATCAGAGAGGTCCAACCTGATGTCGGATTGCCCAAAATGAGAGTCCGAACCACAACAAAAAAGGTCATCAGCAGAGAAAGAAAACAAGATAGGAGACCGGCTACGAAAGCTATAATCAGGGGAAAATCTGAAAAATTAACAATCCCTTCAATAGAGTAGAAAAAGAGTTGCCTAAAACTCCAACTGGTCTTGCCAGCCTGCCTTTCGACATTTGGATAGTCCAGATAGAGGGTTTTAAAACCTACCCAGGCAAAGAGCCCCTTTGAAAAACGATTGGACTCGGTCAAGCTTAAAATGGCATCGACCACAGACCGTCTCATCATGCGAAAATCACGGACACCTGACGGTAGGGCTACTGGGCTAATTTTTTGCATAAGGCGGTAAAAGAGATTGGCGCAGAAACTGCGAAAGAAGGGTTCTCCCTCCCGACTAGTTCTCCGTGTTCCAACGCAGTCCAAGTCTTCATTCTGATCTAGTAAGTTTTTCATCTCAAGCAACATACTAGGAGGATCCTGGAGGTCTGCATCCATTACCGCCACCAGATCTCCTGTCGCATATTGCAAGCCTGCATAGAGAGCTGCTTCTTTGCCAAAATTTCGTGAGAAAGAAATATAATGCACTGTCGGATTTTGTTCCCGATAGGCCTTTAAGAGTTCCAAGGTCCCATCACTTGATCCATCATCGACAAAGACATACTCGATTTCTGTTCCCAAATCTGGAAGTAAAGTTTCCAAAGCCTGATAAAAAAGAGGAAGTACTTCCTCTTCGTTTAAACAGGGGACAATGATTGACATCACCATCTTAGTCTTCAAATCCATTTGGATGCTTGCTTTGCCAATGCCATGCGTCTTCACACATTTGGGTGATGCCTAATTTTGCTTCCCAGCCTAGTTCTGCTTTGGCTTTTGCAGGATCTGAATAGCAGGCTGCGATATCCCCTGGGCGACGTTCTACAATGCGGTAAGGAATTGGGCGCCCCACTGCTTTTTCCATGTTTTGGATAATTTCAAGAACAGAATAGCCTTTACCTGTTCCAAGGTTATAAACGTTTAGACCTGAACCTTTTTGGATTTTTTTCAGAGCTGCAACGTGACCTTTAGCCAAATCGACAACGTGGATATAGTCACGAACACCAGTTCCATCTTCCGTATCGTAATCGTCTCCAAACACTTGTACTTGCTCTAATTTTCCGACGGCTACTTGAGTCACATATGGCAAGAGATTGTTTGGAATACCATTTGGATTTTCTCCCAAATCTCCGCTCTCATGGGCTCCGATTGGGTTAAAGTAACGAAGCAAGACCACATTCCATTCTGAATCTGCCTTATAGATATCCGTCAAAATTTCCTCAAGCATAAGCTTAGTGCGGCCATATGGATTGGTCACTGAAAGTGGGAAATCTTCCAAGATGGGTACTGTATGAGGATCTCCGTAAACTGTCGCAGAAGAACTGAAAATGATGTTTTTACAGTTGTTTTCTTCCATGACCTTCAAAAGACTAACAGTTCCAGCGATATTATTGTCATAGTAGGCAAGAGGAATACGGGTAGATTCACCGACAGCCTTCAAGCCAGCAAAGTGAATAACACCTGTTGGTTCTTCTTGTTTGAAAATGTCTCTGAGGGTATCTGTATCACGGATATCAGCCTCATAAAAAGGAATCTCAACTCCTGTAATTCTCTCAACAACTTCTAAACTTTTGCGATTGCTGTTAACAAGGTTATCCACCACAACAACCTGATGACCTGCTTGGATTAACTCAATAACAGTGTGGGTTCCAATAAAACCTGCTCCACCTGTTACCAAAATCTTTTCTTGCATCTTCTTTCCTCGATTCTCGGATTATTTTTTCTTATTTTACCATTTTTGATAGGGAATGTCATTTGCCATCCTAGAGGGGAAGCTAAAATTTCAGTAAAATGCTTATTCGCTTTTTACCAGTTTGACATAGTTCTCAATTGGGTAGTTTGCTGGATCTAAGGTCATTTCCCTGCTTTGAACCAGTTGAGCTAGGTGGTAACCAATGATAGGACCTGTTGTGAGGCCTGATGAACCTAGTCCACTAGCAGCATAGACACCTGCTAAGCCAGGTACTTGCCCAAAGAAAGGAGAAAAATCGCTGGTATAGGCACGGATTCCCACACGCTCACCAGCTCTGGTAGCTTCTACTAAACTAGGATAGCAAGGCAGGACTACCTCCTCCATTTGTTGGAGTAAGGTTTCATCTACCGTCAAATCAAACCCCATGTCATTTTCATGAGTAGCGCCTAAGGATAATTTCCCACCTGCAAAAGGAATCAAATCCCACTCCCCTTCTGGCATAACAACAGGGTAAGCTGCCATGTCTTGGGCAAGCCTATAATCTCGGAGTTGTCCTTTTTGGGGACGAACATCTACTTCATAACCTAAAGGCTCTAACAGGTGTCCCAACCAAGCTCCCGTCGCCAAAATAACCTGATCAAACACCTCTTCACCAATCTGGTAGCCTGATGCTAAAGGTGTCAGAGTCACTTTTTCTTTGACCAGCTTGACCTGACTGGCTTCTAGCAAACGAGTCACTAAGAGTTGACCATCTACTCTCGCTCCACCAGAAGCATAGAGCAAGCGATCAAATCCCTGCAAGCCAGGGAATAATTCATTAGCTGATGCTGGATCCAGAATGGCTAATTGCCCTATCAAAGGAGATTCTTCCCTGCGCTGGAGGGCTAGTTGATAGAGTTCTTCCAACTTAGTTTCATCCTTTTTCAGGAGAAAGACTCCCGAACGCTGGTAAAAGTCGATTTCTTGTCCTGACTTCTCTAAATCAGCTAATAAATCCACATAAAAGTCAGCCCCCAAGCGCGCTATTTTGTACCAGGCCTTATTGCGGCGTTTGGAAAACCAGGGGCTGATAATTCCTGCTGCGGCCTTGGTAGCCTGACCCTGTCCATGGTCAAAAACGGTCACCTCTAGGTCACTTTCTTTCGAGAGGTAGTAGGCAGCTGTTGCTCCCACAATTCCTGCTCCGATAATGGCAACTTTTTTCATTGTTTTCACTTTCTAACTAGATATGGTGGAAAGGATTGGTCGATGCTTGACTAGGTACAATATCGATTGTCCAGCCTTTTTCCTCTTTCCATTGATTAAGAAGCTCTGCAATTTTTTCCACAAAAAGCACTTCGATATAGTGACCTGGGTCCAATGCCAACAAACCATCAGACAGCATATCCTGAGCAGTGTGGTAGTAGATGTCACCAGTGATATAGACGTCCGCTCCTTTAGCTAAAGCATCCTTATAGAAAGACTGCCCGCTACCACCACAGATGGCCACTCTTGAAATAGACTTCTGCAAATCACTCTCTTGATAATGCACCAATCGAAGACTATCTAAACCAAAGACTTGCTTGACATGTTGGGCGAAATCCCCAAAATTCTGAGGCTGAACATTCCCAATACGACCAATCCCACGTTCAGGACCTGTCTCCTGCAGATAAGTCGTCTCCTCAATGCCTAGCATCTGGCAGAACCAATCATTGAGGCCATTTTCAACGATGTCAATATTGGTATGGCTGACATAAACTGCAATGTCATGCTTGATCAGATCAATGTAAATCTGATTTTGTGGACGGCTAGCTACCAAGTCCTTGATCGGACGGAAAATCGGCGCGTGCTTGACGATAATCAAATTCACACCCTTTTCAATAGCTTCAGCCACCGTTTCTTCACGAATATCCAGAGCAACCATGACACTTTGGATCTCCTTGTCCAAAGTTCCAATTTGCAGGCCACGACTGTCTCCCTCCATGGAAAATTCCTGAGGGCAAAAGGCTTCGTACGCGTTAATCACTTCACTTGCTAGCATGGAGAACCTCCTTGATGGCTTGAATTTTATCTACTAGAACTTGACGTTCCTCCAGATTTTTTTCTGGGATTTGTCCGAGGGCAAACTCTAGCTTAATAGCTTCTTTTTGCCATTTTTGGACAAAGACTGGACTAACTTCTTTGGACAAAAAAGGACCAAAGCGAACATCACTGGCTGATAGCTTCATTTGTCCTGCTTCCACCACCAAAATCTCGTAAAACTTGCCAGCTTCTGCTAGGATGCTTTCGGCTACAATCTGAAACCCATTCTCTTGTAGCCAGATACGCAAGTCGTCTTCACGATTATTAGGTTGGAGGATTAACCGCTCTACATTAGCTAACTTGTCCAAGCCTTCTTCTAAAATCCTAGCAATCAAACGACCACCCATACCAGCAATGGTAATGACAGACACTTGGTCTGCCTCTTCAAAAGCTGCCAAGCCATTTGCTAAACGGACTTGAATTTTCTCCTTTAACCCGTGACTTTCAACATTTTTAACCGCGGACTGGTAGGGACCTTCCACCACCTCACCCGCAATGGCACTTTCGATTTGTCCTCTTTCGACTAACTCGATAGGCAGATAAGCATGGTCACTTCCCACATCGAGTAAAATGGCTCCCTGTGGCACAAAGGAAGCCACTAATTCTAATCTCTTTGAAATCATTTTCTCTCTCTTTCCAAAACTCTATTATCTATTATTATACCACATTTCAGCTGGCAATCCTGCACCTAAAAAGACCGCAATCCACAGATTGCAGCCTTTCTTTATTTTCTGGCTTGATAGCGACTAGTCAGGATGAAAATCACGGTAAAGACCAACATCATGACCCCATAAACAGGTAATGTTTGTCCTGTTAAGGTTGAAATTTCAAGTAGTTTCTGGATCCTTGGGAAGAGAGCTGTAGCTAGGAAGCCTCCTACTGACCAAACAATCAAGAGGACACGCCATAGGGTAAATGGCATGCAGGCTCTAAATACGGATAAGAAACCAATTGATCCCAAGAGATAATAGAGTAGGGTTGAGATTTCTAACTCATACCAACCTTGGCTCGCTCCAAATATTTTCACAAACAGGACGCTGAAGACGACCATGAGAGCGCTTGGTAGGGCACGAAGCATGGATCTTCTGAGGAAGTTTGGCTCAACAGGTTTGATATTTCGCTCAAAAGTCAGAACGAATGGTGGGAAACCTTCCACAAACTGGTCAATCATGGTAATCTGGATCGGAATGAAGGGGAAAATCAAGATCCACTCAGACCGTCCCAGAAGAGCACTGGCGATACAGATAACTGCGAGTAAGAAAGAATAGATGGTCTTTATCAAGAAAATCGGTGCAATATGAGCAATGTTATTGACCACACGACGACCTTCAAAGAGAATCTCAGGAACATCATTAAAGTCAGAGTTCAAGAGAACCAGATTGGCAATCTGACGAGTCGCTGGATCTCCCTCAGCCATCACGATAGAACAATCCGCCTCACGAAGGGCCAGAATATCATTGACTCCGTCTCCTGTCATAGCTGTTGTATGACCCGCTTTTTTCAGTGTTTGGATGATGAGTTTCTTTTGATGAGGGGAAACACGTCCGAAAATCGCTGTCTCTTCAGCCATAGCAATCAATTCCTCATCCGTGATTTTTGAGCAATCTACATAGCTGTCATAGTCCGCAAAACCAGCCTTCTGAGCAATGCTGGATACCGTAACTGGATTGTCACCAGAGATAATCTTGAGCCCCACTTCCTGAGAACGGAGATAGTTCAGCGTCTCTGCTGCTCCTTCTCGAATCGGATCCAAGATTTCCAGCAAGGCTAGAGCCTGAATATCAGATGGTTTCTGTGGTTTGTGGTGGTCTAATTTTTCCTGACTGAGAGCTAAGACCAAGATACGTGACCCTCTCTCCAAGGCCTCTCTGGCTTCGGGGACCTCAAAATCCAGCAACATCTCAGGCGCCCCTAAGAAAACTGTTCCCAAGCCTTCTAACTCCATGGCACCCCACTTGCGGTCGCTTGAGAAGGGGAGATTGTAAATCATAGGGTAGGCTACCTGACCTTGGAAACGCTGGCGAATGGCTTGGGCAGTTGGATTTTTATCCTCACTATGGGCCATATAGCTGGTCAGGATACTGGCAATAGTCTCTTCACCATAAGTTGCCGTCAGCGGAAGAACAGCCTCCACCTGCATCTTTCCTTGGGTGATGGTGCCCGTCTTGTCCAGACAGAGCATATCCACGCGCGCCAAGGTCTCAACAGAGTACATCTCCTGCACCAAGACCTTTTTCAAGCCCAACTTAATCACCGCTGTCAAGAGCGAAGTAATGGTCAAAAGGGCAATTCCCTTAGGCAACATTCCCAGCAGGGCTGTCGACGAATTTACAACGGATGACTTGAGAGGCAGGCCTTTTAAAAGCAAGGCTTCTAGCAAGAGAGCCAGACCAAAGGGAATGATAATCTTTCCAGTAAAACCAGCTAACCTGTCCAGCGATTTCATGATACGGGAGTTAATAGGTTTAACGGTCTTAGCTTCCAGCATGAGTTTGGCAGCATAGTTGTCAGCACCAACATGGTGAACTTGAGCCAAAACTGACCCACTGGCTAGGAAACTTCCTGACAAAAGCAAGGCATCAACTTCCTTTTGCACCAAATCACTCTCACCCGTCAACATGGCTTCATTGACTTCCGCAAATCCTTCCAGAACCAAGGCATCACTAGGAATCTGCTCCCCAGCAGACAAACGAATGACATCTCCTAACACCAATTCTTCAGGATTGAGTGCAACTTCCTGTCCATCACGAATGGTTTTGACCTTTTCCTTGGTCATGAGATTGAGCTTGTCCACCATGTGTTTGGCCCGTAGCTCGGTCACAATTCCAGAAAAAGCGTTAAAGCAGATAACAGCAAAAAAGACCAAATTGCTCCAAGCCTGCACAAAGGCTAGTGCCAAAGCAATGACAAAGTTCAAAGCGTTAAAAAGGGTAAAGACATTTCGTTTAACGATTTGCCAAGTACTGGTACTGGCCGAAGCAGTAAAATCATTGACCAAGCCCTTAGCCTGTCTTTCCTTGACTTCTCTTTGGGTTAATCCCATAATCTTATTTTTATCCATAAATTCTATCATATCATTTTTTCTAAAAGAATTCTAATCTCATCCCAAATGTGGACCTAGTCAAGGGAAAAGTTTGCCAGCCCTCCTTTGATAAGGTATAATAATAACAAGAAAAGAATCGAAGGAGATCGCATGTTTTATACTTATTTACGTGGATTAGTTGTATTACTCCTATGGTCCATCAATGGCAATGCCCACTATCATAATACTGATAAAATTCCGAATCAAGATGAAAATTATATTTTGGTTGCACCTCACCGTACCTGGTGGGATCCAGTTTACATGGCCTTTGCGACCAAGCCAAAACAGTTCATCTTTATGGCAAAAAAAGAACTCTTTACCAACCGTATCTTTGGTTGGTGGATTCGTATGTGTGGCGCCTTTCCCATCGACCGTGAAAATCCCAGCGCCTCAGCCATCAAATATCCTATCAACGTTCTCAAAAAAAGTGACCGCTCTCTCATCATGTTTCCAAGTGGGAGCCGTCACTCAAACGATGTCAAGGGGGGCGTAGCTCTGATTGCCAAAATGGCCAAGGTCCGTATCATGCCGGTTACCTACACAGGTCCTATGACCTTGAAAGGCTTGGTTAGCCGTGAGCGTGTGGATATGAACTTTGGAAATCCAATCGATATCTCAGATATCAAGAAAATGAATGATGAAGGCATTGAAACAGTCGCCAATCGCATCCAAGCAGAATTCCAACGTCTAGATGAAGAAACCAAACAATGGCACAATGATAAAAAACCAAACCCACTCTGGTGGTTTATCCGCATCCCTGCCCTCATCCTTGCTATTATCCTCGCTATCCTAACCATCATCTTTAGCTTTATCGCAAGCTTCATCTGGAATCCAGATAAGAAAAGAGAAAAACTTAGTTAAATAAATACAACAATCCCTTGGCAAAAGCCAAGGGATAAATCTTTTATTCGATTTTCCATTTTTGGGCCAACCAGCTAGAAAAAGCTAGGAATCGTTCAGCTACTTGTTCATGGTGTCCATAAGGATCAAAGACAAACTGGCCGTTCGGATAGCATTTCTGAAGACTGGTATGGATTTGCTCAGCATAGACTGGTGCTTGAGCCAAGCGATTGCTATGATTGGCTCCTTCTGTTTGCCCATTCTGTAAATACAGCAAACAGTCCAAATTTTTCACCTTTTCTTTCCTACAGTAAGTCACGAAATCAGGATACCAAAAGGAACCGCAGATGGAAAAGACACAGGAAACCTTGTCAAAGCTGAAAAGACTGTAGACTGCCGCCAAACCACCTAGTGAGTAGCCTCCGTAGGCAAGGCGATTTTCATCCAGGCGATAAAGCGACTGCAACTTATCTAAAAGACCTCCAAACAAATGATCATGATAGACGTTGGCCTGACCGCCAAAATCTGGAGCTCCATCTCTCAGAGCCGATGTCGCCCAGGGCGTGTAGTCATCTAGGCGATTTTTAGAGGTCAAGCCCACTAAAATCACAGATTCGGAAAAGGACGATAGGAAGTCCAAGTTTCCATCATTCAATAAAATAGCCGGATAGGTTTGATTGGGGTCGTAGTTAGAAGGAAGGCTGATTTTGACTTGAATTCCTTCCCAATTAAACTCATTATTTATTGATGAAGTCATTGATTTTCTCAAGGGAATCAATCACTGCTGGACCATAGTCCATCAATTCATCGTAAGATATGGTCATGATTTTTTGATTCTTAATAGCAGGAACGCTTTCCAAAACAGCATTTGCCTTCATCAACTCTACTGCTTTTTCATCCAATTTTTTATTGCGATCGCTGGTCACATAGATAATCAATTCAGGACCCATTGACACGAGATTTTCCAAGGTCAAGCCTGATGTCCCCGTAGCAACGTTTGTATAACCAAGTTGATTGAGCAGGCTCTCTTGCAAAGCAGACTTGTAGGCACCGAAGGTTTCATCATTATAAGCAACCATAATCAAAGCCTTTTTCTTTTCACCTTGGCTTGCTGGGTTTGCTTTCTTAACATCGTCAATTTTAGCTTGTAATTGAGCTGCGTATTCATTGGCCTTGTCCTGAACATTAAAAATCATTCCAAGATTTTTGACATCTTCTACGATATTCCCCAAATCTTGCTGAATTGTTGAGAGAGAAGCTTTTTGCGTATAAACTGGGATTTTGTTTTCATTCCAAGTGCTAACTGTCCCCAAGGATTTTTCAGAAAACATCATGTTTCGCCCCATCACAGCGTCTGGCTCATAAGAAAGGACTGTCTCTTGTGAGACTGTTTTTTTATCCCCAATTTGAGGAATAGTCGCAATCGCCTCCTTGTATTTGTCCGTCACAGCATTGTCTGGATTGAGCATGCCAACAATTTTATCCTTCAACCCCAACTCCAATAAGATTTCAGTGGTTGAAAGATTGTTGGTGATAACTTTTTCAGGTGCCTTGTCAAAGACTTGTTCGACTTCATTCCCTTTCGCGTCATAGGTTTTGACCGTTAGTGGATAAGTCGTCTCTGTGCTCGCCTTTTGACTTGTTTCTGTGCTAGATTGTGTGGTAGCTTTTTCTGTAGTAGTATTGCCACAAGCTGCCATGGTTAGAGTAGCTACTGTTACGAGTAAAATGCTTAGTGTTTTTTTCATCTTGTTTTCCTTTTCATTCTTATAAATAGTGAATCATGGATTGCTGATCCTCGGTCCAAGTCACCTGACTTTGAACTCCGTATACAGTTTGCAATGACTCAGGGGTGATGGCCTCCTTTGGAGTCCCTTGGTAAAGGATTTCTCCCTCTTTCATCAGATAGAGATAATCCGAATAGCGACAAGCAAGTTGAATATCATGCAGGACAGCTAGAACATTGATATTGAGCTCCTTCACAATGGCCAACAAGTTTAGCTGATACTTAATATCCAGGTGATTGGTTGGTTCGTCCAGGAGCAAGAGAGTCGGTTCTTGCACCAAGGCACGGGCTAGTAAGACTCGCTGTTTCTCTCCCCCTGACAGAGACGAATAGAGACGAGTTTTCTTCTCGAGCATATCCACCTTAACGAGGGCATCTTGAACGAGCGTTAAATCCCTTTCCTTTTCCTTCTCTAAAAAAGAGAGGTGGGGAGTTCTTCCCAGTAAGACAATTTCTTCAACTGTACAATCAAACTGCAGCTGGTTAAACTGGGCCACAACTGCCATTTGCTTGGCTGTTTCTTTGATTGTCCATTGTTCAAGAGGTTTCCCATCTAGACTTATCAAGCCTTTGTCCGCCTTTTCCTGACGATAGAGAAGTTTAAGTAGACTGGTTTTCCCGCTTCCATTTGGTCCTAATATCGTGTGAAATTGATTCCCTTCAACCTTAAGAGAGACTCCTTTGAGAATTTTTTTCTCTCCCAGTCCAAAGTGGATATCCTTACAAATCAAGTCCATGTCAGACCCTCACCTCCCTTCGCCTACCTCCAACAATGTAGATAAAGAAGGGAGCACCTACCAAGGCTGTGAAAATACCAATAGGAAGCTCTGCGTTTGGAATGATGATACGAGAGAGTACGTCTGCCCAAATGACAAAGAGGGCACCTAGCAAGGTTGCAACAGGAAAAAGCCTCTTGTAATTCGTTCCTACTAATCCTCGAGCTAAATGTGGAGTAATCAGACCGACAAATCCAATAATCCCACAGGTTGCCACTAAGACTGCTGTTAGCACAGCCACCATGGTCACATAAAGATACCAATAAAAGCGTAAGGGAATTCCCAAAGTTAAAGCAGCCTCATCTCCCATCATCATCGCATTGAAAACACGATACTGAGTAGAGAAAAATAGAAAGGCCATTCCTACTACTATAGTTGGCAGGACTAAGTCAGACCAGGTAGTCCCAGCGAGCGAACCCATTGTCCAAAACTTAATGGTCATCACACTGTCCGCATTAGCGCCGACTGAGATAATAAAGTTTGAAAAAGCCAGAAAGAGAGCGTTGACCACCGTTCCTGATAAAATTAGACTAGAAGTCGTCATCCTTCCCTGCATAGAGGCAATGATGAGGACAGCAATTGTTGCCAAAATAGCGCCAAGAAAAGCTCCAAGGCTAATCATCACTTTTAAACCAAGAATGATGCTCAAGGTTGCCCCTAGAGTTGCACCCGCAGATATTCCTAAGACATAAGGCTCTGCGATGGGATTGTTCACTGTGGACTGCATCACACTTCCACACATAGAAAGGCCTGCTCCTACTATCAGACCTAACAATACTCGAGGGAATCTCATGTTCCATACAATGGCAAGAGTGGACTTGGAAACCTCTCCTATCTCAAGAGGAAATCCTAACCTGCTCAAAATAATCCGATAGGTATCTCCTAGATCAATCGCAACAGATCCCATTGAAACTGCTAGAAAGAGAGAAATCCCTAAAATACCTAGCAAAATAACTAAAAGTAACAGAAATTGCTGGTCTTGTCGGCTTCCAGAAAATTTGGAAAGCATGCAAACCTCCTTTGACAGAATATTAAAAATTTAGAAAATTCTCATGAAAAGTATACCATATTTTCAACAATGGAACAAGATGAGAACAAATGAATATAGTTGGTTTTATTGTGCTAGGAACCGTAACCGAAGATTATACTTGAGTATATCAAGGTAAGAGGACAACGTAAAAAGCCCTCTGAAAATCAGAGAGCTGATTTGAGCCCGGGCTAAAATCCTAGTGAAACAAAAAAATCTACACGGTCAGAAAAGTCTCTATCGTGCCATTTTCATACATGATGTATAGTCCAAGTAGAATGAATACTAAGGGCACAATGATTCGCTCGTATTTTTCAATTGTCTCGAATATTAACGGAATAGAGGATAACACCCGACTAATCTCGCATAAGATAATTATGCCGATTACAAACACAAGCAAGGCCACGAGGGTCTGTGACCAATCTAACGAAGCAAAATAAGGTATATAGATACCTAAATTATCTCCGCCAGACGCAATTGTCAGCAATGTAACTGTCCAAAACAGTTGATTTGCCTTGCTTTGTTCTAATCTTTCAATAATTTCTTCCTCTTCTTCCTCACCTTCTCCAACAATTGCAAAGCGAATCCCTAAATAGATAGGGATTAAACCAAGCAATCCAACCATCCATTCTTCAGGCACGAAATTAACGACATAAGCAGCAACTAAACTCGCCCCTACAAGTAAGCCTGTGCCTAGATATTGCCCCGCATAAATATGCCATTTTTGTTTATTCTGTGATAGCTGTGCAAATAAAATAAATAAAATAATTAAATAATCGATACTGGTGGAAATATAAACACCAATAGCAGATATGATTGTCTGTCCCATAAAAAACCTCCTGTATTGGTCAGTAATAAATCAGCAGATTTTAGGAGAGCACAGACACATTAATTTAGCTATCGCTAGTGGGTAATGTCGAACATAGGAAAGCATTTTACTCCTCCTCAAAACGTAGTTACAAAGTAATTTCTAACTGGAATTCGGTGACTACTTCCATGTAAAGTATAACATACTATACTTTACTTCGTAAAGTGTGGGCTCTCCGAAGGGGCTTGCAGACAGCTACTCGGCTTTATGGTGTAATTAGCTGATACCATTTGAGGTTTTTGTAGTCTCCAAAATTGTGACCGATAAAACCTCAATAAAAAAGCCCTCTGAAGTCAGAGAGCTGATTTGAGCTCAGGCTAAAATCCTAGTGAAAAAGATGGAACTCCTTGTGTTCATCGAACACGGTGTCGTTTCCCTATTTTCATACGGATTTCTTACGCCCTTAGCATCATGATTCTTGCTGGATAAACCGTTTATAGACTAGGCGACGAGGCGAAGATTGTACGAAACTTTCAGTGAAACAAAAAAAATCTCCCCGAAGGGAGAAGATCTGGTTTATTTTACCTTACAGTGCTAGGAACTGTAACCGAAGATTATACTTGAGTATATCGAGGTAAAGTGACAACAAAAAAAGCCCTCTTAAAATCAGAGAGCTCCAGTCTTGCTGGATAAACCGTTTATAGACTAGGCGACGAGGCGAAGGTTGTACTAATGGTACATCGAGCCGAAGCCAACGAAGTATAGAAACGGTTTAGACGCAAGATTAGCGACGAAGTCCTAGAGAGTTGATCAACTCACGGTAACGGTTAACGTCGTTTTTACGCAAGTATGCAAGCAAGTTACGACGGCGACCGATTTTTTTCATCAATCCACGGTAAGTAGCGTGGTCTTTTTTGTGTTGTTTGATGTGTTCGTTAAGGTGGTTGATTTCCCAAGTAAGGACAGCAACTTGAACCTCTACTGAACCTGTATCACCTTCGTGACGTGCATATTGTGCGATAATTTCATTTTTTTTCTCTTTTGAGATTGCCATGATGTTTCTCCTTTTTATTTGGCTTCATCCGAGTGACAGGTTGGCATGCCTGTAACCAAGAAGAAGTTATTTGTCTTTACGACAATCCCTATTCTACCAATAACTAACTTCTTTGTCAACAGATTTACTTTCTTGTTTTAAATATGCTATAATAATCATAGCAAGAAATCTAAGTTGTTTGTTTTTTAAAACGAGGTGATTATCATGCCTAGATTCTATTCCCATCTCCCCTACTATTTGGTCATCTTTTTCTTTTATTGGCCTCTTTATGAATTATTTTCACTGCTCTCATCCGGTTCCAATCTGCTAGGACTCTATCTTCTAAATATCTTTATCTTTTCTCCGTTAGTAACCTTCAGCATTTCTCTTATTTACGGTTACCGTTTTCCTTTTTCCCTTCGGTGGTTATTTGATATTGGATTGCTCTTTTGCGTTACTATCATTCCTTTCCACGATTTTAGCATTGTCTACTTCCTAGCCTATGAAATCCTTTCTCTACTTGGTATGAGCACTGGCGTTTTTATCAAATATCTTCGAGATAAAAGGAAAAATATACAAAAATCTTAATTTTTCAATCATACTATAATCCATAGAGACAAGTCACTTAGTCCCTTTCTGCTAGATAGTACGTATTGCTGGAAACGCATAGAATGACTAAACTGATACTACTCTTGAGTTTTTATGAAAACATAAAACAGTGCCCATGTTAGAAGCAATCACAGGTGTCAAAGTTTTTGTTGTACACAAATAAATGTGGGTGTACATTACGACATCCTTTTGAAGATGTTGCTTTTTGTTTTTCTAGCTTTGACTATCCTCTATCCTTATTTTCAAAATAGGGTTTATTCTACCAATAACTAACTTCTTTGTCAACAGATTTACTTTCTTGTTTTAAATATGCTATAATAATCATAGCAAGAAATCTAAGTTGTTTGTTTTTTAAAACGAGGTGATTATCATGCCTAGATTCTATTCCCATCTCCCCTACTATCTGGTCATATTTTTCTTTTATTGGCCACTCTATCAGTTGTTATCACTAATCATTTCTGACCCCCTTTTTCTCAAGAGTCTCTACGTAAATAATATTCTCTTCTTTACACCTCTGGTAATCTTGATTATATCGCTACTCTATAGCTACCGTTTCCGTTTCTCACTTTGGTGGTTAATTGGTAACGGACTGCTCTTTTGCTTTACTATCATAACCTTTGGTGAGTTTATACTAATTTACTTGCTAATCTATGAAACCTTGGCTCTGGTAGGCATGGCTTCCGGTATTGGCATCAAGCATATTCTACAAAAATGAAAAACAAAAAACTTTCACAAAATCCTTGAAAAATCTCACAATCATGCTATAATAATCCATAGAGACAAGTCACTTAGTCCCTTTCTACTAGAGAGTGCGTGGTTGCTGGAAACGCATAGAGAGCCTAAACTGATACTACTCTACTGACTTTTATGAAAACATAAAACGGTGGCCACGTTAGAGCCAATCAGAGGTGTCCCTCTCTTTTGAGGAACATAAATGAAGGTGGAACCACGTTGCGACGTCCTTTCGAGGATGTCGCTTTTTGTTTTTCTAGCTTTCACAGTCCTCTGTCCCTGTTTTCAGAATAGGGTTAACACATTCGTCAATAATATAAGTAAGGAGAACATCATGATTAACATTACTTTCCCAGATGGCGCTGTTCGTGAATTCGAATCTGGCGTTACAACTTTTGAAATTGCCCAATCGATCAGCAATTCCCTAGCTAAAAAGGCCTTGGCTGGTAAATTCAACGGCAAACTCATCGACACTACTCGTGCTATCACTGAAGATGGAAGCATCGAAATTGTGACACCTGATCACGAAGATGCCCTTCCAATCTTGCGTCACTCAGCTGCTCACTTGTTCGCCCAAGCAGCTCGTCGTCTTTTCCCAGACATTCACTTGGGAGTTGGTCCAGCCATCGAAGATGGTTTCTACTACGATACTGACAACACAGCTGGTCAAATCTCTAACGAAGACCTTCCTCGTATCGAAGAAGAAATGCAAAAAATTGTCAAAGAAAACTTCCCATCAATCCGTGAAGAAGTTACTAAAGACGAGGCACGTGAAATCTTCAAGAACGACCCTTACAAATTAGAATTGATTGAAGAACACTCAGAAGACGAAGGTGGTTTGACCATCTACCGTCAGGGTGAATATGTAGACCTTTGCCGTGGCCCACACGTCCCATCAACAGACCGTATCCAAATCTTCCACCTTCTCCATGTAGCAGGTGCTTACTGGCGTGGAAATAGCGACAACGCTATGATGCAACGTATCTACGGTACAGCTTGGTTTGACAAGAAAGACTTGAAGAACTACCTTCAAATGCGTGAAGAAGCTAAGGAACGTGATCACCGTAAACTTGGTAAAGAGCTTGACCTCTTCATGATTTCTCAAGAGGTTGGTCAAGGGCTTCCATTCTGGTTGCCAAATGGTGCGACTATTCGTCGTGAGTTGGAACGCTACATCGTAGACAAAGAGTTGGCTTCTGGCTATCAACACGTTTACACTCCCCCACTTGCTTCTGTTGAACTTTACAAGACTTCTGGTCACTGGGATCATTACCAAGAAGACATGTTCCCAACTATGGATATGGGTGACGGGGAAGAATTTGTCCTTCGTCCAATGAACTGCCCACACCACATCCAAGTCTTCAAACATCATGTTCACTCATACCGTGAGTTGCCAATCCGTATCGCTGAAATCGGTATGATGCACCGTTATGAAAAATCTGGTGCCCTCACTGGTCTTCAACGTGTACGTGAAATGTCACTCAACGACGGTCACCTCTTTGTGACTCCAGAACAAATCCAAGAAGAATTCCAACGCGCCCTTCAGTTGATTATCGATGTTTATGAAGATTTCAACTTGACTGAATATCGCTTCCGCCTCTCTCTTCGTGACCCTCAAGATACTCACAAATACTTTGATAACGATGAGATGTGGGAAAATGCCCAAACCATGCTTCGTGCAGCCCTTGATGAAATGGGCGTGGATTACTTTGAAGCCGAAGGTGAAGCAGCCTTCTACGGACCAAAATTGGATATTCAAGTTAAGACCGCTCTTGGAAAAGAAGAAACTCTTTCTACTATCCAACTTGACTTCTTGCTTCCAGAACGCTTCGACCTTAAATACATCGGAGCTGATGGCGAAGAGCACCGTCCAGTTATGATCCACCGTGGAGTTATCTCAACTATGGAACGCTTCACAGCTATCTTGATTGAGAACTACAAGGGTGCCTTCCCAACATGGCTTGCACCACACCAAGTAACCCTCATCCCAGTATCTAACGAGAAACACGTTGACTACGCTTGGGAAGTGGCGAAGAAACTCCGTGACCGCGGTGTTCGTGCCGACGTAGATGAGCGCAATGAAAAAATGCAGTTCAAGATCCGTGCTTCACAAACCAGCAAGATTCCTTACCAATTGATTGTTGGAGATAAGGAAATGGAAGACGGAACTGTTAACGTTCGCCGCTATGGCCAAAAAGAAACACAAACTGTCTCAGTAGATGATTTTGTTCAAGCTATCCTAGCTGATATCGCCAACAAATCACGCGTTGAGAAATAAGAGTCTAGCATAAAAGCCTCCGATTGGAGGCTTTTTACGTCTCTTCTCACTCAAGGACTAAGTTCACTTGAGCAAACTGAATCCGCACTGTCGTTCCTGTACCGACCTCAGACTCGATACGAATCTGGTGCCCCAGTTCTTCAGAAATTTTCTTAGATAGGTAGAGACCAAGTCCAGATGACTGCTGGGTTAGGCGTCCATTATATCCTGAGAAACCACGTTCAAAGACTCGGAGGACATCACTATTTTTTATACCAATTCCCGTATCCTTGATACAAAGCTCTTGCCCGTCCATATAAATCTCCAGACCACCTTCCTTGGTGTACTTGAGACTGTTTGAGATGATTTGCTCAATAACCACTAGCAGCCACTTTTTATCCGTCACGATTTCTTTATCAAGGTCATGTAGATTGACATTTAAGCCTTTTTGAATAAAGAAAAGAGCGTATTTACGAATTATTTCCTTGACCAAATCCTCGATTCGCACCTGCTTCAAGACCAAATCATCATGAAAACTTTCTAAACGCAGGTACTGTAAAACTAGATTGGTATAGGAATCAATCTTGAAAATTTCCTGTTCTAATTGCTGCTTCAGTTGGCGGTCGGCTACTTCTGCAACTAAGAGTTGACTGGCTGCAATGGGGGTCTTTATCTGATGGACCCACAAGGTATAGTAATCCAGCAAATCCGTCAGTTTTCTTTCTGCGTCTGACCTCTGCTGATAGAGTTCCATCTCCCGCGCTTCTAATTTTTCTGCTAAAGCACTTTCCAAAGGAGACTTGGCTTCCCTCTCACCATAGAGAAGTTCCTGGCGATAGACCTGCATCTCCACCAATATATCCCAAGTGAAAAATAAGATGGTTACAAAGCAACACAAGAGGAAAAAGTAGAGAAAGTAAATTCCCAAACTGGCAAATAAAAACTGAAAGAGCAAAATCAGAAACGTCAAAGAAAGCAGATAGACAAACAGACGACTACGGGAGCGCAGATAGGCTAGAAAAAATTGTTTCCAATCAAGCATGCTTCAGTCCGTACCCTATTCCTTTCTTGGTCTCGATAAATCCTACCAAACCCTGCTCTTCCAATTTTTTACGCAAACGAGCCACATTGACAGAGAGAGTATTATCATCAATAAAAAAGTCGCTGTTCCAAAGTTCCCGCATGAGGTCGTCACGCGCTACAATATTGCCCGCATGCTCAAACAAAACGCGTAAAATCTGGAATTCATTCTTGGTCAAATTTAAGACTTGCCCTTGATAATGTACATCCATTGATTTGGTATTGAGGATAACACCAGCGTATTCCAGTAAACTCTCGTCACGCCCAAACTCATAGGAACGGCGCAACAAGCCCTGAACCTTGGCTAAAAGAACCTGCTGGTCAAAAGGTTTGGTCACAAAGTCATCCGCCCCCATATTGATTGCCATGACAATATCCATAGCCTGGTCTCTCGAAGACAGAAACATGATGGGAACCTTAGAAATCTTGCGGATTTCCTGACACCAGTGATAGCCATTAAACAAGGGCAAACCAATATCCATGAGAACCAGATGAGGCTCCGACTGAACAAATAGACTCAAAACTTCCATAAAGTCTTCTACCAGAACCACTTCAAATCCCCATTCAGAGAGCATTTTCCCGACTTGTTGACGAATAACCTGATCATCTTCTACTAATAAAATCTTGTGCATGCGCTTCTCCTTTTCTATTATTATAACAGATTTTTCCATGCTAGAAGGCCAGAAACTGAATTTGACATAGCTTGTTTTTAGCCAACATAGTGAGGCAATCCTAGTAGCTAATTTGAGGGAAATTTGATAAGATAAATAAAAAGAAAGGAGCTTTTATGACCAATATTTTTGACTATCTGAAAGATGTCGCACACGCTTCCTTTTACGACCTTCCATTGAATGAGTTAGACATTCTAGCCTTAACAGAAACCACCTACTTACCCTTTTATAATCTGATCTCCACAAGTCCTCAGCGACTTTTAGACCTGGCACCTCAGGTTCCAAGAGAATCTAACATGTTGACCAGCAAAAATCGCCTCCAGCTATTAGATGAACTAGCTCAACACAAACGCTTCAAAAATTGTAAACTCTCCCATTTTATCAATGACATTGATCCTGAACTGCAAAAACAATTTGCGGCTATGACCTACCGCCTCACTCTCGATACCTATCTGATTATCTTTCGTGGGACAGATGACAGTATCATTGGCTGGAAGGAAGATTTCCACCTAACCTATATGAAGGAAATTCCTGCTCAAAAGCACGCTCTCCGCTATTTAAAGAACTTTTTTGCCCACCATCCTAAGCAAAAGGTCATTCTGGCCGGGCATTCCAAGGGAGGAAATCTAGCCATCTATGCGGCTAGTCAAATTGAGCAAAGCTTGCAAAATCAAATCACAGCAGTTTATACCTTTGATGCGCCTGGTCTCCACAAAGAACTGACACAAGCTGCAAGCTATCAAGGGATAATGGATAGAACCAAGGTCTTCATCCCACAAGGATCTATTATCGGTATGATGATGGAAATCCCTAACTACCAAATCATCGTGTACAGTACTGCCTTGGGTGGTATCGCCCAGCACGATACCTTTAGTTGGCAGATTGAGGACAAACACTTCGTCCAGCTGGATAAGACCAACAGTGATATCCAACAAGTCGACACAACCTTCAAAGAATGGGTGGCCACAGTCCCTGATGAGGAACTCCAGCTCTATTTCGACCTCTTCTTTGGCACCATTCTTGATGCTGGTATCACCTCTATCAATGACTTGGCTTCCTTCAAGGCGATTGAACACATTCATCATCTCTTTGTCCAAGCGCAATCCCTCACTCCAGAAGAAAGGGAAACCATGGGACGCCTCACCCAGTTATTGATTGATACCCGTTACCAAGCTTGGAAGAATAGATAAAAAGCTTATGATAAGGTTTTTGCCTTTTCATAAGCTTTTCTTGTTTTAAAGAAAAAATTACTCCTTCATCTGACTCTCTGCATCGGCCACGACTTGTTCTAAACTGGTCTGACCAAGTTCAGCCTCCATAGCCAGCTGGATTCTCTCCAATTTTTGATCCAAAACATCATGAATATGAGCTCCAACTGGACAATTTGGATTCGGATTGTCATGGAAACTGAAGAGTTGACCTGTCTTACCAAGACATTCGACCGCCTGATAAACATCTAAAAGACTAATGTCCTTAAGATCCTTGACAATCTCTGTTCCCCCTGTTCCGCGCGCGACTGAAATCAGCTCTGCCTTCTTCAACTGGGACAAGGTTTTTCTGATAATGACAGGATTGACCCCGACACTAGCAGCCAGAAAATCACTGGTCACCTTGCTTTCCTTCCCCTCGAGGGCAATGATTATCAGCATATGAGTCGCAATTGTAAATCTACTTGGAATTTGCATCCTCTTCTCCTTTTTACGAGGCTCCCCTGCCTCTACTCTTCTTTTTCTTTTATTATACCCTTTTAAGTTGTAATGTCAATCGTTACCACCTTTTAACCAGGCATCTAATTCCCTATCATAGCCCTCTTTCTGGGCCAATTCTCTCAGAAATTCCTGATTGTGAGTATGATGGATACCATTAACCAGACTTTCGTAGTAAACCTCAAAATAGGGAAGTTTCAGGTCTTTAGCCAGCTGCAATTCAGCTGCCACATCATAGTCTACCCGTCGGAAGTCCATATCTACCAAGCCCTTGTCATCAAACTCCAAAATCATATACTGAGCTCGCAAGTCCTTCCGTAGCTGAGCGTCCAAAAAGAAAGGTTGCCCAATCGAACCTGGATTGACAATCAATTGCCCACCAGTCCCGTAACGAAGCAACTGCTGGTGAATATGACCATAAACAGCAATATCACAAGGTGGATTGGTCACCAAGCGGTCAAAATCCTCTTGCGCTCCAGTATGAATCAACTCTCGCCCCCAATTCTTATCAGGCAAATGATGGCTAATTCCCACCGTCAAATCCCCAAACTGACGATGGATCTGGAGTGGTTGATTGTGGAGCAGTTCAATTTCTTCTAGGGAAATTTCCTCTAAAACATACTGGCACTGGCGCAAGAGATAGCGTTGACTGGGACGAGTACTATCCAATTCCTTACGGACACCATGCCACAGACTATCTTCCCAGTTCCCCAGAACTCTAGCCGTAATCGGTAGTTGAGCCAACAAGTCCAAAATCCTTCTACGCCCTGTCCCTGGCATGAGAATGTCTCCCAAAAGCCAGTATTCATCCACTCCTAGCTGCCGAGCATCTGCCAAAACAGACTCCAAGGCGGTGGTATTTCCATGAATATCTGAAAGAAGAGCTATTTTCGTCATATCCATCTCCTCGTTTTTTCTCTTGCAATAAGTATAACATAAAAAGTCACAGCTAGAGAAATCTAGCTTTTTTTGATATACTAGATAAAGATATTAGACAAGAGGAAACGAATGACCCCGAATAAAGAAGACTATCTAAAATGTATTTATGAAATTGGCACAGACCTGCATAAAATCACCAACAAGGAAATTGCTGCCCGCATGCAAGTCTCTCCCCCTGCCGTAACTGAAATGATTAAACGGATGAAAAGTGAAAATCTCATCCTCAAGGACAAGGAATGTGGCTATCTACTGACTGACCTCGGCCTCAAACTGGTCTCTGAGCTCTATCGCAAACACCGCTTGATTGAAGTTTTTCTAGTCCATCATTTAGACTATACGAGTGATCAGATTCACGAGGAAGCTGAAGTCTTGGAACATACTGTATCGGACCTCTTCGTGGAAAGACTGGATAAACTGCTCGGATTCCCCAAGACCTGCCCCCACGGAGGAACCATTCCAGCCAAGGGAGAACTTCTGGTTGAAATCAATAACCTACCACTAGCTGATATCAAGGAAGCTGGATCCTACCGTCTGACTCGGGTACACGATAGTTTTGACATTCTCCATTATCTGGACAAGCACTCACTTCACATCGGAGATCCGCTCCAAGTCAAGCAGTTTGATGGCTTCAGCAATACCTTCACTATCCTTAGTAAAGACGAGGATTTACAAGTGAATATGGACATTGCCAAACAACTCTATGTCGAGAAAATCAGCTAATTTCTCAAGTCCCCTACCAACCCTGAAAGTTTTATTTTCAGGGTTTTTTTATCTATTTTTTATATCAAAAAAGATAGTAAACGTTTTCATCCTTCGACTAAATATTGTATAATAATTATATAAAGCATTACGTCACTAACAGATGAAAAAAGGAGGTCTTATCATGAAAAACATCATCTTCATCAAAACCATTCAACTCCTTGTCATTGATGGAATCATGCTGGCATTTTTGGCATTTAAAGAGGAGCTTACTTGGGACTGGATTTTGATTTATAGCGGTTGGCTCATTTTCTTTCATCCTGTGCTATTGACCTATCTTTCCAACCAACTTTGTGACCACTTTAGTCACCTCTATTCCCAGATTAGACCGAGATTCTGGCTTTTTGCCTTACAAATCCTTCTATGGGATAGCCTGATCATTCTCTCTTTGCTATTTTTAAGGAGTGTCCCACTTTTCCTTCAGGGAACTCTCCTCATCCTAGGACATCTCATCCCTTCCTATCGCACCTGCCAAATCCTGAAAAGAGACTTCCCCCAAGCCTATCAAGAACCGATTTCATTTTGGAATATTTTATGATAGATGAGAAAAACCAAGCCGGCTGGCTTGGTCTTTCTTATCTATTTTTCGTATCAAGAATAATGGTGACTGGTCCGTCATTGACCAGCTCAACCTGCATATCCGCTCCAAAGATACCTGTCTGAACGGGCACTTCTTGCTCTAATTTTTGATTGAATGCATCATAGAAGTCTGATGCCATATCAGGCTTGGCTGCGCCTGTAAAGGCTGGACGATTGCCTTTCTTAGTATCCGCAAAAAGGGTAAACTGAGAAATAGAAAGGATTTCTCCTTCAATATCTTTGACAGACAGGTTCATCTTGCCTTCTGCGTCTGAAAAAATCCGCATGTTGACGAGCTTTCTCACAGCATAGTCCAAATCTTCCTCTTGGTCCTCTGGTCCAACACCAACCAGCAATAAGAGCCCTTGATTAATTTTTCCCTGAACCTGACCTTCGATACTCACTTGGGCTTTTGTAACCCTTTGGATAATGATTTTCATAATAGCCTTTCTAGTAAGAGCTAGGGCAATTAACCGTTAGTCCGTTTGACAGAGTAAACTTCTGGCACACTCTTAATCTTATCCACAACCGAAGTCAGCGTCGAGAGGTTGGCAATGCCGAAGGATACATGGATATTAGCAAACTTCATATCCTTGGTTGGTTGAGCGTTGACTGTTGAGATATTCTTAGTTGTGTTTGAAAGAACTTGCAGTACATCGTTCAATAGTCCTGTACGGTTGAGGCCATAAATATCGATATGGGCCATATACTCCTTATTTGAGCTAGAGTACTGGTCTTCCCACTCCACATCAAGAAGGCGTTGCTCGTAGTTTTCTTGGGCACGCAGGTTCATACAGTCCACACGGTGAATAGCCACACCACGACCCTTGGTAATGTAGCCGACAATATCATCGCCAGGAACAGGATTACAACACTTGGCAATCCGCACTAGGAGACCTGAGGCTCCTTCAATGACCACACCACCCTCATGCTTAACCTTGAGGGTTTCTTTGTTCTCAACCTTAACCTCGCCACCTTTGACAAGTTCTTCTGCCTCAGCCTTGGCCTTGGCACGTTCTTCTTCACGACGTTCCTTTTCAGTCAGACGGTTAAAGACAGTAATGGCACCGATTTCGCCAAAACCAATGGCCGCAAAGAGAGATTCTTCTGTCTTGTAGCTGGTCTTTTGCAGAACTTGGTCCATATGGCGCTTGTCCATGAATTTACTAGCCACATAACCATTTTCTTGGAACTGAGCCATCAACATCTCACGACCCTTATTGACAGACAATTCCTTATCTTGGTTTTTAAAGAACTGACGAATCTTGTTGCGGGCCTTGCTGGTCTTGACCATATTGAGCCAGTCTCGGCTCGGTCCAAAGGAGTTCGGGTTGGTGACAATTTCAACCTGATCCCCTGTCTTGAGCTTGGTTGTCAGTGGAACCATACGACCATTGACCTTGGCACCTGTCGCTTTTTCACCGACTTTGGTATGGATTTCATAGGCAAAGTCAATCGGTCCTGAATCTTTTGGAAGGGAACGGACAGCTCCATCTGGGGTAAAGACATAAATCTCCTCAGCCAGATAGTTTTCCTTGACAGAGTCAACAAATTCCTTGGCATCATCAGCCTGGTCTTGGAGCTCCATCATCTCCTTGATCCAGTTCATCCCAATAGTCGATTCCTTGCTGTTAACCTGCCCCTTAACGCCTTTCTTATAAGCCCAGTGAGCCGCAACCCCGTACTCAGCCACCTCGTGCATGGCCTTGGTTCGAATCTGGAATTCGATCGGCCCTTTTGGCCCATAAACAGTCGTATGGATAGACTGATAACCATTGGCCTTGCGATTAGCGATATAGTCTTTAAAGCGACCAGGCATCGGTTTCCAAAGCTCATGCACATAACCCAACATGGCGTAAACATCACTTTGGGTGTCTAAAATACAACGAATAGCAATCAGGTCATAGATTTCCTCAAAACGCTTTCTCTTGTCCTGCATTTTGCGGAAAATCGAGTAAATATGCTTGGGACGACCGTAAATCTTCCCTTTCAAGTGACGATCCGTCGTATATTCCTCTAATTTTGTGACCACCTCATCCACCAAGGCCTCACGCTCTCTGCGCTTTTCCTTCATCATATGGGTAATCTTGTAAAACTCCGTTGGATTGAGATAACGGAAAGACAGGTCTTCCAATTCCCATTTGACACTGGAAATCCCCAGACGGTGGGCAAGTGGGGCATAGATTTCCATGGTTTCTTTGGAAATACGCTCCTGCTTGTCTTTTCGAAGGTGTTTCAGGGTTCGCATATTGTGCAAGCGGTCAGACAGTTTGACCAAGATAACACGGATGTCCTCAGACATGGCCATGAGCATCTTGCGATGATTTTCAGCTAACTGTTCTTCATGAGATTTATACTTAACCTTACCGAGCTTGGTAACCCCATCGACAATCACCCGCACATCAGGACCAAACTCTCTTTCCAAATCGTCCAAGGTCGCATCTGTATCCTCCACCACATCATGCAAGAAACCACAAGCTACCGTTACGGCATCCAGCTTGAGTTTGGCTAAAATACCTGCCACTTGGATGGGGTGAATGATATAAGGTTCACCTGATTTACGATATTGACCACTGTGGCAATCCACAGCATAGACCAAGGCCTTATGGACAAAATGGACATCCTCTTCTGTTAAATATTCTTTGGTTAAAGCGACAACTTCTTCGCCTGTTAAATTCACTTCTTTTGGCATCTCTACTCTCCAATTCTTCCTACCATTTTATCACTTTTTTAAGAATATGAAAACTAGATTGGAACAGAATAAGAAAAAAATAATTCAGAATTGCTTGATAATTCTGAATTATTAGTCTATAATATATTACGAAGTTAGATTTTAAACTTAGGTGATAGAAGGAGAGATAGAAGAACGGAAACCATATTGTAACCGAAAGACTTTCTGACTTCCCCAATTCCATTGAAGATACGAAAGATAAACGGTGGAACTCGTGTCACATACACTGGTACCTTGACTGGATTTTGGAATTAAAAATCCTCAAGATGCTTTCTTTTATCCTTTAGTTTATAAGGAGAACGCCTATGAAAAAAACTGCTATTTCTATCTTTTCTCTCCTAGTGTTAGGAGTTTGCTGCCTGTTCCTATTCAGCCAGCAAAGCTATAAAAAAACAGTCGTTCAATACTATGCTAACGACCAGAACCTGCCCAATAGGATAACTTATAGTGAATATAGTGACAAACGAGAAGCCAACTACGGTGGCACTCTAAACATCACATCTATCAAACAAGCTAATGACGGAGTTTATGCAACCTATGAAGGGCAATTGACACCTCTCCAATAGTGATAAATTGATAACCAGCCTGTCTTCATCCAGTCATGCTGGTTTTTAAGTTCATTTTAAATCCTTACCTATTCTCCCTAACTGTGCTATACTTAATTTAGTACATTCTTTGAGATTGGAGCTAGTATGAAAATCCATAAAACTGTGAATCCTGTTGCTTATGAAAATACCTATTACTTGGAAGGCGAAAAGCACCTTATCGTAGTAGATCCTGGTAGTCATTGGGAAGCCATTCGTCAGACAATCGAGAAGATCAACAAACCGATCTGCGCTATTCTCCTGACCCACGCCCATTATGACCATATCATGAGTCTGGATTTGGTTCGCGAGACTTTTGGCAATCCTCCTGTCTATATCGCAGAGAGTGAAGCCAGCTGGCTCTATACTCCTGTCGATAATCTCTCTGGTCTCCCTCGCCACGATGATATGGCAGATGTGGTCGCAAAACCAGCTGAACACACCTTTGTCTTTCATGAAGAATACCAACTGGAGGAATTTCGTTTCACTGTCTTGCCAACACCAGGTCACTCTATCGGTGGTGTTTCCCTAGTATTTCCTGATGCTCACCTAGTCTTGACAGGTGATGCTCTTTTCCGTGAAACAATCGGACGGACAGATCTTCCAACTGGTAGTACGGAGCAACTTCTCCATAGTATCAAAACCCAACTTTTCACCCTACCAAACTACGACGTCTATCCAGGACATGGTCCAGCTACTACTATCGCTCATGAAAAGACCTTTAATCCTTTTTTCTAGTAAAATGATGACAATGTCTATCTCATTTTAAGTACACTATCCAGCAAATCTTTCTATTACAAAAGGCATCCAGTCAAGGTTTTCACACCTGATTGGATGCCTTTTTTCTGATGACTAGATTTTTTGTATTACCAAATAATCACGCGCTCTTCTGGCGAACGCCACATACCGTCGCCTTCTTTGACATCATAGGTTGTAAAGAAATCATCGAAGTTTGGTACTTGCACATTGACACGGAGTTTGGCTGGTGCGTGCACATCGACGCTAGCCAAAAGTTTCATAAATTCTGGACGACCTTTCATGCGCCAGATGCGACCGAAGTTGTAGAAGAATTCTTCTGCTGAGAAGTCTGGTTCTCTCTTAGCTGCTTCAAGCGCTGCAGCGATTCCTCCCAAGTCAGCCACGTTTTCTGATACAGTCAATTTACCGTTGATGGTTGCACCATAAGAATCCTGTCCATCAAATTGATCGATAACTTTTTGTGTTTTCTCCTTGAAGGCAGCATAGTCGCTCTCTGTCCACCAATCCTTGAGGCTACCATTTTCGTCAAAGGAAGCTCCGTTGGTATCAAAGGCGTGGGAAATTTCATGGGCAATAACTGCCCCAATCCCACCGTAGTTAGCAGAAGATGACTGATGCAAATCATAGAAAGGTGCCTGTAAAATAGCTGCTGGGAAGACAATTAAGTTCTTCTGTGGATTGTAATAAGCATTGACCATATGAGCAGGCATGCCCCATTCCTTGTAGTCAACAGGTTGGTTCCACTTGCTCCAACTGTGTTTGATTTCCACACGCGCAAAGGCTAGAGCATTGTCAAAAAGACTAGCAGTCTCATCCACTACCTTGTCCTTGTAGCGTTCTGGCAATTCTTCTGGGTAACCGATATAAGGCTTGATGACATTGAGTTTGACGATGGCCTTGTCACGAGTTTCAGGAGTCAGCCAGTCATTTTTAGCCAAGCGTTCCTTATAGACATCAATCATAGTTGCCACTTTTTTCTCTACGTCCGCCTTGGCCTCTGGAGAGAATTTTTCATAGGCATACCAGAGACCCAAGGCTTGTTTGAAAGGACCTTGTGCTAGCTGGTAGGCTGCCTTGATCTTGTCTTTGGCTTCTGGAACTCCTGAAAGCGCACGGCTATAGGCACCTGATAGGACACGGATTTCTTCTGTTAAATAGCTGGTTGAAAGATTGACAACATTCAAAATCAAGGTTGCTTTAAGGAGAGGCCAGGCCTCTTCACTGTAGAATTGGTCTGCTGCTTGCCAGAAGCGTTCCTCGTCTACGATAACCTTGTCTGGCACTTGTCCAAGAACGGCTTGGAAAAAGTCATCCAAAGGTAGGGCAGGCGCAAATTTCTTGAAATCTTCATAAGCATATGGATGGTAGAGTTTAGCATATTCTGAACTTTCTTCATTAGAGAGCACCACTGCCGCAACTCGACGGTCTAGTTCTAGTCTTTTCTCTAGCAAGTCTTCAATTTCTACATCAGAGAAATCATAAGCCTTGAGGAGATTGGCACTAGTTTCTTTCCAAAGAGTCAAGAGCTCTTCGCGCTGAGGATGGTCTTCTGCATAGTAGGTCGTATCTGGCAGGATCGTGCTTGGAGCGCTAGCCCATAAAACGTTGATTCTGGCATCCATAAAGTCTGGCGATACACCAAAAGGAAGAAAGTTGGGTTTTCCTGCAAGCTCAAACTCTGCTAGTTTAGCTGTAAAATCTGCAAAAGTCGCCAACTCTTGGAATTCTTTAAGAAGAGGCAAAACAGGTGTGATACCGTCAGCTTCTCTCTTGTCAAAATCACGAACTAGGCGGTGGTATTTGACAAAGTTTGCCAAGATAGCATCCTCAGGCACCTCTTCTCCTGCCAACCACTTGTCTGTTGTCGCCAGCATCAGGTCTTCAATTTCCTGGTCTAAATCAACAAAACCTCCTGTTTGAGACTTATCTGCTGGAATTTCAGCTGTTTTCTGCCATTCCCCATTGATTGCATCATAAAAATCATCTTGATAACGTGTCATCTTGTTCTCGCTTTCATTTGTACTTGCTTTTAGCTTAACAAAAATTGCTTGGGAATGCAATTAAAAATAAACGGATGTTTCCTATTGTTTTTCAGTTATTATTTTAATTTTTTCAAAAATTAACTTGACTTAATTTTTTTTTTAAGGTATATTAAGAGTTAGGAGGAATACAAGTTTATGATACGTATCGAAAACCTCAGTGTCTCCTACAAAGAAACGTTGGCACTTAAGGATATCTCACTAGTGCTCCAAGGACCAACGATTACCGGAATCATTGGTCCAAACGGCGCTGGAAAATCAACATTACTAAAAGGTATGCTGGGAATTATCCCACATCAAGGTCAGGCATTTCTCGATGACAAGGAAGTTAAAAAATCCTTACATCGAATTGCCTATGTCGAACAAAAAATCAATATCGACTACAACTTTCCCATCAAGGTCAAGGAATGCGTCTCGTTAGGACTCTTTCCCTCTATCCCTCTCTTTCACAGTTTAAAGGCTAAACATTGGAAGAAAGTGAAAGAAGCCCTTGAAATCGTCGGTCTAGCTGACTACGCTGAACGGCAAATCAGTCAACTGTCTGGAGGTCAATTTCAGCGGGTCTTGATTGCCAGATGTTTGGTACAGGAAGCCGACTATATCCTCTTGGATGAACCCTTTGTTGGGATTGACTCTGTCAGTGAGGAAATCATCATGAATACGCTGAGAGATTTGAAAAAAGCTGGGAAGACGGTTCTCATCGTCCACCACGACCTCAGCAAGGTTCCCCACTACTTCGATCAAGTCTTGCTTGTCAATCGAGAAGTGATTGCCTTTGGTCCAATCAAAGAAACCTTTACCGAAGCCAATCTCAAAGAAGCTTACGGTAATCGACTCTTTTTCAATGGAGGTGACCTATGATTGCAGAATTTATCGATGGATTGCAAAAATTCCATTTCTTACAAAATGCCTTGATAACAGCCATTGTCATCGGGGTCGTAGCTGGAGCTGTAGGATGTTTCATCATCCTACGCGGGATGTCACTCATGGGAGATGCCATTTCACATGCTGTCTTACCAGGTGTAGCCCTCTCCTTCATCTTGGGCCTTGACTTCTTTATCGGAGCCATTGTCTTTGGGTTGCTAGCTGCTATCATCATTACCTACATCAAGGGGAACTCGATTATCAAAAGCGATACCGCCATCGGCATTACCTTTTCTTCTTTCTTAGCCCTCGGTATCATCTTGATTAGTGTCGCTAAAAGTTCAACTGACCTTTTCCATATCCTTTTTGGTAATATTCTTGCCGTACAAGATACGGATATGTTTATTACAATGGGTGTGGGGGCAGCCATTCTCTTGTTAATCTGGATTTTCTTCAAGCAACTCTTGATCACTTCCTTTGATGAACTCTTGGCTAAAGCCATGGGAATGCCTGTCAATTTCTATCACTACCTTCTCATGGTACTCCTGACTCTCGTGTCTGTGACAGCCATGCAAAGTGTCGGAACTATCCTGATTGTAGCCATGCTGATTACCCCAGCCGCAACTGCTTATCTGTATGCTAATAGCCTGAAAAGCATGATTTTCCTTTCCTCAACCTTTGGAGCTACAGCTTCAGTTTTGGGACTCTTTATCGGTTATAGCTTTAACGTTGCGGCAGGTTCTAGTATCGTGCTTACAGCTGCTAGTTTCTTTCTCATTAGCTTCTTTATCGCTCCCAAACAACGATATTTGAAACTGAAAAATAAACATTTGTTAAAATAAGGGGTAAAGCCCCAATAAATTGGAGGATCTAATGAAAAAATTAGGTACATTACTCGTTCTCTTTCTTTCCGTTATTGCTCTTGTAGCATGTGCTAGCGGAAAAAAAGATACAGCTTCTGGTCAAAAACTAAAAGTTGTTGCTACAAACTCAATCATCGCTGATATTACTAAAAATATTGCTGGTGACAAGATTGATCTTCACAGTATCGTTCCTGTTGGCCAAGACCCACACGAATACGAACCACTCCCTGAAGACGTTAAGAAAACTTCTCAAGCTGATTTGATCTTCTATAACGGTATCAACCTTGAAACAGGTGGCAATGCTTGGTTTACAAAATTGGTAGAAAATGCTAAGAAAACTGAAAACAAAGACTACTTTGCAGTCAGCGAAGGCGTTGATGTTATCTACCTTGAAGGTCAAAACGAAAAAGGCAAAGAAGACCCACACGCTTGGCTTAACCTTGAAAACGGTATAATTTTTGCTAAAAACATCGCAAAACAATTGAGTGCTAAAGACCCTAGCAACAAGGAATTCTACGAAAAAAATCTCAAAGAATATACTGATAAGCTAGACAAACTTGACAAGGAAGCTAAAGCTAAATTTAACAATATTCCTGCTGAGAAGAAATTGATCGTAACCAGTGAAGGATGCTTCAAATACTTCTCTAAAGCCTACGGTGTCCCAAGTGCCTATATTTGGGAAATCAATACTGAAGAAGAAGGAACACCTGAACAAATCAAGACCTTGGTTGAAAAACTTCGCCAAACAAAAGTTCCATCACTCTTTGTAGAATCAAGTGTGGATGACCGTCCAATGAAAACTGTTTCTCAAGACACAAACATCCCAATCTACGCACAAATCTTTACTGACTCTATCGCAGAACAAGGTAAAGAAGGCGACAGCTACTACAACATGATGAAATACAACCTTGACAAGATTGCTGAAGGATTGGCAAAATAAGCCTCTGAAAAACGTCATTCTCACATGAGCTGGCGTTTTTTCTATGCACACATTTCCGGTCAAATCATTGGAAAATTTCGACCGTTTCAGCTAAAATGGAAGAAAAAAGATTGGAGTATCTTATGGTAACTTTTCTCGGAAATCCTGTGAGCTTTACAGGTAAACAACTACAAGTCGGCGACAAGGCACTTGATTTTTCACTCACTACAACAGACCTTTCTAAAAAATCTCTGGCTGATTTTGATGGAAAGAAAAAAGTCTTGAGTGTCGTGCCTTCTATCGATACAGGTATCTGCTCAACTCAAACGCGTCGTTTTAATGAAGAACTGGCTGGACTGGATAATACGGTTGTCTTGACTGTTTCAATGGACCTCCCTTTTGCACAAAAACGTTGGTGTGGGGCTGAAGGTATTGAAAATGCCATCATGCTTTCAGACTATTTCGACCATTCCTTTGGACGTGATTACGCCCTCTTAATCAATGAGTGGCACCTATTGGCACGCGCGGTCTTTGTCCTTGATACTGACAATACTATTCGCTATGTTGAATACGTGGACAATATCAACTCTGAACCAAACTTCGAAGCCGCAATTGCAGCTGCTAAAGCCCTATAGAAAAAATCCTCTGTCACAAAGAGTTCCCTACTCTTTGAAACGGAGGATTTTTGTTTACGAGTAAATATAAGTTCAATCAGATAAAAACAACTACCTTATACTCTTCGAAAATCAAAGAGTAAACTAAGACTCTAGCCTCAGACTACTCAAGACACTATTTTGAGGTTGTAGATATAGCTGACGTGATTTGAAGAGATTTTCGAAGAGTATTACTCTACAGATTTCAAAGCTTCAAGCATATCAACCTTTCTCAGATGATAATTGACAAAGAAACCAAGCAGGGTCAAAATGGTGCTTACTGCTGCCACTGGGATTACATAGACTTCCCAGCCTACCTGCGGATAAAAGAGAATAGTCGCAGGTGAAATCATTTGGATCAAAAATTGGTGTAAATAGAAACCTGATACCAGACCAAGTACAATTCCCACAAGGGACAGCACAATCGTCTCACGATAAATGTAGAGGGTGACTTCATTATTATAAAAACCGAGAACCTTGATAGTGGAGAGTTCACGGATTCTCTCAGCCACATTGATATTGGTCAAATTGTAGAGGATAACAATAGCCAACAGAACCGATACGATGACCAAGATGGTCATGGTCTGATTGAGTGAGCTAGCAACGGAGTCAAAGAGTCGAATGGCTGAAGCATTTTGAACGACGCTGGACACCGCAACCTGATTCATAAGCAAACCTGCCTGCCTTTCAATACTAGTAGCACTAGAATCCTTTAGCGAGATCAGATAAGTGTTGGCTTGGGGTAGCTGTCCGTAAAGTTGCTCATAGTCAGTCTGACTCATATAAATAAAATGACCAACGTAGTTCTCAGCAATAGCAGCGACCTTTAGCTTCTTACCTTCAATTTCTAGAGTCTGTCCAACCTTGACACCTGCCAGCTGGGCGAGTTTAGCTGTAATAACGACGCCATCTTTTAATGTCAGCTCCTGCTGATGATTTTGCAGATGAATAAAGGGAATCAAATCCTCCTTCTCTGTCATCATAAGGGTAATTGTCTGAAGACCAGCCTTACCTTTGAAATCCTTGTCTAGCGTCTTAGAATAGATTTTCTGGTAGGCTTTGATGTTCTGCCCTTTCAACACTTCTTCTAGATTTGCCTTATCCTGATTGGTCGCACTAGGATTTTCAGAGACAATCATTTGATACTGTTGGATTTGTTGAAACTGTTTAGACGGAACTCCTGCTACAGAGGATTGGATTCCCAAACCTGCAAAGAGCAGAGCGACTGAACCTGCCACACCAAAAATCGTCATCAACATCCGCTGTTTATAACGGAAGATATTGCGGGCTGTTACCTTATGAGTAAAACTAAGACGGCGCCAGATAAAACCGATGCGCTCCAGTAAGATTTTAGCTCCTTTGACAGGTGGTTTAGGTAGTAAAAGCTGGGCTGCTTCGTCATGAAGTTCCCTACGAGCTACCAAGTAGGCTGGTAACACACTCGCCAACCAACTCAAGACAAGAGCCAGTAAACTATAAGTCCAATAGAACTGAATCTGGGTTTCTCCCACTACCATGCCTTTTGTAATGACACTTGAAATCACACTAGCTAGTAAATAATGGCCAAGTATACTACCTAGAGCTGTTCCGACAGTCCCAGCTACTAGACCATAGAGGAGAAATTTAGCGATAATATCCTTACTGCGATAACCCAAGGCCTTAAAGATACCTGCATGTGTTCGCTCTTCATCTACAAAGCGAGTCATGGTTGTAAAGGTCACCATGGCTGCTACGCCATAAAGCACTACAGGAAAGATATTGCCCACTGCACGAATACTGGCTGAAGCATTGCTATACATGAGGTAGCCTTGACCGCCAGGCATGGTCTGACGATTATATACTTGATATTTGGGCTCAGCTAAATCATCCAAGACTTGCTGATGTTTTTCTAATTTTTCCTTTTCTTGGGCTAGATTTTGTTCAGCCTGCTTTAGTTTGTTCTCTTCCTTACTCAATTCCTGCTTGGCTTGGGTAAGTTGAGCACTGGCCTGCTCTCTCTGAGCTTGAGGAAGCAAGGCTAGTTGACTTTCTTGAGCCTGTAAACGAGCTTGAGCAGCTGCTAAACGACGCTTGCCTTCCTGCAAATTAGTCTCAGCCTTGTCAAGGGTTTCTTTGCCTTTGTCTAGAGACTCTTGTCCTTCTTTTCTCAAGACTTGCAGACGTGCCTTGCCATTATCTGACAAAGCTTGTTCAAGCTCTTCCTGATGTTGCTTGGATTTTTCTTCATAAGCTGATGAAAAGGCATTTAAACCTGCTAAATCTTGATATTTCAAACGAGCTATATTGTAGACTTTCTGATCAAACTGACTAGGTAAAATCACCCCATAGGCTGTCAGAGTCCCACTTCCACTTCCTGCGTAGCCCATATCTCGCTGGGAGAGGATTTCAGCCGAATCCACAAAACCAGTAATGGTAAAAGTATGGTCTTTTAAAGAGGAATGACCCTCTTCTTTTTCTTTAAAACTAATCTCCTGTCCCACGCTGTATTGGCCTTGCAAATGAGTGGCCAAGGCGATTTCCTTGTCTGACTGAGGAAGTCGTCCCTCTCTTAGCTGAAAAGTTGAAATTCGCTCTGGTTTGGAGTACAGCCGAATGGCATCCTGCCCATTTTCCATAGTCACATCTGTCAAATAGCCAAACTCAACCTCTGCGCCCTGCGTCTGTTTTAGTTCTTCTTGATCTTCTTGATCCAAACCATAATTAGACATAACTGCCAAATCCAAGGTTTGAGCAGTTGTTAAATAAGCATTAGCTGTCGCCTCCATGTTGGGACTGGTTACTTTGAGACCTACTAGGGCTAGAGAGCCCAACATCATCAAGGTTAAGATGGATAAAAAACGCCCCTTGGAGCCTGTGAAGGACTGAATTAAGTCCTTCCAATAGGTTTTTCGCTTGATCATGCTAGTACTCCAAACTGTCGATATCCTGAGGATGCTGGTTGAGCACCACATCCTTGACACTGGCATCATGCATATGAATCACGCGATCAGCAATGGGCGCCAAAGCTCCATTATGAGTCACGATGATCACCGTCGCTCCCTTTTGACGAGACATGTCTTGGAGGATTTTCAAAACCTGCTTACCCGTCTGATAATCCAAGGCTCCAGTAGGTTCATCACAAAGGAGAATTTTAGGATTTTTGGCTACTGCACGTGCAATGGAGACTCGCTGTTGCTCCCCTCCAGACAGCTGGGCTGGGAAATTATTGAGACGATGAGCCAGACCTACATCTATCAAGACCTGCTCAGGATCCAAGGCATCTGTCACGATTTCTGAAGCCAACTCCACATTTTCCTTAGCGGTTAGATTGGAAACTAGATTATAAAACTGAAAAACAAAACCGACATCATTGCGGCGGTAATTGGTGCGCTGGTGGGAACTATAATCTGCAATATTGACCCCATCAATCCAGATTTCCCCCTCGTCATTGGTATCCATTCCCCCAAGAAGGTTAAGAACTGTTGACTTGCCTGCACCTGAAGCACCAAGGATAATAACCAGCTCCCCCTTTTCAATCTCAAAATTCACATCACGATTGGCCACAATCTCCGTGTCCCCAACCTGATGACGCTTGTAACAGTGTCTCATCTCAATATAAGCCATATCTGTTTCTCTTTCTTTCATATTTACTATCATTATATCGCTTTTTCAAGCCATTGGAAACTGGGAACAAAAAGCCTAGAAAATCAATCCTAGGCTTACAATTTTTTATTTTCCAAGGTAGTATTCAGAAACTACGTTCAATTTTTCGTCGAATTCGAATACCAATGGTGGGAAGTTAGGGATTTCCACGTCCATGATTTCGTCATCTGACAAACCTTTGATGTGTTTTACAAGGGCACGGATTGAGTTACCGTGAGCTCCTACGAATACGTTTTTACCATCTTTAAGAGCTGGAGCGATTTTATCTTCCCAGAATGGAAGAGCACGTTCCAAAGTCACTTTCAAGTTTTCAGCATCTGGAATAACTGAGTCGTCAAGTGAAGCGTAACGACGGTCTGTGTGAGCTGAGTGCTCATCATCACGGTCCATGTTTGGAGGCAATACATCGTATGAACGACGCCAGATGTGAACTTGTTCATCACCAAATTGTTCAGCAGCTTCAGCTTTGTTTTTACCAGTCAAACCACCGTAGTGACGTTCGTTCAAGCGCCATGATTTTTCAACTGGAACCCACAATTGGTCAGAAGCTTCAAGAGCCAAGTTAGTTGTTTTGATAGCACGTTTCAATACTGAAGTGTAAGCTTGGTCAAATTCGATACCAGCTTCTTTGATCAATTTACCAGCGTCAATCGCTTGTTGTGTACCTTTTTCAGACAAATCAACATCAGCCCAACCAGTGAAAAGGTTAGCTTTGTTCCATTCAGACTCACCGTGGCGAGCAAAAACCAATTTTACCATTAGATGGATTCTCCTTTAAATTTTCCGAGGTTTCCCCTCGTTTATCTATTCTATTTTACACAATTTTTCACAAAAAAGCTAGTCAAAACCAAAAAGGAAAGGACTGTTTGGCAATCCTTTTCCTTATTTTTTATCCTTCAACTTTGAATTTTTTTAGACTTCCTAAAAATAGTGAACCACCGATAATTGCTAGGATTCCTCCTACCCATCCTAATACTGGAATCAAACCTACCGCGCCACCTACGATTAATAGGACAGAAGGAGCTGAACCAACACGACTTTCTCCCTTATAGTATACAATCGCAACAATTCCTAAAACTAAAATAGCAATTTTTAAAACGGTTGGAAGTAAAACTCCTGCAACTCCTGCAACTGTTGTAGATGCAGTTAATTCAGGACTCTGTGTAGCTGTTGCTGTAGCAGCTGTACTCACAAATACTGCTAGTAAAAGAAATGGGGCAATAAGCAAGTAGAGTCCACCTACTAAACCAACAATACCACTATAAAGTGCTAAAGCTTTTGATTTCATAATAAAATCTCCTTTTTATTTTTTTCAAATAAAATTGTATCATATTTGCTAAAAAAAAAAAAGCATTTTCTGATATTATAAAATAAAAATTTGCATAATATGAAATAAAATATCATACTGTTCAGAAATCAAAAACCACTATACAAATTTATTATTTTAAAAATGTGATACAATTTACCAACCTTATCCGCAATATCAAATTCGTATCTTATCTTACTACTGTTAGCTTGCTAAGTTTCTCTTTGATTCTTGTTGAGTATAAAAAGTCACACCTCGCAAATTTTCAAAATAAATAAAAACGCATCGTATCAGGTGTTCAAAAACGTGATACAATGCGTTTTATAAATTATAAAATTAGTTGTCTTTTCTTCTCAAATTGAGTTTTCCCTAGACTTTTCAACCTTATTTCTCTTCAAATCCTTCTGCGACTGCGTCCGCAAAGTTTTCTTCTACAATGCTTGCACAGTGGTCACAGATGACTGCGTGGTAGCTGCGTTCTGCTGTTGTTGGGTCGATACGACGGCAACGGTCACATACTTGGCCTGCAGCGCGTTCAACTGTAAAGGCAACATCTTCGAAGCTAACGGCAGCTTCTGGAGCTGGCCCTTCTGCGATGGTCAATTCAGACACGATTAAAAGTTGAGCTACATTGCTGTTTACTGCTTCGAGTAGAGTTTTCACAACTTCATTTGGATAAACTGTCAAGTGTGCTTCAAGTGATTTACCGATTACTTTTGCATTACGAGCTTCTTCCAATGCTTTTTGAGCTTGTCCACGGAAGTCCATAAAGGCTGCCCATGTATCCAAGATTTCTTCTTGATTAGCAAAAGTTTCCGCTTCTGGTAATTCTGACAATTGAACGAAGTCTTCAGCTTCAAACTCAAGATATGACCAGATTTCCTCTGCTGTGTGAGGAAGGATAGGTGTCAAGAGTTTCGTGATTTTCACAAGAATGTCATAGAAGACAGTCTGCATTTGACGGCGTTCCAGTGATTTGGCACCTTCGATGTAAACAACATCTTTGGCAAAATCAAGGTAAAAGGCTGACAAATCAACGTTGATAAAGTTCACCAAGGCCTTATAGATTGTCAAGAATTCAAAGTTTGCATAAGCATCACGAATCGTTTTCACAAGCTGGTTAAAGCGAATCGTCATGTACTTATCAACTGAGCGAAGCTCTTCGTATGCTACTGCGTCTTGAGCTGGGTTAAAGTCAGATGTATTGGCAATCAAGAAACGAAGGGTGTTACGAATCTTACGGTAAGTTTCAGAGACTTGGCTCAAGATATCCATAGAGATACGCACGTCGTTGCTTGAATCCACACTTGTTACCCAGAGACGCAAGATTTCAGCACCAAATTGTTTTTCAACATCACTTGGAGCAATGGTATTTCCAAGAGATTTAGACATCTTCTCACCTTTACCGTCAAGGGCAAAACCTTGTGACAAGATTTGCTTGTAAGGTGCTACGCCATGGTTGGCAACAGATGTGATGAGTGATGAGTTGAACCAACCACGGTATTGGTCAGAACCTTCTAGGTAAAGGTCTACTGGGTAAGTCAACTCAGGACGGTTTACCACAACTCCATTCCATGATGAACCTGAGTCAAACCAAACGTCCATGATATCTGTTTCTTTTTTGAACTCGCCATTTGGTGAACCTGGATGAGTAAATCCTTCTGGCAAGAGGTCCTTAGCATCACGTTCCCACCAAATGCTTGAACCATGTACTTCAAAGAGTTGAGCCACATGTTCAATGGTTTCAGCAGTCATAATCGCTGTACCGTCTTCTGCGTAGAAGATAGGAAGTGGAACACCCCAAGCACGTTGACGAGAGATAACCCAGTCACCACGGTCACGAATCATGTTGTAAAGACGGACTTTACCCCATTCTGAGTGGAATTTTACTTTTTCAATTTCATCCAAGATTTCTTGACGGAATTTTGATACAGAAGCAAACCATTGTGGAACTGCACGCCAGATGATTGGTTTCTTAGTACGCCAGTCAAATGGGTATGAGTGAGAAATTTCTTCTTGGGCAAGAAGGAGGTTACCAAGTTTTTCAATAACAGTTGGAACTACCTTGTCATAGAATTGACCTTCAAACTCAGGACCAGCATTCTTCATCATGATACCACGCTCGTCAACAGTGACTGCAACTTCAAGACCATTAGCAATACCAACATTGTAGTCGTCCTCACCAAAACCAGGGGCTGTATGGACAATACCAGTACCAGAGTCAGTGGTAACGTGGTCACCAAGAATAACCAATTCATCTACAGCTGTATCCCATGGGTGTTCTGTTACGATGTGGTTCAATTCTTGACCACGGTAAGTTGCCAACACTTGAACATCAGCCCAACCAAATTTCTCAGACAAGCTATTCAATAATTCTGCAGCAACGACAAACTTACGAGTTTCACCAGCAGGTTGAACCAAAACGTAATCAATATCTGCACCAACAGTTAAACCACGAGAAGCTGTGATAGTAAATGGAGTAGTTGTCCAAACTACGATATAAGTATCTGTATCTAGAACCCCTTTGCCATCTTTTACCTTATTGGCATAGTAAAGAGAAGTTGAAACCAAGTCATGGTATTCAATCTCTGCTTCAGCAAGGGCTGACTCAGATGACCAAGACCAGTAAACTGGCTTAGCACCACGGTAAATATAACCCTTATTAGCCATCTCACCAAAGACACGGATCTGGGCTGCTTCATAGTCAGGAGTCAAAGTCACATATGGATTTTCCCAGTCACCAGAAACACCCAAACGTTTAAAGTCTTCACGTTGTTTATCTACTTGAGAAAGAGCGTACTCACGGCAAAGTTTCAAGTACTCAACCAAGTCCATTTCTTTGCGTTTGACACCTTGTTTTGCCAAAACTTGCTCGATTGGCAGACCATGAGTATCCCAACCAGGAATAAATGGCGCGTAAAATCCTGACATAGATTTTGAGCGAACAATGATATCTTTTGAAATCTTGTTCATAGCATGTCCAACGTGGATATTTCCGTTAGCGTATGGAGGGCCATCATGCAAGGTGAAATGAGGTTTTCCTTGGTTCAATTCTTGACGACGTTGGTAAAGTTTTGCATCTTCCCATTCCTTTTGCCAAACTGGCTCTTTGGTCGGAAGGCCTGCACGCATTGGGAAAGCTGTTTTCCCAAGATTAAGGGTATCTTTGAGTTTCATGGTATCTCCTTTATAAATAATAACAAATTAAAAACCACGACTGCCAAAAAGGACGAAAATCGTGGTACCACCTTTATTCGGAAAAAGATTTAGTCTTTCTCCCTCTTATCCCGTAACGTGGGGAACGTCAAATCTTACTCCATTCAGACTTGAGTTTTTGAGAGGATAATCTTATCAATAGGGATTACAGGACTCACACCATCTCCTGCTCGCTGGAAATATAAGGATAAGATATTGTTCTCAGAATATTTCTTATAAAATTGTAACGGATTCTTGCGGTGCTTCAAATCCTGGTGCTGAATCAAACGTTTCTGGAGCTGGTGTTGGAGCCGAAGGATGTACTGGAGCTACTTCTGGTTCTTCGTACATTGGACCAACTGGATGAGCAGGCTCTTCTTCCATTTGAGGACTCACTACAGGAGTTGGATTTCCCACTTCTTGTTTAGCCTGAGCTTCAAATTCAGCCAATTCTTTATTGGCTGCCTCAATACGAGCTTGTAACTCTGCCATTTCTGCTTGAGAGAACTGACGTGTCATATCAATTGGTTCTTCCTCAATTGGAGCTGGAATCGGTTCTCCAAGTACTTCGCTAACCACTTCTTTAAAGGCTTCATCACTGGTTTGAAGATAAGTAGCTGTTGGACGGAGAATATCTTCCCAATCTGAAGATTCAACAATAGCCAACTGACTCTCAATTGTAGATTTGAGACGTTGGTGGAAGACACGGCTCTTGTTCTTCAATTCTTCGGTTTCAACAGCAACTTTCTTAGCATTGTCTGTTGCTTGACGAAGAATCTCGTTTGCCTTATATTTAGCTTCTTCCAACAAGCGTTGGGCATCCTGCTCTGCTTGGTGAATGATATTGTTTGAACGTTCATGCGCCGCCTGTTTCACTCGCTCAGCTGTGTCTTGGGCAATCAATACAGACTGGCTCAATGAATCTTTCATCTCATCAAAGTAAGACAAACGCTCTTCTAAACTCTTAATACGCAAATCTTTATCATGATTCGCACGAACAAGATCTTCGTAATCACGAACCACAATATCTAAAAATTCATCGACTTCTTCTGGATCAAAACCTCTGAATCGAGTTCCAAAGGTTTTGTCCTTTATTTCTAATGATGTAATTGGCATTCTATTCCTCACTTACTTAATAATAACTGGACGGTTATTTTTTTCTTCTCTTTTTTCGTTTGTCCCTTATCTTGAAGCAATCTCAAGCGTCCAAATTTTCTCACACTAATCAAGTCTCCAACTTGAACAGTATAATCTGATTTGTCTACCACATGATAATTTACTTGGACAAGTTTTTTTTCAATCAACTGGTTTGCTTGATTCCTAGATAATTTTAAAACATTTGATAAAAGAACATCTAATCGAAAACTAGACACAGTTAAATCCAGCTCTCGGCACTGCTCTATCTTATCTATTTTCTCGGTGAAAGGACATTCCTCCAGCGAAACGGGTATACGGCCAATTTTCTTTAATCCATCTTGAAAGAGAAGAAGAAACTGCTGATTAATCATAATCTGCGCCCGTTCTTCATCTACTAGGATATCTCCAAAAAGTTTCCGTTCAATCCCTAATTGATTGATGACTGTCCCTAAAATTTTGGCATGCGTTAAATGTTCAAATTTATTGGAATACACTATTTCCTGGAGAGATATTTCAAAATCTGAAAACTCTGGTTGGAAATAATCTGGGTATAATAAAACTCGAACATACTCACTCGAGACGAATTCCCCACTACTGCTACAAGCAAGACCATAGGTTTTGGCCAAAATCTTTAATAGCTTCTCCTGATGAGGATTGATAAAAGGAGTTAAAAAAGGAGCATAGCTATCTTCTACCTTCTTTATCCATTCCATTCCCTTGTCAAGAAATGGACGATCTTCTATGGAGAAATGCTGGTAAATCCCTTTATTCATCCTATCATCGCCAGAAAACGGACTAGGTTTTCTCCTAAAAATCGAATCAAAACAATCGCAACCCAAACAGATAAATCAAGACCTGCTATCTGTAAAGGCAGGCGTTGCAAGGGAGCAAGAACTGGTTTTACCAACGCTACAATCCAACGACCTAAACTTGATTCATAGGCACCTGGAAACCAAGACATGACAGCAAAGGCCACCAAAATCAGGGAGTAAATATCCACTGCATTATAAATCATACGAATTAAAAAAATCATTATCGTACTCTATTTCGCTTCATATCAAAACCAAACTCACCATTTTGTTCTTCATCTGGCAAGCGAATATCTTCTACATTGACAATAACATTCACTGGTGTCAACAGATACATGGTAGAAGCTACCTTTTTCAAATTTCCAGCTAAAACATGACAAGCTCCATCCAAATAGTCCAAACAACGACGAGCCTGCACCTCTGTCATATACTGAAAATCAATCAAGATACTTTCGTTTCCTGCCAATAAATCAACAATTTCTGTTGCGTCTTCATATTTTCTAGGATAACGAACATCTATAATGACCTTATCCGTTGCACGCTGACTCTGATTTGCCAATTCCTGTTGTCTTGCATGAAGTCTGGTGATATTGCTATCTTTTGCACCAGCAGACTGTGAAGGTTGATTCATTGGGAGAGCCGGTTCCTGTGAAGAATTTACTGGAGTAAACACAGGCTCATCTCTTTTTTCATAAGGGAGACTTGAATCCTCATCCTCCGTAAAATAATCTATAAATCTATCGAATCTATCTTTTAAAGACATGGTTCTCTCCTACTTAAAAAATGATGTACCTATACGAACAAAGGTGGAACCGAATTGAATCGCTTCTTTATAATCACGACTCATTCCCATACTTAACTCGGGCATAGGCATATTTGGAATTTGTTTTTCTTGAATTTCTCTTTGCAAATCTTGGGTCGCCTTGAAAATTTCTTTCAACTGCTCACTGCTAGCCTCAAAAGGTGCCATCGTCATTAAACCAACATATTCAATCTTATCTAGTCTGGCTAACTCTGGCAAGATTTCCAGCAGTTCCTCTCTCGAAAAACCGTGTTTACTTTCTTCTTTAGAAATATTTACCTGAAGGAAACACTTGATGACTCGGTCACTTCTTTTTTGAATTTCCTCTGCTAGCTTGACGGAATCCAAGGCATGGAAATAATCGACAAATTGTATGACATCTTTCACCTTACGTCTTTGCAAGGTACCAATCAAATGCCAAGTCACATCTCGATCTTTTAAAGCTTCATATTTTTCCAGAAACTTATCTACACGATTTTCACCGATATGATGAACACCTAGCGGAAGCAAGGCTTCCGCTGTCGGTACATCTACATACTTGGTAACTGCAATGACAGAGACTGAACCACTCTCTCGATGAGCATTCAGACTAGCCTCTGCAACTTCTCGAAAAACAAGTTCTGTATTTTCTTTTACATTCATTTACTTAACGATTTTTGAAAAATGGAGGTGTATCCAATTCATCTTCATCTTGTGATGTTGGGGCTTCAAAGCGTTCAACTGGAGAAACGACTGAATCTGTTGTACGAACAATCGATTCACGGCGAAGATCCCAATCACCAAAAGCAGATGCCTGAGTTGGTTCCAAACGACGTGGATTTTGTTTTGGCAATTCAGCTGTTTCTGCCATATCAAAATGACGATCAAAGCCATGTGAATGAGTTGGTTTCATTGTCTCACGATAGTTAGTAGCAGGTCTAGCTTGTGGAGCCACAACCTTTTCTACGCGGTCTTGACGAACACCTGTTGCAACAACTGTTACACGAATTTCATCACGCATACTTTCATCAATTGAAGTACCGAGCCAGATGTTCACTCCTTGACCTGCTGCCTGATTCACAATTTGTGAAGCCTCTTCAGCTTCAATCAAGGTTAAATCAAGACCACCAGTAACGTTGACAATCACATCTTCTGCTCCATCAATTGTTGTTTCAAGAAGTGGAGAGTAAATTGCCTTACGCGCCGCTTCTACCACACGTTCTTCTCCACTACCGATACCAATACCCATGAGAGCATTCCCTTTGTTTGCCATAACTGTTTTCACATCGGCAAAGTCAAGGTTAATCAATCCTGGATTGGTAATCAAATCGGTAATTCCTTGAACACCTTGACGAAGAACGTTATCCGCTTCGCTAAGAGCCTCCAAGAGCGGTGTTTTCTTATCAACAATTTCAAGTAAGTTGTTGTTCGAAATAATCAATAGAGTATCTACATGCTCACGAAGTTGATTGATTCCTTCTACAGCAAATTGTCCACGCTTGCTTCCTTCAAAACCAAACGGACGTGTTACAACACCAACTGTAAGAGCGCCCAAATCTTTGGCGATACGAGCAATAACAGGAGCAGCTCCAGTTCCAGAGCCTCCTCCCATACCAGCAGTGATGAAGACCATATCTGCGCCACTGATAGCTTCCGTCAGTGTTTCTTCGCTTTCTTCAGCAGCTTTACGACCAACCTCAGGTTGACCTCCTGCACCCAAACCACGAGTCAATTTAGGTCCCAACTGAATAACAGTCTCAGCTTTTGTACTACTCAATGCTTGTACATCTGTGTTTGCTGCGATAAATTCTACGCCTGTAACACCTTCGTCGACCATACGGTTGATGGCATTGCCACCACCTCCACCGACACCAATTACTTTAATCACTGCACCTTGAGCAGCAGCTGTATCAAATGAAAATGTCATAATTTATTTTTCCTCTTTATTCGTCAAACATGCTTCCGATCAAGCCACGGAAACGATCTGCTAATTTCGGTTTATTTTGTGAAGCTTGTTGGAAATCCGCCATTGGTTCTGTAGGAGCCACCGGCTCTACTTCTGGAGCAGGAGCTGGTTGAACAGGCGTTGATTGTACAAACTGAGCTGTTTTCTGAATCATTCCTCCAAAACTAATTGGTTGATGAGTCAGAGCAACTTCACCCTTGACTGCTCTTTGAGCCAAAAGATTGACTTCTGTCAATTGTCCAGCAAATTCTGATAAACTAATCACATGCGCAAAGGCTGGATTGCGAATACCAACTTGATTTGGAACATAAAGCTTGACACGAACGCCAAAGACTTCTTGAGCCAATTCTACCATACCCGGTAAAATAGCATTTCCACCGATCAAAACAATTCCACCAGGAAGATCCAATAAATGTCTTCTATCTAATTCTTGCTTAATTTGTTCAAGGATGTGCTTGATTCGTGCGGAAATAATCTCTGACAAGTAGGCTTCCGTCACTTCGACTGCTTCTACTTCTCCAATAACTTCTACTTGGAAGGTTTCTTTGCTTGCAAGAGGAGGGTAAGCCTCTCCATAGTTTAATTTCAAACCTTCAGCCAACTTCTGAGAAGTTTTCAAGACTTTAGAGATATCCTTAGTTACATAATCTCCGCCTTCTTGGAGAATATTGGTGAACTGAAGTTCTTGGTTACGGATTGTAGCGACAGTCGTTTGACCTGCCCCCATATCAATCACTGTAGCACCAAATTCACGTTCACCTTCGTTCAAAACTGATTGAACCATTGCTAGTGGTGAAATGATAATATTTTCAACCTGAACACCTGCACGCTCAACCGTCTTACGCAAATTGTGCAAGATAGTACGAGGACCTGTATAAAGCAAGCCACGCATTTCAAGGCGAACCCCCATCATGCCACGTGGGTCACGAATCCCTTGGAAACCATCCACAATAAATTCTTCAGGAATAAAGGTAATGACTTCACGGTCAGGTGTCATACTCTTTGTCAAAGCTGATTTGACAACATTTTCAACATCTTGATCCGTAATTTCCTTGGTATCAGATGTTACTGGAATCATCCCTTGAGTTGGTTCTACCTGCAAAAGATTACCAGGCAAGCCGACATTCACTGATTTAATCGAAATGCCTGCCTTTTCTTCTGCTTGGGAAATAGCTGACTTGATAGCAGTTGCTGCTGCATCAATATCAACAATAATTCCATCCTTTACACCTTTACTTTTGGCATTACTCACGCCAATTACATTTAATTCACCATTTCTCTGCTCGGCTACAAGCACCTTGACAGAGCTTGTTCCAATATCTAGACCTGTAAAAAAGCCTTCTCTAGTCATTACATCGCATCCTCTCTATCTTCCAAGTTTCGCACTTCGTATTATTCCATAGCTAAACATAGGCATAGCTATTCACAGAATATTATAACACAAAAAATCTAATTGTGCTTAGTTTTTTCCTAAATTTACTTGCTATTTTTTCACTTTTGCTCATCAACTTTTTTTATTTTCCAAACAAATTATAAAAAATCAGATTTATCAAAAAAGAAAGCTCATTTCTAAGCTTTCTTTGCAATCATTTTTTCTGCTTCTTGTTCTAAAAATAACTCCAAGATTTTCTTAGTTAAAGTAATCGCTGCTGACAGGGCCAGAGAAACGATTAAATAATTAGCTACTAAGCCGTGATCTCCAACCAATGGCGGTTTTGTCAAAAATCCGTAATCCCCACCTGTTACCAAATTGACTACAAAAATCAAGGCATTTAGGGCAAAGGTCATGAGAAAAATTCCCTTCACATCCAGCAATCGCGCATTATACTGTCTCAATAGATAAACTAGAGAGTTCCCCAAGAGTGCTAAATGCCCAAAGATAAAGGACAAGATGGCAATATGGGGGAAAGGATAGGCATCTGGCACTGGATAAACAAAGGCAGCTAATGTCCCAAATGTTCCTAGTAATGCAAAATACTGCCTATACTTAGACTGACCAGGAAGCAAAAGCACCACAAACATAGCCATACGGCAATGGTAAAAGGGTAAGCTCTCTGACAGTGGCATATGATTGACCCAATACCAACCATAAAGGAGGATCAACTGAACCGCCTGCAAGATTTGGAAAAATCGTTGATAAGCCTTCGTTTCACGATAACGATAGGCTGTATAAAAGGTCAAAGCCAAGAGTGTAAATATACTGACATACCAAAAAAGGTCAAATTTGGGTGGTTCTGTTGCTTGGGTCGTAAAGAAAATATCCCATAAATTCATCTAGTCTTCCTCATGATTCAAAATTTTCCTGCATTTTATTATACCATGCTATTTGTCAAAAATGGATTTAGAAATACGTAAATGTTTGGCAAAATCACTAGCATTCATTTTCTAAACTTTCTACCAGCTTAGCTAGATTCATGGAGTTAGAGCCCTTGAGCAAGATTTGATCATTAGCTCCTAGACTTTCCTTGACCTGCTTGACTAGGTCTTCAAATTGGTCCTCGTTAGCTGTTTTTTTGAAGTAGTAAACGTGGCCGATTGGGAACATTTGACTGGCCAATTGGGCTAATTCAGCAATATCTTCTCCATAGAAAATCACGGTATCCAGCACATCTGGCGAGAGGCTCAAAATCATCTGATTATGGAGTTGAATAGACTGGTCGCCTAGTTCCTTCATGTCTGCTAGAACAGCGATTTTCTTGCCTCCTTCATTGACTGGAATGGCAGAGAAAGTCTCTAAAATCAGCTTCATAGCAGTTGGATTGGCATTGTAAACATCTGATAGGATGTCTGCTCCATTGGCTGCTTTCTTCCATTCGGTACGGTTACGCGTCAATTCAAGACCTTGGAAGGCCTGACGAATCTGCTCCTCTGAAACTCCTTCTTGTAGGGCAACATAGGACGCAATCATAGCATTGGTGGCATTGTACTTACCAGTCACTGGCAAATCAAGGTCTTGTTCCAAGAAGTTAGCCTTAAATGTAAGACTGTCCTTACGCTCAACCAAGTCGGTAATTTCCAACTCTGCTCCTTGACCAAAACGGACCACCTTTTTACCAGCTGGCAAGTAGGCCTCTACAATAGTGTCAGCCGGAGCTAAAAGCAAGGAACCGGAATCCATACCGTCTGCAATTTGCATTTTCCCTTTAGCAATCTCAGAACGGTCTTTGAAAAAGGCCAAATGGGCTTCTCCAACCAAGGTCACGATGGCTGTTTTTGGACGAGCCAATTCTGACAAGAGATGAATATCTCCCAAGTGATCCTGCCCCATCTCCAAGACCAACTTTTCTGTTCCTTCAGGCATATGGAGAACTGTGTAGGGAAGTCCAATTTCGTTATTGTAGTTTCCTTGTGTTTTGTAGGTCTTGTAGGTCGTTGACAGTAAATTCGCCAACATATCCTTAGTCGTTGTCTTGCCATTTGAACCCGTAACTGCAAAGACATCAACAGCCGTTTTTTCAAGATAATAGGCAGCTAGTTGTTGAAAGGCAGTCAAAACATCGTCTACTAAAATATAAGGATGATTTGCGACCTCTTTCTCAGACAAGGTTACTGCTGCACCATTTTCAAAGGCTCTTTCGATAAAGTCATGGCCATCACGCGCACCTTTAAGTGGCACAAATAAATCTCTAGTCCCAATCAAACGACTATCAAACTCAGCCTTTTCTAACTGGATGTCCTCAAAGATGCTGACATCATTTTTGGCTCCTACAACTTGGGCCACTTCATGAATTGTTAATTTCATTTCTACTCCTTTAAAAAGGGTCGAAGTCCGAGAACTCTGATCATCTTGCAGTGATGGTTCTGGCTTCTACCCTCTCTTTTCATTCTTATAGCAAATGCGCTTCGCGCTTGTCAAAACTTTCCTTGGCAAGTTCCACCAAACGCTCGATTAGTTCTGGGTAGCTGATTCCCATATTGTCCCAAAGCAGTGGGTACATTGACCACTGGGTAAAACCTGGCATGGTATTAAGCTCGTTTAGGAAAATCTCCCCCTTGTCTGTATAGAAGAAATCACAACGAGAGAGACCTAGTCCACCAATCGCACGGAAGGCAGTTTCTGCATTTTGACGCATGACAGCTACCACATCATCACTGATTTTGGCTGGGATATCCATGGTAATCTTGTTATCAATATACTTGGCATCGTAGTCATAAAAGGCAACATCCTTGACTACTTCTCCTGGTAGCGTGCTTTTGACATCGTAGTTGCCCAGTAGACCAACCTCGATTTCACGGGCATTTACCCCTTGCTCAACCAAGACACGGCTGTCATATTGGAAGGCAAGTTTCAAGGCTTGACGGAGTTCTTCTTGATTTTCAGATTTAGAAATACCGACACTAGAACCCATGTTTGACGGCTTAGTGAAGACTGGATAAGTCAATTTTTCTTCAACTTCGGCAATTTTAGCAGTCACATCATCCCCTTCGACAATGGCCACATAAGGAACTTGGGCAATCCCGACAGATTCTAACACACGTTTGGTGGTGATTTTATCCATGGCAAGGCTAGATGACAAGATATTACATCCGACATACGGCATTTTCAAAACTTCTAAGAAGCCTTGGACAGAGCCATCTTCTCCCATCGGACCGTGAAGAACTGGAAAGACCACAGCCCCTTCTTCGTAGATGGCACTTGGTGCAACTTTCTTATCCCAATCAATGGTCGCATTGGTCATAAGACGGTCTTCTTGCTCTGGAGTCTGGCTAAATTCCTGCGTTTTGATAAAGTCACCAGACTGGCTAATGAAGAAAGTCTTGACTGTGAAACGGTCGTAATTGACCGCACGCATGACACTTTCCGCTGAAAGGACAGAGACTTCGCGTTCCGCACTCCGTCCACCGTATAAAAGAATAATCGTTTGTTTCATATTATTTGTCCTAATTCTACTAGAATACTCGCTCTTTAGTATATCATATTTGCTTGTTTTTTTAAAACTTGAACCTGATCCTACTCATCACACTATACAAAAAGAGGCCGATAGGAACGATTTTCAGCCTCCTTGATTTTTTATAAATGAATGGAGTTCGTAAATTTGTCTACACTTACAACTCTGTTCGATTTTCAATAGCCCGTAAGAGGGTCACTTCGTCCGCATACTCGATATCCGCTCCCACAGCAAGACCTCGTGCCAGGCGTGTAACTTTAATCCCAGCTGGCTTGAGCAAACGTGAAAGATACATAGAAGTTGCTTCCCCATCTGCCGTGGCATTGGTTGCTACGATGACCTCTGAAACTTCACTGTCCATCAGACGAGTCATGAGACTCTTGAGATTGATATCATCAGGACTGATGCCATTCATAGGGGAAATGAGGCCGTGCAGAACATGATAGAGTCCGTGGTATTCTTGGATGTTCTCCATGGCTGCCACATCGCGACTATCCTCGAGAACTAAAATCGTCGTTTGGTCACGAGTCGGATCGGTACAGATAGAACAAGGATCGTCGTCTGTCAAACGTCCACAAATAGAACAGTAGGTCAATTCTCTCTTAGCAGAAAGGAGATTTTTTGCAAATTCATTGACATCATCATCAGACATCCCAATCGTATAAAAGGCCAGACGCGTAGCCGTCTTAATCCCGATACCTGGTAACTTAGAATAACTGTCAATCAGCTTGGCAATGGGTGTTGGATAAAGCATAATTTCCTTTCTAGTTCATCGGATGGTATTTTTGATACAGATTGATAATGTCACGCGCAATGGAAGGTCCTACACCATTTGTTAGATTGGTATTATGAGGAAAGACCACTGCAACAGCGATTTGAGGATTATCAGATGGGGCATAGGCCACCGCATTGGTATTGGTTGCTTGCTGTCCATCTGCCACATAGCTTTCGGCTGTACCCGTTTTTCCGCTAATGGATACCAAGGCACCATTTGAAAAGGCACGTCCAGTTGTCAATCCGCTAGTCCCATGAGCAACCTGATAAAAACCTTGGTGCAAGACACTCATATCGGAGTCGGATATATTGACCTTATTCATCTCTGTCGGTTGCAGTTGCTGAATCAAGTCGCCCAGTCCTCCCTTATCATTATTACCATAAATGCCTTCCACAATACGAGGAGCCACACGAACACCATCATTTGCAATAGTTGCTACATACTGAGCTAATTGCATGGGCGTATAGTTATCAAACTGCCCAAAGGCATTAGTAATGTAATTAGCAAAGCTATAGTCTTTGGGAACAAATCCAGTAGATTCATCTGGTAGGTCAATTCCGGTCGCAGAACCCAAACCATATTCACCAAAGGTTGAACGCAATTTCCCCATAGCAGACTCTAGATTGCTGGTGCCGACAAACATATTGGGTTGATAGGTCTGGCCCATGATTCCAAGAGCGGTTTGAACCATGTAAGCATTAGATGAATACTCCAAGGCTTCCACAGCTGTAATAGGAAAAGATCCATATGCCAATTTATACCAAGAATAAATTGGAGCTGAACCTTGGAAAACAATAGGCTGATCTGTCAAGGTCTGGTTTCCTGATAAGACTCCATTTTCCCAGCCAGAGCTGATGGTCGCAGCCTTGACAACCGAACCTGGGACAAAGACATTGGTTACCGTTCCCAAGGAATCAGGCGTCAAGTCTCCCGTTTTCAAGTCATGTTTGAGACCTGACATAGACAAAACAGCACCTGTTTTTGGGTTAAGGGCGACTGCATAGACACCTTCAGAATACTTGGCTCCACCATTTCCTAGCTCGGAATTGAAATAACTTTTCAGCAAAGCATCCACGCTATCTTGGAAGGCCAAATCAATGGTCAGTTTGATATTGTTTCCCTTACTACCTTCCTCAATTGTATCCACGCTTTCCATATTGCCATATTTATCCAGATGGATTTCTTTTACCGAGCGTTTCCCTTGTAAGGTCTCTTCATATTGCTTTTCCAAATAGGAGGTTCCAACACGGTCATTTAGAGAATAGCCTTTTTTAAGATAGGCTTCTGCTTCTTCCGCTGGGAGACCAGCTTTTTCACTGGATACACTCCCTACTATAGAAGAAAGAGAAGTTTCCAAAACCTTTCTATCCCAAGAGGTAGAAATACTAATGCCAGGCATCTCCTTTGAAATAGAGGCAATAACAGCCACCTGAGAATCATTTAGAGGATCTGTCGCAATGGTTCCTGTCGCAAAGTTTCCAACAGCATTTAACTGACTAAAAAGATAGATTTCTTTCTTTTCATCCTCTGTATAGTTTAGTTGACTTGTTGGGACACTATCGACCGCATTGTTATACAGTTCTGATTCGGATAGACGATTGCCATCTGAATCCAAGCGTTTCTCACTTGGGAGAGCTTCCACTGTTTTTTTATAGATTTCAGGATCAGCCAAATAGTAATCAGCCAGCTGGCGTTCTGTCAAATTTGGAGAGCTGATGCTCACATAAGTCAGTAACTTTTTAGCTATTTCTTTTAAGTCTGTAGCCGTCATTTTATTGCTACGCGTAAAGGAAACAACCTGCTTTAACGTATTTTCTACCAAAGGTTTTCCACTAGCATCATAAATTTCCCCACGGGCAGAACTGGTTGTGACCTTGGTCTGACTAGCTGAGGCTAGCTTTTTTTCGTAAAAATCCTTGTTCAAAACCTGCATATACAACAAACGACCAATAATGGTCATAAAGAGTAAAATGACGATTGAAAACAATAAATTAAGCCGAATCGGAATCGAATGGCTGTTAAATTTTCTCATACAAATCAGTCTCATTTCTAACTTAAAATCTTACTCTTAATTGTACCACAATTTGAGCAGAAAATTATGGAAAAGAAAGAAGCTTTTTTTCGTTTTTACAGTAAGATACGTTTTTATTTATCCATCCCTATATTATATGTTATAATGAATGTAAAAGTTCAATAATCTAGTCTTTTTCCAACACGACTCATTTAAAGGAGCCTTCCCTATGGACAAACCAGATATCGCAACTGTCATTGATTCACATTTTGAAGAAATGACAGACCTAGAGCAAGAAATCGCTCGCTATTTTTTACAAGCAGAAACGATTACAGATGATTTATCTTCTCAACAAGTCACTCAAAAATTACATATCTCTCAGGCTGCACTAACTCGCTTTGCTAAAAAGTGTGGCTTTACTGGCTACCGAGAATTTATTTTCCAATACCAACATGAGGCAGAAAATCAAGCCAACCAAGTCTCCAAGCACAGTCCACTGACCAAACGAGTCCTCAGAAGTTATAGCAACATGAGGGAACAAACACAAGACTTGATTGACGAAGTCCAACTAGAACGAATTGCCCAGCTAATCGAAGATGCTGAGCGTATCTACTTCTTCGGAACAGGGAGTTCTGGCCTCGTAGCTCGTGAAATGAAATTGCGCTTCATGCGTCTGGGTGTGGTCTGCGAAGCTTTGACAGACCAAGACGGCTTTGCCTGGACAACCAGCATCATGGATGAAAATTGTCTCGTACTGGGTTTCTCACTTTCTGGCACAACTCCCTCTATTTTAGACAGTTTATTAGACGCTAAGGAGATGGGGGCAAAGACTGTACTCTTTTCAAGTGTCCCAAATAAAGATAGTCAGACCTACACAGAGACTGTTCTGGTAGCCACCCACAGCCAGCCTTCCTATATCCAACGAATATCCGCTCAACTTCCTATGCTCTTCTTTATCGATTTGATTTATGCCTACTTTTTGGAAATCAATCGCGAAAGCAAGGAAAAAATCTTTAATAGCTACTGGGAAAATAAAAAACTCAACGGCTATCGTAGACAAAAACGTATAAGAAAATCCTAGTTTGGCTGGGCCAAACTAGGATTGTTTTGTCTTAAAATGATAATATGCACCAAGCATACCTGCTGTATTCTGGTGATGGGCAAATTCTAATCGTGTTTTTTCTGCTAAACTTGGTACCAAAGCCTCTTTCAAGGCTGTGCGGATCTTAGGTTTGAGGATAGCCTCTTGCCCCATGATACCACCACCAAGAATAACCACTTCTGGATTGGCAACGTAGCAAATATTTGCCAGACCTTTTCCTAGATAGTCAACCATACGGTCAATACCAGCCATGCAGATTTTGTTTCCTTCAGTGGCTTCCTTAAAGATGCGTCGACCATTCCACTGGTCAACTGAATCTCCATGACCTGCTGCTACATACTCCACCAAGGCTGTCGTAGAAGCCAAGTCTTGGAAAGCACCATCTTGCATATGCATATACCCGACTTCACAGGCAGAATTGCTAAAACCATGGAAGACTTTCCCATCCATAATCAAGCAACCACCGATACCTGTTCCAATGGTCAAGCAAAGGGTGACACTTGCTCCCTTACCTGAACCAGATACTGCCTCAGCCAGACCTGCACAGTTGACATCATTTTCAATCTCACAAGGAATAGTAAAGCTTTCTTCGATTTCCTTTTTGAACTGGGTGCCTGCATAATTTGGAATCTGAGGTCCAGCGTAGAAAATTTCCCCCTTATCAGGGTCCACCATTCCTGCAGAAGAAATGGCAACACCTGCTACTGGGCCTTTTTCTAAATAGCTAGCTACGATATCTTTGGTCTTTTGTAAGATATGAGGGCCACCCTTATGCGCCTCTGTTGGCATTTCATGCGATTCAACAAGTTGGCCTTCTTGGTCGATCAAACCATATTTGATGTTGGTTCCACCGATATCAATTGCAACGTAGTGTGTCATAAATACCTCCTTATGGATTAGAGGAAGCGCTCCTTGGTTTCACGAATCAAGGCTGCAGCTGCTTCTACAACTGGACGATCTTCTTCAGTCACTGGTGTCAATGGCGAACGAACAGAACCGATGTTCAAGCCTTCATTGATTTTCAAGACTTCTTTGATGACACCGTACATATTTCCATGTGCAGCAGTGAGTTTGCCAATGATTGCGTTGATAGCATACTGCAATTCACGCGCTGTTTCCAAGTCTTTGTCCGCAATCAATTGGTTGAGTTTCAAGAAGAGTTCTGGCATAGCACCATATGTACCACCGATACCAGCTTTGGCACCCATGAGGCGACCTCCTAGGAACTGTTCATCTGGACCGTTAAAGACGATATGGTCTTCCCCACCAAGGCTCACAAAGGTTTGGATATCTTGAACTGGCATTGAAGAATTTTTAACACCAATAACACGAGGATTTTTCAACATTTCAGTATAAAGACTTGGAGTCAAAGCAACACCTGCCAATTGAGGAATGTTGTAGATCACATAGTCTGTGTTTGGAGCTGCAGAACTAATATCGTTCCAGTATTTGGCAACTGAGTATTCTGGCAAGCGGAAGTAAATTGGTGGAATTGTTGCAATGGCATCTACACCCAAACTTTCAGCATGACGAGCCAGTTCCATACTGTCTTTGGTGTTGTTGCAAGCTACGTGAGCAATGATGGTCAATTTACCTTTGGCAACTGCCATGACTTCTTCCAAGATTAACTTGCGGTCTTCAACGCTTTGGTAGATACATTCACCAGAAGAACCATTGACATAAAGACCTTGAACACCTTTATCAATAAAGTATTGAACCAAGGCACGCGTACGCTCTGGACTTACTTCTCCTTGATCATCATAACATGCGTAGAAGGCTGGAATGACACCTTCGTATTTTTTTAAATCTGACATAGATTTTCTCCTATTATTTTTATTTTCTGCTAAAGCAGATTCTTTCTTTACTTCTTTAGTATACACTTTACCGAAAAGGCTTTCAATATCTTGTAGACACTTAGATTTTAGTTTCTCGCTTATAGAATAGCGTTTGGAGCGTTTGAAAGTAGTTTCAGAAATAATTGCACCCCTTACTCATACTTAGCAAATAGCTTTTCCATCACTCCCACTTGTAAAAAAGCAAGAAATCCAAAACCAAAGAGAATAAAAGCTGATCCTCCCAATAGAAGGGTAAAGGCTGATAGATATAGAATCATCAAAATCAAAAAGATAATTGCAATCATCAAGATAAACCAAGGAGCATTAAAACTAGCCAACATCAATCCTTTTTGAAGAATTTCTTTCCAAGATAGGTCATAACGTGCAGCGATTGGATAGCTAGCCAGCATCACAATGGTAAGGAAAATAAGAATACCTAAACAAATAGCTTTAACCAATTGGAAGGGCAGAGCTGTTTGACCCCAGAAAAGATAGAGATCTGAAAGGGTAAGAAACACAATTCCTAACTCCATTAAACCGAGCTGAAACCCCAATTTCAGATTTTGCTTGAAAGTTCTCAGATAGATTTTAAAAACGGGCACCCGTCTGCTCTTCTTAATCTCAAACATGGTCTCGTAGAGGCTGATTTTAGCCACTCCAATCGTTACGATTGGCAAACAAGTTACTACAAAGAGAAGATTGACTGTTACAATATCTAAAACCTTCTCACTAATTCGCATTAGAAAATTATCTGTATCAAATGCAGCCTTGATAAGGCTTACTCCTTTTTGTGCCATGTTTGCTCCTCCTATAATTTAATTTATATCACTTGCTAAATCATTCCGATTTATCAATTGATAAGATTCAACTCTTAAACTCAATTTTCAAAAGTACTTAATAAGATAGTCATCAGCTATCTCTGCTGATCATTCTAATCAATTAAAATTTTAAACAAATACTTGCGAACTTGATCTTCCATACCTGCATAACCATTTGGTTGATGTGGTTCACCTGGGAAGAAAATCGCAAAATTGTGATAACCCAACAAGAGTGGGTAGTGTTCATGACAATGAACAAAGCCAATATCACTTGCTTCGTCGAATGCTACTGCTTCATCTTTGATACGTGAACCGTAGCTAGAATATTCATGCCCTTCTACCAACAAATGCAAGTCTGCATAGTTCTTGTGATGTTCAAACTGGTCATTTTCAGCTTGATTGAGGACATTTTCTTGAACAACTAGAAAGACCTTGTCACCATCAATATCATATTTTCCTAACTCGAATGAATCTTTACGATGTTCATAAAGATAATCAATTGCCTTGTCAAGATTGGGATGAATCCCTTTATAGAAGCTAATATTTTTCAAATCGTCAAAAATCATTATTTTCTCCTTTAAAAATCGTCATTAAGCGATTAAAACTAACACCTCCAACAGTGTCATTTACTGTCGGAGGCTTTTAGATAGTGCTAGCAATAGCAAATTGATACTGTAAAAGAAATCGTTTCTTATCCTTTGACCGCTCCCATAGTAATCCCTTGCGTGAAGGATTTTTGGAAGACTAGGAAGACTGTTACGATTGGCACAGCAGCAAGGGCAGCTCCTGCCATGATCAAACCATAGTTGGTTGCCATTTCGGCCTGCATAGTCGCAACGCCTAGTGAGATAGTCAAATTTTGACGTGAAGTCAACATAACCAACTGCATGAAGTAGTCGTTCCAAGTATTGATGAAGGTAAAGATTGCAAGAGCTGCAAACCCTGGTTTCACAATTGGGAAGGCTACACTCCAGAATGTACGAATCTCACCACAACCGTCGATTTTAGCTGATTCAAGCAACTCTGTTGGGATGTTTTCACTGAATTGTTTCATAAGGAAGACACCGAATGGCCATCCAATCAAAGGCAAGATAACTGCCCAGAGAGTATCGTGGATTCCCATGAAGTTGACGATACGTACCAATGGTACAAGGACAACTTGTTTTGGAAGCGCCATAGCAGCGATGAAGATGGCAAATAGAATCCGTTGACCATAGAAACGTTTTTTAGCCAATACATAACCTGCTAGAGATGAAGTCGCACAGACTAAGAACATGGTTACCAATGAGATAAATACTGAGTTCCACATCCATTGCATAGCAGGGTTTTGCACCATGAGTTGTTGGAAATTTTCCATGGTTGGCATTTTAGGGAACCATTGTGGTGGAATAACGATTGTATCAGGTTGTGATTTGAATGCCCCTGTCAAAATCCAGTAGAATGGAAAGATGAACAGCACAGTCAACAAGAGCAAAATAATTGTTGAAATAACAGTAAAGGCTGTTAATGGTTTTTTTTCTGTAGATTGCATAGCTGTCTCCTTTCTTTAGTATTCTACGTCGTTTCCAAGTACTTTAAATTGAACAAAGCTTACGATCGCAATCATGACTGCCAAGAAGACACCAATTGTGTTGGCATAGCCGTATTCTGTCAATTGGAAGGCTTTTTCGTAAAGGTAGTACATCAAGGTACTTGTTGAGTAGTTTGGCCCACCAGATGTCAAAAGCTGAATCAAGGCGAAACATTGGAATGAGTTAATTGTTGTGATGATTGCGATATAAAGAGTTGTTGGAAGAAGGCTTGGCCATTTAATCTTCCAGAAAACTTGAAACTCAGTTGCACCGTCAACACGCGCCGCTTCAACCAGTGAATTATCAATATTCCCCATAGCAGCGATATAAAGGATAATCGGCTGACCAACTGAAGTTGTCAAAAGGATAATCATAATCGCCATCAAAGCCCAATGCTTATCACCAAGCCATGAAATGTTTTGAGTGATGATATGACTAGATTTCAAAACAAAGTTTAAGATACCTGATAGTGGATCATAAATCCATTTCCATACAACTGTTACGGCAACACTACCTGTAACAACTGGAAGGAAGAATACGAAACGATAGAATGATCTAGCGATAGCATTTTGATGGTAGGTCTGTGACGCTACAAAGAGCGAGAAGAGAACAACAACTGGAACTGATCCAATAACCAAAATAACTGTGTTAATCAGAGATTTTGTAAAGACAGGATCTTTAAACATACGGATATAGTTATCTAATCCCACAAATTCAAAGCTAGTCATAGAGTAGTTAAAGAAACTTGTAATAAAGCCCATAATCATTGGAGCCAATACAAAGATGACAAAGAAGAACAACACTGGTGCTAGGAAAGCATAGGAAATCACTGTTTCCCTCATACGGATTTTATTGACTTTCACAGTCGGCACCTCTCTTTCAAATAGAATATTTTTTGACTTTCTTGAACTGTTTTAAAATCAAAATGAAATTTTTTATGATTCGCTTATGTAAGAACTTCATTTTAATTTCGTGACAATTTCTTACATTTTAAACAAAAGCCCCCCTTTTCTTACACTATCTGTGTAGAGGGAAAAGGGGGTATACACTCTTAGGTTCTTTAAAAAACTACTTTTTATAGAATAACTAAGGACTATTGTTTCATAGCTTTTTTAATTGTTTCGTTCGCTTTTTCAGTGAAGGCTTTCAAAGCGTCCGCTGGTTTTTCGTCACCATTTGATACAGATTGCAACATTGGGAACCAAAGTGTTCTCATTTCAGCAAATCCATCAATCGTGTTGTAGTATGGTGAGTAGTATTGAGTCCAGCTGCTGATTGTTTCCATACGTTTGTCATCATAAAGTTTGCCAAATGAAGTACGGACTGGGAAAGCACCTGTACGAACTACGTCTTTTGGACCCCACTCTTTGTCATCTGCGATAAATTGGATGAATTTCTTAGATGCAGCGACTTTCTTATCGTCTTTATTGTTGAATACTGCAAATCCGTTTACAAGGTATTCAAGAGCTGGTTTACCTTCGTCTGATGGGAATGGTACTTCTACCACTTCTACCTTACTTGCTTCTAAAAGTTTAGCTTGGATACCATTTTGAGCTGGGGCCCAAAGGATTGTGTAAGATGTTTGACCGTTGGCAAAGTTTTGGATATCTGCTCCACCGTCAAATTGTGAACCATTATTGAGCAAATTGTCTTTAATCCAGCTAGTTGCTTTTTCAAGACCTTTGACGAATTTAGGATCATCAGTTGTATATTTGCTAACTTTTTCATCTGTTACAGAACCGCTATAAAGGTTAGAGATAAAGGCACGTGTTCCTTGGTCTCCCCCTTGACCAGAACTGAACAATGAACCTGGTGTGTAACCCTTGTCTTTGAGTGCTTTCAATACTTTTTCAAAATCATCAGTTGTCCAACCTTCTTTTACAAGGTTTGCCACTCCAGCATCTTCTAACATTTTCTTGTTCATTGCCATGTAGAATGGGGCAGAACTAATTGGATACATGTAAGCCTTGTCTCCAGCTTTACTTGCTTGTACGATGTTTTCATTGTTGACATCTTTAACAAATTCATCTGTGAAGAGGTCATTCAAGTCAGCCAATTTGCCGTTTTTACCGTATTGGATGATACGTCCCGGTGCATCAAAGAGTACGTCTGGAGCTGTTCCTGCTTCGATAGCTGTTGTGATTTTTTCAGGACCTGACTTGAAGTCAATAGTTTCCAATTTCACTTTTACATCTGGATTGGCTTTTTCAAACGCTTCGATGATTGATTTTTCATAAGTTCCAACACCGTCACCAGTTTTTTCTTGGGTAAATACTGGGAATGCCCACCAAGTGATTTCTGTTTTGGCACCGTCACCACCTGATTTGCCAGCTTCTTTACTTCCGCCAGAATTGCCACAAGCAGCAAGACCAAGAACCGCAGCACTTGCAAGTACTGTACAAGCTAATTTTCTAAATTTCATTTGTATTCTCCTATTTTATAAGCGTATCCAACTTGGATAATGAGTTCTTTATTTCTTGTATGCGATTTCATTTCATCCTACTCATCCACCACTCTCCTCTTTTTTAAGATTGTGTTATTTAAGACCAGCAACGAAGCGTTCTGTAATCTCTTTTGGTCTAGTAATAGCGCCACCAACAACGATGCCTCGCACTCCGTATTCAAGGATTTGTTTGGCTTGTTCTGGTGTATGAATTTTCCCTTCTGCAATGACATCCACGCCGGCATCGCAGAGTTTTTTGATGAGTTCAAAATCTGGACCGTCTACTTTTGGACTGTAGGATGTGTATCCTGACAAGGTTGTTCCGACAAAGTCAATTCCTGCTTCTACAGCTGCTAGACCTTCTTCGAAGATACTAGTATCAGCCATCAAGAGCTGGTTAGGATATTTCTCCTTAACCTGACGAATGAACTCTTGAATTTCCAAGCCATCGTAGCGTTCACGCTTGGTACAATCCAGAGCAATCACCTCGATGTCCAGTTCTGCCAATTCATCAACTTCTTTCATGGTAGCCGTGATGAAGGGTTCTTGTGGCGGATAATCTCGTTTGATTATCCCAATAATCGGAAGTTTGGTGACTTCCTTGATTTCCTTGATATCGCGAACACTATTGGCTCGGATACCGACTGCTCCACCTTGCTCAGCCGCTTTGACCAGCAAGGGAATCACCCCTCCCGCTTCTGTATAAAGCGGTTCATGAGGAAGAGCCTGACAAGAAACGATGATTCCATCTTTGATTTGCTCAATCAAGGCTTCTTTGCTAATCTGTGGCATCCTCTTTCCTCCTTTTCCTTTTTCTTTGTTTCTATGAGATTATTATATCTTAAAAATAAAACGCTTTCAAGAGTTTGTAGTAGAATAGATTTCAGTTTCAAAAACTAGCCAAGTCAAACAGCTCCTCTAAAAGTACTTTCAGAGGAGCAAGTCGACCTATAATAGGAGAATACCAAAATTTATTTTACAATTTCTGACAATTTTACTTTGCGATCTTCAAACATAGACTGGGTACAAGCATCTGCAGTAGCAATTGCTTCTAGAGCAGCTTCACCTGTCAATAGTTTTGCAAATTCTTCTGATACTGGAGCTCCTTGCATAATCTCATGCAGATAGCGCATTTCTTTATCAATGACAGATGATAGCCATAATGGAGTACGTTTACCTGGTTTACCATAAGCAATTGCTCCGTCCATCTCTGTACTATGATAGATACGAGTACGATCATCATCTTCTTCTTGAGATTCGTGAATCAAGAAATAGCTTTCTTGTCCATCTAGCTTAAGAGTTCCTTTACAGTTGAATAAGTCTAAGCGGATAGCACCTTTCGTTCCTTGAATCAAAACATAATGTTCACCCCAACGATAAGCTGAACCCCATTCTAACAAGGCAAAACGCTTATTAGAAAATTCCATATTGACAAAAATCATATCATCTTCATCACCGAAATGTTCACCTTCATGGGCTACATTTCCACCTGTCATGGTTACAGTCTCAGGCATGCCACCCATAAGGAATTGAACACAATCCAACTCATGGATGTGGTGATACAAGTGACCACCTGATTTTTCACGAATTTTTTTCCATGATACTGACGGTTGTTGTTCTTCCCAACCATTACGAGCAGTGTGACAATATAGAACGTCTCCGATAACTCCTTGATTAATCAATTCTTTTGCATGATGGACACCATTAAAGAAGTTCATAATATGTCCTGCCATAAAGGTTACATTGTTTTCTTTGCATGCATCTACCATCTCACGGCAATCTTGATAAGAAAGCGCAATTGGTTTTTCACAGAAAACATTTTTACCATGCTGTGCAGCCTTAATAACTGGTTCCTTATGAAGATTATTTGGAGTTGCGACAATAACACAATCTACTTCATCGCTAGAAACCAACTCATCTAAGGAACTTGCTACTTTTGCTCCCAATTCTTCTGCAATTGCCTCTGCATTATCTGGGTCATAGAGAAGAGTAATCTCTGCTCCATCATTCTTTTGCATATAGCGAGCCAATTCAGCTCCAAAATATCCTGTTCCAACAACACCGTATTTAACCATGTTTTTTCTCCTTTATTATTGAATAAACTTTCTAATTTTAACTTATACTCTTCGAAAATCTCTTCAAACCGCGTCAACGTCGCTTCATCTACAGCCTCAAAAACGTGTTTTGAGCTGACTTCGTCAGTTTTATCTGCAACCTCAAAGCTGTACTTTGAGCAACCTGCGGCTAGTTTCCTAGTTTGCTCTTTGATTTTCATTGAGTATTACTTCACAGATCCTTCTGACAATCCACTTGCAATCTTATTTTGGATAATTGAGAAGAAAATGATTGATGGAAGAACTACAATAACAGATGCTGCCATCATATCTCCCCAGTCTAGTATTTCTGAACCGTTAAGTGAACGAAGGGCTACTGCTACTGTCATCTTTCCTGTATTGTTAATCAAAATCAAGGCATACAAGAATTCATTCCAAGCATTGATAAATGTATAAATAGCTGTTGCTACAATACCTGGTGCCACAATTGGTAGTACAACTTTATAAAACGTAACAAATTTATTTGCACCATCAATTCGAGCTGCTTCTTCAATTCCAATTGGAACTGTTTGGAAAAATCCAACTAAGAGCCAAACTGCATATGGAACACTAAAAGATAGATAAACCATCATCAAGCCAAATAAACTATTTGTTAATCCAACTTTAGCAATGGCAATTGAATAGGGAATTGCTAACAAAATTGGTGGGAAAATGTAGGTAATGACGAGTAGTCTCGACATGATTGCTCCCAATTTAGGGAAGAATCGAACAATACCGTAGGCTGCCATAGCAGAAATAATAATCGCAATAACAGTTGTAGCTAAGGCAATGATTAAACTGTTTCGAATGTTATCAATAAAGTGCAAATCATTGATAACATGAGTGAAATAATCTAATGTAAATTGTTCAGGCCAAAATCGTGTTGGATACTGAGTTAATTCCCCTTTACCCTTGACAGAAGATATGATAATCCATACCAATGGGAAAATTGCAACGATGGTCGCACCAATCAAGAGTACATGTGAGAGAATATCTAAATAAATACCGGATTTCTTCTTCATTATTTTCTACCCTCCTTTTCCCACTTACTGATGATAGCAAAGTAGATAAAGCAAATCGCCACCAAGAAGATAAAGAGCAATACTGTAACTGCTGAGGCACGACCCAATAATTTAGTTCCCCAACCTAGGTTGTAGGCAAAAATTGGAAGCGTCGTTGTAGCATTGGCTGGTCCACCACCAGTAATAAGGTAGATAATGTCAAAGTTATTAAAGATCCATACAGTTCTCAAAACAACTAGAAGCCCTACAACCACTTTAATATGTGGAAAGACGATAAATTTGAACACTTGCCAACTTGAAGCACCATCTATCTTAGCAGCCTCAAATTGTTCTTCTGGTACTGTTTGCAAAGCTGAAAGCACATTGACCATAATCATCGGCGCTCCAAACCAAATGTTGATAAACACCAAACATAGGAATGCCCATGTACTATCTGTCAAAAATGCAGGCGTATGTTCCATTAAACCTAATTTTACGATTAGATTCGGTAAGTAGCCATAAACCCCATTTAGAATCCACTGCCAAGAAAAGGCAATAACGATGGTAGGAAATGCCCAAGGAACAATCAATAAGGTCCTATATAATTTCTTGAAGTGGCGTACTCTGTGAAGAGCTAAAGCCAATACAAACCCTACTAAAACTTGACCAACTAATGAGAAAACGGTCCACTTAATTGAATTAAAGAACGCATTAAAGAAGTTGGGATCTGATAGCACAGCTTTATAGTTAGCTAAACCAACAAATTTATAATTAGGCATAATCAAATGCTTATTGGTAAAGCTATAAAAAATACTCGAGAAAAACGGATAAACAAAGAGTAATCCTACGATAATCATAGCTGGCAAAACAAATATCCAGCGAGTTAAATTACGTTCTTTAACCATTCTCCTTCTCCCTTCTTTTACAAGATTGGGCTAGGGCTTTTCAGCTCACTAGCCCACCTATTTTCTAGTCTTTTACACCTACTGAACAGCTTCAAATAAATCGTTTAATTGTTTTTCTGCTTCTTTTGCTGCTTTCATAGGATCTGTTCCATTTGTAATGATATCTTGGAACATTTGTTCAATAATGTGTTGGTTAGTCAACATACCAGCTTGTACACTTGGTCCATTTTCATAACCAATAGCAGTACCTTTTTTAACAGCTTCAGTAATTACTTCTTCAGCATGTTTAAATTTCTTACGAGTTTCATTTTCTTTATAGGCTGCAGAATCGCTAATCCCCTTAATAGTTGGCAACATACCTACTGGAGTTGAATCAAGGAATTTAATGTAGTCTTCTTCATTATAAAGTGATTCTAAGAATGCTTTAGCAACTTCTGGGTATTTTGAATTTTTCCAAACAACCATTGGAATGTTTGAGGTTTCAATTCCTTGGTCCTTATCAGATTCTTTGATTTTTGGAATAGGATAAGCATCAATCGAATCAATCAATTGAGGACTGTTGGCATTGATTCCTCCAATATGGAAGCCAGAGTTAAAGTCAAATGCTGTTTTTCCTTGATAGAACAAGGTAGCTTGTTGAAGGACATTAAAGTTCAAAGAATCTTGAGGTGAGATTTCTTTATACATTTTAACCCAGTATTTAATACCATCTTGAGCAAGTTGGCTTGTCAAATCTGCTTTAAGATCTTTTGTTAAGAGGCTTCCTCCACCACTACGTACGTAGAAGTTCAAGAAGCGTGTTGCCATTAAGTCATTTGTTCCGAACGGAACAGACAAGCCATAAACTCCAGCTTCTTTCAATTTTTTAGAAGCTTCATAGAGTTGATCCCAAGTTTTAGGAACCTCAATATTATGTTCTTTTAACAAATCTGTTCTAACCCACATGACTTGTGCATGTGAATAAAGAGGAACAGAATAGTAATCATCTCCGATTTTTGCCTCATTTAAGGCAGTTTCGTTAAATTTATCCTGTCCAATACGCTTGATAGAATCGTTTAACGGAACCAAAGCATCTGAGTTGACCATTTCCATTACTTGGTTAGGAAGAGCCGTACTGATATCTGGCACATTCCCATTTGCTAAACCTGTAGTCCATTTAGTATAGAAGTCATTCCAAGAGAATGTTTCAATCTTAATTTTCGTTTTCGGATGCTTTTGCATGAAGGCATCTGCTGATTTTTGAATACTTTCTAAACGGGGTCCTTGAGTAAAGGAGTGCCACATTGTAATCTCACCAGATAATTCTGTCGGTGGTTCAGTACTAGTTGTAGCTTCTTTTTTTCCTGAACAAGCTACCAAGGCAACGGCTGCTAGCGCAACTCCAGCTAGACATAAAAACTTTCTCATTTTTTTCATCGTTCTTCCCTTTCTACATTAAGAAATCGCAACTTTAAAGACAACTTTTTTCACAGGTTCATCATTTATACGAACCTTGGGTTGATGTAAATCTTCTGGAAAAGTGATGAGACATTCGCCAGCTCTCAAATGAACCAACTGTTCCACTTTCCCTGTGTATAATTCAATATCCTTCTCTTCATCATACTCTTGGGTAACGCTTACATTTTCCGGCGACGTAACAGCCATGGCTTCTTCGTTTTCCAAAACTAAATGAATATCCAAATATTTTTGGTGTGTTTCAAAGAAAGCCCCTGCTTGACCATCTGCTAGATAAGTAAAGCAATTCCCAAACAATCGATCTCCATCGATAGCAATCGGACCTTCTGTTAAATTTTCTAGTCCTGTTTTTTCTAGAAAATCTATCAATGTTGCAAAATGTGGATTTACTCCCACATAAGTTCCTAAACGGCTAATTTTTGTAATAATCATCTCTTCTAACCTCCTTTCTCAATCTCTTTTTCCTATCCAAGTTCCCCATTCTTCTGTCTAGCATTTTCTACTAGAAGGACATAAAAACACAACACTCTCTAGCCTATACTCTTTGAAAATCTCCTCAAACCACAGTCGCTTCACCTTGGATTATATAGGTCAGTCTTATCTACAATCTCAAAGCGGTGTTTTGGGCAATCTGCTACTAGCTTGCTAGTTTCTTCTTTGATTTTCATTCAGTATCTCCTCAACCTTCACAAGGAGATCTGATTTTTCTAGCGACAAACAGAATAAATGAGTTAGTTCAATTAGCTACCTTCCTTATAGATGAAATTGATATTCATGAAGGAAGTCGCCCTTTATTTTTTGCAAAAGATACTAGTATGAATCTATTTGGGAAATTGAATTTATAAGCTGCTCACTTATACTCTTCGAAAATCAAATTCAAACTGCGTCAACGTCGCCTTGCCGTAC